>JABLXX010000003.1:0-300000 GCA_013177825.1 Syntrophaceae bacterium
CCGAACTTCTCCTGGCGGTGCCGGACCTCGAACACCGAGAGCCCGCGTTCGGGGTCGGTGTCCAGGAAATCGGCCACGTCCCCGGACCGGCAATGGTGCCAGTGTTTGCAGAGCAGGGTTTCCATTGTCGGCATCCTCCTGTCGAGAAAAGAGCGGAATTGAATTTTACATACGGAGAACCATCAAGTCAATCAAAGGCGCTTGGATGGCGGATGTGTGATGGGGTTAAAGACAGTATTTCATGAGAATGAAGTTGCCTATGGGACCGCGGAAAGCCATGCTGTGCCCAATGGACTTAGCGGCTGGTTCTAGGCACTGGTTGAGAGGCATATGGCAGGTTCTTTCAAGCTTAAAAAGGTTCTCATTTCGGAGGAAAGAAATTTCACGGCCGCCGCCTTCCAAGGTCCGGTTGCAAGTTGTCCTCCTAAGATATGGCGGGGTGTCGGCCGGACCGCCCTGCCTGGGCGATGACGGCCATGACGGCTGCAGAGGCCAGCCGCGTTCGTACCGAGTCTGCCCGGCTGGTAAGGATGACTGGAACCCGGGTTCCCAGAACAATTCCCGCACCCTCCGCGCCCGCCAGGTATGTAAGCTGCTTGAGAAGCATGTTGGCTGACTCGAGATCGGGGGCCAACAGGATGTCCGCTTCGCCGCTCACGGGAGATTCGATGCCCTTGGTTCTTGCAGCTCGGGCGCTGATGGCGTTGTCAAAACCTAAAGGGCCATCCAGGATGCCGCCCCGAATCTGTCCGCGGTCGGCCATCTTGCAAAGGGCCGCCGCGTCCAGGGTGGAAGGAATCCGGGAGGTGACCGTCTCCACGGCTGAGAGAATGCCCACCCGGGGTGTCGGTACTCCCAAGACCTGTGCCAAGTCGATGGCGTTCTGGACAATGTCCCGCTTGTCCTCAAGGGAGGGAGCGATATTAACGGCCGCATCGGTCATCATGAGCATCTTGGGGTAGGTGGGGACATCCAATACAAAGGCATGACTTATCCGCCGCGAAGTCCTGAGCCCCGAGGTGGAGGATACGACAGCTCCCATGAGTTCTTCCGTGTGCAGGCTTCCCTTCATGATCGACTCCACCTCCCCGCCGCGGGCCATCTCGACAGCCCTGCTCGCCGCTGCGTGGCTGTGGGGGACGGAAACAATCCGGACATTGTCAAGGTCGATGCGGGCCTCATCAGAGATATGCCGGATCTTGTCCTCCGGACCGACCAGGGTGGGCACAATGATACCGCGGCGGGCCGCCAGCATTGCTCCGCCCAGGGAATCCGCATCGCATGGATGCACGACCGCGCAGGTGACAGGACCACAGGTGTTGCAGGCCCGGAAAAGGCTCACAAAGACGTCCCGCCGCCTCAGCTCCAGATGATCCGGTGCGACTTCATCGTAGGCGAGACTCATTATCCCCGGAGACGAGAGTCATCAGGTCGACCTGCGTCCGGTTCAGGACGACGGTCCACTCCTCGGCCGCACCGACCTGGATCTGGTCAAAGGGGACATTCGTGACGCTCCGGTCCGAGTGCATCTCGTTGTTTCCTTCTTCCGATTTGCCGTCGGGTACGACTTCGGCATCGCCATCGCCATGTTATGCTACGTCTTAATCCTCGGGCTCTCTGCAGAACAAACGCGATTTGAATATACCGCTTCGTGGATGGGATCCCGACGTTCGGTTCTGGAAGCACCGGAAGATCTCATAGTTGACCTGCGCCCGAATGATATGAACATCCAGCATTGGCATTCTGCTAAGTCAACATCCTTCTCCGATGCTCATAATTACAAATATTTTTTTGAGAAATCCACACTGAAAGCGGACATGACCAATCAACTAGCTGGTAAAGAAGTCGCGAGATTCTGCCATTCAAACAGGTGATTTCCGGAACTCCGTTGCCATCCTGATCAATAGTTCATCCGGTGTTTAGCCACATCCAAGGCTTGTTTCATGACCTGCACACAACAGCCGTCACCGGGCAACCGGATGAAACAACAGCGGGATATGGATAGCCTTGATGGGACGCCCCTCGAACAGAGACCCTATGATGTCCCCGGTGGTGACTCTCAAGGTGAATCTGCTAAAGAGATTGCACTGTAAGAGGGGAAGTGGAGGGGAGGTCCAGAAAAGCGAAGGCCGGATGGCGACCTCCCCCTTTGGGTTTTGTGACAAAATGTGTCAAGGATTGTTTCTATTGCTTCTAGTGTTTCTACACGCTGACCCCAAAAAATCAGATACATGAGAATTTCCACGTGGGTGTTCCGCCCCCTGGATCCGTCTCCGGAACCAAAGGCCCCGCGGTCGAGTCGCGGATCGCCCACCATTAAAATCAGGGGGTCAGGCAGATAGCCTGACCCCCTGATTTTTCTGAAGTGTAAAAAATGTCTAAATTGTTCTCGTTTTCGCCTTACTGCTTTCCCTGCTCCTCCAGAAGGATCTTCCGCAGGGTCATCTTCTCCAGTTTTCCCGTTACCGTTTTCGGCAAAGTCTCGAAGAAGCGGATGTACTTCGGCACTTTGTATGAGGCCAGGTTCTTCCGGCAGAACAGGATGACATCCTCCTCGGTAGTCTTATTTCCCGGCTTCAGAGCCAGGCAGGCCACAACCTCCTCTCCCTTGACCAGATCGGGAATGCCGACGACCTGAACCTCTGCAACGGCCGGATGGGTATAGAGGACGTCTTCGAGTTCCTTCGGATATATATTGAAGGCCGAGCGGTTGATCATGTCATTCTTGCGGTCCCGGATATAATAATAACCGTCCTCGTCAAAACTGACCATGTCCCCCGTATAGAGCCACCCGTCCCGGAGGCTTTTGGCTGTTGCCTCCGGTTTGTTCCAGTACCCCTTCATTACGTTCGGCCCCTGGATGATCAACTCGCCCACCTCTCCGACAGCCACGGGCTTGCCGTCTTCGTTGACAACGCCGACTTTGATTTCCGGAACAATGGGAACACCGCAGGACATAACCTTCTGCACGCCCTTTCCGGGAAGCGGGTTCATGAACACCACGGGCGACGCCTCGGTGAGGCCGTACCCCTCACTCAAGGGCGTAAACTTGGCGTTCCAGGCCTGGAGGATCGGCTCGGGGGTCACCGCCGCGCCGGTCACGCAGTACCGCAGGCGGATCTTCCGGGCGTACTCATCAACGTTGGGATGGTTCACCAGCGCATAGTACATCGTGGCGACGCAATGGCAGGCAGTTGCACGATGACTGGCCATGGCTTCCAGGAAGGACGTCGGGTCGAAGCGCTTCAGCCAGACCACCGCCCCGCCCTCGATGAAGAGTTCGCCCACAACGTGGGAGAGGGCATAGGAATGGAAAAGCGGGAGGGCACAGACGGTGATGTCGTTATACGTTGTCTCCGCCCAGTCCGCGCAATGCCGGGCGTTCGTCCAGAGGTTCAAATGGGTCAGCATGACGCCCTTCGGCTGCCCCGTCGTTCCGGATGTGTAGAGGATGGCGGCGAGATCGTCCTGCTCGACGGAAGTCATATTAAAAATCGGGGGATATCGCTTCACCCACGTTTCGTTGGCGAGGATCCCGTCTTCGTCTTTCCCTTTGACCACGATCATCTTCTTGATACCAATCCCAGGCAGTCCATAAACGTGACGCGGAACTGCCGCCAGTTCTTCCGCGGTAACCAGGACCTTCGGAGCGCAGTCCCGGATCACATATTCCAGTTCCCTCTCCTTGAGCATCGTATTGATCGGATTGACGACGGCCCCCATCTTCAGGGCGCCGAAATACCAGAATAGGAACTCCGGGCAGTTCGGAAGAAAGAGCGACACCCGGTCCCCCTTTTCAACGCCTAGATCCACAAGACCGTTGGCGATCCGGTTGGCTTCGGCGTCAAACTCTCTGAACGTCCAGCGCTCCTCTTCGAAGATCAAAGCCGCTTTCCCTGGGTGGGCATGTACGGAATGCTCCAGATAACTCGCCAAATTGACTCCCTTCATGATCGTCTCCTCCTTTTTCCGCTCTATGAATGCCGACTCGCCCGCCGATGGGGGGTGCCCCAACGTAGCAGAATATCAACTCTAAGTGATAAATAAATGTGGGGCAGATCAGAGCCGCGGGTTTCAATGTGAGTGGAGGGCGCTTTGGTAAAGGAGAGCCCCGGCGGGATACGGCAGCTCGGATCAGAAAGGCAGGGAGTGGATTCAACACGGCAAGAAAAGCGAAAGCCCGAACCATGTTCCCGCATGGCCGGGCTTTCTGAATCGCGTTCCAGGGTTTTGAACACATAACGTGGATAAGAAGAACGTCCGGAACGAATCTGTGGGCATTCATACCAAACCTGAAATATCCGTCAAGATGCTTCCTTCAAATATTCTGTTAAGTTTTGTAACGGCAAGATAGCAAAAGGATCCGGAACCAAAGGTCCCGCGCTCGAGTCGAAGATCGCCTCGCATGCCAAAAAGGGGTCCGGCGGCTAGGCAAGAGACGAGAAAACGGCCGGTACCAGTACCGGGCTGATGACGATATGCGTAAAGGTGAGCATGGTGGCGGTTTTCGCCGCGCAGTTGTAGCGTGAGGCGAAAACGGGCCCCAGGATCGCGGCGGGCATGGTGCTGATCAGGATCAGGATCTGCCTGTTTTCCGCCCCCACCTCCAGGAGGTTCGACACCGTATTGCACATCCAGGGCTGAAACAGCATCTGCACGACAATGGACACCACGATCAGCGCCCAGAAGCCGCGCGGCGGCTGCACGGAAAGCTGAAGGCCCAAAATGATCGCGGAAACCACCACTGTCGCGCCCTGGGCCATCTTCAGGGCTTCCCTGAGCGTATCGACCACCGGCATTCCGTCCGGAATGCGCATCTGGGCTCCGGCCAGCCCCAGGACGACCGCGATCAATATGGGCGACGTGAAATACTCTTTCGCCAGTTTTTTCAGGTCCTCCGTCCCCCGGAAGGTCCCCCCGAAGTACATGGCCACGGCCGGGCAAAAGATAAAGATCGGCAGGCCCACGCCCAGCTCGCTGATGACGATGCCTTCGGCGAGCGCCCAGGTGTTGTTCTCGAAGGCGAACTGGATGATGGGATAACCGATCAGTGCCGAGGAGCCGAAAGACGAGACGATCATCAGCGCCCCCGTGCTCTCGCGGTCGAATTTCAGAAGGACTCCCGCAAGCCAGCTGATGACGAGAGCGGCCGTTCCCGATAGGAACATGACCAGCACGGGCGTGAAGCTTTCGCTCGACATGGGATGTGTCCACAGCTGGTACAGGATGGTGGCGGGCAGCACGGCCTGGGTGAGCAGCCTCGCGAACACAGGACTGTCTTCCTGCTTCAGCACGCCCTTTCTCTTCATCCAGTAGGTCGCCAGGACCAGCAGGGTAAACGCGATCACCGTTTCAGCCACACATAGACCGACCTTGGACATGAGCATTGTCTCCTTTCGCACGGGAACGATGGTCTATTCGCATCTCCGAAAACGTGACCTTCGGAAGGGGCACTATAGAAAAACAGCCTGCATTTTCCAAGACAAGAATGTTGACTTTCTCTCCGGATAAAATGCGTGCCGGACAGTCTGTGTGGAGGCTGGGGTGCGCTTCGCTCTGGGAGGGGAGTTCTTCTCACACGGATGCCATTCTTCCTTGACACTCAAAGCGGTCAATCGTACCATCCTGCAACAAGACAGAGCGTTTCTGGTCGACGTCACTTTCACTAAACCCAACCATTACATCATACTGAAAGGAGCGTCCGATGAAAAAGACCGTTGCCGCGCTAGCCGTCGTATTCTTTGCCGTCACTTTTATTGCCTTTGCTGCCGACGATACCAAACCGGAACTTCGTCCTGCTCAGAAGATCATGCAGGCCCGACAAGCCTGGCTGACCGCAATGAGCGAAAATCTTCGTGCCGACAGGTTTGAAGCTGTTGCCAGGGATGCAGACGCATTGGCGGTCCAGACCAGGAAAGCTGGTGAAAATCTTCCAAACCCCCTTGCCAAAGAACTGACTCTGGCCATTTCATTCCTGGCCAAAGACGTCTCTGCGGCAGCCGGCAAAGGGGATGGCAAAACCGTGAATGTCAAGCTGGGAGAGATCAAAGGCAAGTGTGGCGAGTGCCATGCCAAGATCCGTGACAAGAAATAACCTGCCCAACAGGTATAAGAAAACAAACGGCCGGAGTCAATGCCGGCCGTTTTTAAAGGAATGACGGCTACATCTTATCAAGCTCTTTCCTGACAGCCATGCCCAATCTCTCGATAACATAAGGTTTCATCACGTATTCCCCCGCTCCCATGGCCTGGGCCATTTTTACCCGTTCGGTCCTGGCGAAGCCGCTGACGATGATCGCCTTCTGCCGCGGCCTGATTTCAAGAATCCGGCAGTATGTCTCCAGGCCGTCGATTCCCGGATCCATGATCATGTCCAGGACGATCAGGTCCGCCTTGTTTGTCCGGAGATATTCCACGGCCTCCTCGCCGCTCGCCGCCGATGCCACACGGTAACTCAGGCCTTCCAGAATCACGGCAGCCAGGGACCGCTGCTCTTCCACATCGTCGACAATCAGAATGCTCTCGCCCCGGCCCCGATATTCGCTTTCGGACAGAGCCTGATCCGTTTTCGACAGGGCCTCTCGTGTCACAGGGAAATACAGGACAAACGAACTGCCTTTGTCTTCTTCCGTCCGGACATCGATATATCCGCCATGGTCCTTGACGGTTCCCCAGACGACCGCCAACCCCAGGCCCGTCCCGCTCCGGCCCATGACCTTCTTCGTGTAGAACGGCTCAAAGATCCGTTCCATGTCTGCCGGAGAAATTCCCGAGCCCGTATCCGTAACCGTCAAAACGACATACTCCCCCTCCCGGGTGTTTTCATAGCCGGGGATGGCTACATCCACATAGCGGTTCTCCGTTGTTATCGTGACCACACCCTTGCCGTGTATCGACTCCGCGGCATTGGACAGGAGATTCATGATCGACTTGCTGAGGTGAACGGGCGACCCTTTGATGTTGAACAGGTCCTTTTCCATATGACTCTGGAACAGGACGTCGGGATGATGGGTTTTGACAAGCTCGAATTCGGGAGTCTTGAAAGCATCGGCCGCGATCCGGTTCAGGTTCACCGTTTCTGAAACGGACACGCCCCGTCGGGCCATGGTCAGCAAATCCTGGATGATGGCTGCCGCTCTTCCCCCTCCCTGCAGAATGCTTTTCGCGTATTTTTCTGCTCGGCTCCCCTCCTGAACATCCCGCAACAGCAATTCGGAGTAACCGACGAGAACACCCAGCACATTGTTCAGATCATGAGCCACGCCGCCGGCCAGGATTCCCAGGGATTCCATCTTTTCCGCACGTTGCAGGCGCTCCTCCATGTTCTTTCGATCGGTGTAATCACGAATGCACTCGATGGCGCCGACAATATTGCCTTCGGAATCCCTGAGCACAGAGGCCGTTCCGGATAAATGAACATTTCCGGGAGCGAGTGCGGGGGTGTGCGCATCTCCCAACAAGAGATCGTCCATTCTACGTACGGTTAAATACTCCTTTTCCTTCTTCGGATCCGGATGCAGCGCAAGGTCTATAAGAATAGGTCTCCTTTCTCCATAAAACGGGATGGAATACTCATAATTACCCTTGCCCAGCATCTCCTCCTTCTTGACCCCGGTCATGGCTTCGATGGCCCGGTTCCAGGCAATTACCTTGCCTTCGCTGTCGATGACCAGGGTGGCATCGGGGAGAAACTCGATAATGTCCGACAATCTCCTCTGGGATTCATGCAGCCCCTCTTCCGCTTTCTTTCGTTCGGAAATGTCCCGCGAACTCATGATTACGGCTGACGCTTCGCCCCGATCGTCCCTGAGAAGATCCGCCACCGTTTCCAGCCAGACATAGTGGCCGTCCGCATGCTTGATCCGATATTCGGTGGTAACGCGTCGATTGCCGAAAAAACCCTCTATGAATTCGTTCGACATCCTTTCCACATCGTCGGGATGCACAAGGTCAAAGGAAGACTTTCCGATCCGATCTTCCGCCCGGTAACCGAGACCTTTGAAATGAGACGGACTCGAATACAGATTGCGGCCCTGCAAATCGGTTATCCTGATCATGTCGGACATGTTTTCCGTGATCAGACTCAACAAGTCTTCTTTTTCCCGCAGCGCATCCTCCGCTCGCTTGCGCTCAGTGACATCGCGGATGATCATGCTGGTCTTCTGCTGTCCGCTCGTATCGGCGAAGACCGTCGATGTGATTTCCGCAGGAAACTTGTCGCCATTGGCACGAAGCATCGTGATTTCGGCCATTCCTCCGCCCGTGTGCGCTCGTTCGCTCAAGGCCTCGTTCAGTCTTGGATCCGTGACATCCACCAGCCCGTTTCGCCCGACGCTCCGAATGCCTTCCAGGGACCTGCCGAACATCTCGCAGGCAGACGGATTGGCGTCGAGGATGAAGCCATCCGGCCTGGTCAGAAGAATCGCATCCCTTGAATGATCGAACAGAGAACGATATTTTTCCTCCCGTTCCTGCAGTTTCTCATCCGCCTGTTCGCGCTGCAGACGGTTGACCATCAGCATTCCCAGCAAGGCGGTTCCCGGAGGATAGATCAACAGGACCGGCAGGGTAATTCTTGAAAGCGTCCACAGGGCGATCTCCAGGGGCAGCGTGAACGTCAGGCCCAGCATGACAAGGTGTGTCGCGATGCCGAAAAGGTAGAGCTCGCGCCATGACATTTCGGCCAGGGAACGCCGGCGCAGATGACGCCAGAGGATCCCGACCGTTCCCGTGGCAGCGATGACACTGACGCCCATGACGGCGCCCGGTCCTCCCTGATAAATGCGAAACGCGGCGGTCATCGCCATCGCAATGACGGTGGGGATGGAACCGAAAAAGAGACCTGATACGCTCAGCAGGACGGAGCGCGTGTCAAAAATGAGTCCCGGTGTGAGCGCCCACGACGTCATCATGACCGTGATGCCGACTGCACCGATGACAATGCCGAAGGGTACCTGCGGGAACAGCGTTCGGTCTGTCTTCCAACGGGCCGCGCTCACGTCGAAAAAGTATGCGACCGCCAGAAGCAGTGCTGCATTGTGAACAAGACCGAGAAAGGGGGAGATTTCATTCATCGGGGATCTTCCTAAAAAACAAGGGGTCGGGTTGAATGCCCGACTCCCTGTTTCGTTTCATGACAGGAACGATCCGGGTGAGCGACGTCCATTCAGGTTATGACGGCATTCAGGGTCAATTCCACCCGTCCCTGCAGACGCCGCACAACTTGTTACAGACAGACTTCATGTCCTGAAAAAGGTTGTTCGGAATGATGATTGTATCCGCGCAGAGCCAGTTGTAGTCCTTCACCCCCGTCCACGTGTAGCCGGGAAGCGGCGAGAAGATGATCTTGCAGACAATGTCGGAAGGCGGAGCACCCCCGGCGGGGCGGCATGAAATATTGCTCGGTCTGTCGCTCGTGGAGTTGTAGTCTACAGTGCAATAGGCCGTCTGTTTCGGTATATCCTCGCATTTGTATGTCTGCGCCCGGGAAAGCTGCCAGGATCCCGAGATGAAACCGGCGATCAGAATCGCCATGCAGAGTTTCCGTCCCATCGTCTTCCGCCTCTCCGTGATTCCCCGGCAAGGTCCGGACATGCCATCGATGTCTTCGCTTGCGGGAGCATTCATCCAATGCAAGGTACTGGAACAGAGAACGTTTCGAATGTACTCATCTTCCCGTGATTCTGCAATCGGAAATGCAGGGCAGGGTACGAGGGGACAAACCGGTGGACACGGTGCCGCCCGCATTCACTGCCGCGTCACGCCGGCTTGTTTCTCTCCCCGGACCCCTTTCCGGAACCTCAGGCCCCGATTGCGAGCCACGGACCGTCCGCCATCAACAACAGGGCGGCGGGCGGATTGCCTGGCCGCCTGTTTGATTTTTTGTATTGAGTTTTCCTCCGAATTCCATCAGGTTGATCGGCAAGTCGCATTCCCCGGAAGGGCGGGATCGTCTTTGCACGGTTCGACATCTCAACAAAACCATAAGGAGGGTGCCTTGTTCGACGGAACGATCATTGCGGGATACAGACATCAGCCGGGATTTCACTGCGCCTCCAGCGCCATCCGCAACGTCCTGGCCTTTCACGGCCTCAGGGTCAGCGAGCCCGCCGTCATCGGCCTGGGGCGGGGGCCGGGTTTCTCCTACCACGTCACTGATCAGCGCCCCTCCCGCCTGGTTCACATGCGCAACCTCAACCTGGAAGACAATTTCTTCCGGACCGTGAGCCTGACGTTCCGGTGGCGGGAGACGGACGACGCCGCGGAGGCAACGGCCCATGCGAAGGCGTCGGTGGACCGGGGCCTGCCGGTCCTCGTTCAGACCGACATCATCGATCTTCCCTACTTCAACACGGACCAGCACTTTCCCGGCCACGCCGTGGTCATCTGCGGCTACAGTGACGAAAAGCAGGAATTCTATGTCTCGGACACCCTCCATCCGGAGGCCCTGGCCGTGGCGATCCCGGACATGGAGCGGGCGCGGACGTCCGTATTCCCGCCGTTCGCCCTGAGGAACCGGTCCTTCGTCCTCGAGGACCTCTCGGGATTCCACATCGACGAGGCCGTCGTGCGGGGAGCCATCCGCCGGTGGGCCGGGGAGAACCTGGACGGCCTTCCGGAGCTGCCCGTGGCTTACGGCGTCCGGGCACTGGAGGAGCTGATCGGGGATCTGTCCAACTGGAAGGAGGCGGCGGACTGGCAGTGGTCGGCGCGCTTCACCTACCAGATCATCGAGCGGCGGGGGACGGGGGGCGCCGGCTTCCGCACCCTCTACCGGCAGTTCCTGGAGGAAATGGAGGACGCGCATCCGTCGCTCCGGAACCTGCGATTCTCGCAGGACCTGGAGGTCATCGAAGGCCTCTACCACGACATGGCCTCGGTATTCCGGCGGATCAGCGAGGGGGAGGCGCCGGACTTTTCCCCCGCCCGGCCGGTACTCGAAAACATCTTGGAGCGGGAGACGGCTTTCTACCGGAATATTCTGCGTGCCCTCTGAAACGGGACATCGGAGCGAGCCATGATTCGAAATCCTTTCGAACCGAAAACCATTGCGGTCATCGACGCCACGGACCGGGTAGACAGCCCGGTGTTCGCCCTCCAGGAGAACATCCTTGCCTCCGGGATCCGGCTGTATCCCGTCCATCCCGAACGGGCGGCCGTCTCCGGTATCGCGTGTTATCCAACGATCGGCGACGTCCCGGAGGCCGTCGACATGGCCGTGATCGCGACCCCGGCTGCCGATCTGCCCGGGATCGCTGCGGAGTGCGGGCGTGCGGGCGTGGGAGAGGCGCTGGTCGTGACACCGCTTTCCCCCGACCGAAACGAATCTGTCGCTGTGGAGGAGGCGCTCCTGGAGGTCCGCAAGGTGCACGGCATGCGCATTCTCGGCCCCGGGAGCCTCGGCTTCATCCGGCCCTCAACGGGGCTGAACCTGACGCCCTTCCGGAGCATTCCGGAGGAGGGCGCCATCGCCCTGGTGGCACAGGGAGTCGCTTTCGGCAGGACGCTCTTCGAATGGGGGATGAGCTCCCGGATCGGCTTCAGCATGTTCATCTCCTTGGGATCCATGCTGGACGTCGACTTCGGGGACGTGATCGACCTGTTGGGGAACGATCCCCGGACGCGCAGCATCATGATCTACATGGAGGACCGCATCGGCGACGTGAAAAAGTTCATGAGCGCCGCCCGCGGCTTTTCCAGAAACAAGCCCGTCGTTCTGCTCAAGCCCCCGCATCCGGCGGACGGCGAGGAGGACTCGAAGTCCCACACCGGCGCCCTGGCGGGTCCCGAGGAGGTATATGACGCGGTCTTCCGGAGAGCCGGCGTGGTCCGGGTCGGGGAGATCAAGGACCTGTTCAACACGGCCGGCGTCCTGTATGCGCGGCGGCTGCCGAAAGGCCCGCGGCTGGCGGTAGTCTCCAATTCCGGAGGGGCCGCCGCGATGGCGGTGTCGAGGCTGCTGCGCTCGGGGGGACAGCTCGCCCGGCCGGCGCCGGCGACGGAGGAGGCTCTGCGGCCCCTTTTGCCGAGGGGAAGCGACGTCGCGAATCCCCTGGACATCTTCCCCGATGCGGACGTCGAGCGGTATGTGGAGTCTGCGCGGCTATGCATCGGCGACGATAATACGGATGGCGCGCTGGTCATCTTCACCCCCCAGGAAGGGATCCGTTCGGAGGATCTCGCGGCCGCTCTCGCGGACCTGGCCGGGAAGGTTGCCAAGCCGGTGATCGCGACCTGGCTGGGGGACCGTGAACAGGGGCGCGAAAGGGCTTTCCTGGCGGGCAGGGGCGTGCCGTCATACGACACGCCCGAGGAGGCCGTCCGCACGTATCTCTACATGTACCGGTACGAGCGGAACCTGGAGCTGCTGTACGAGACGCCGGCGGAGCTGACCACGGAGGAGGCGCCGCCCAAGAATCATCTCCGGAACCTGATCCGCAGGCGCTGCGGCTCCGGGATTACCGTCCTGACGGAGGACGAGTCGCGGAAGTTCCTCGCCAGCTACGGGATCCGGACGGTCGGGACCGCCATGGCCCGGTCCCTGGACGAGGCGGTCCTGCAGGCCGAGCGGATCGGTTATCCCGTGGTGCTCAAGGTCGTCTCGCCGGACGTCATCTTCCGGCCGGACGTGGGGGGTATCGCGGTCAACATCACCTCCGTCAATGTTCTCCGGGAGGAGTACGAGAGCATCATGGAGCGGGTCCGCCGGTTCGCCCCCCGGGCGGAGATCCGAGGCGTCACGGTCCAGAAGATGATCCAGCCCGTGGACTTCGAGCTGATCCTGGGATCCAGGAAAGACAAAACCTTCGGGGCCGTCATTCTCTTCGGGATGGGAGGGGTGGGAGTCCGGGTCTACCGGGACTTTTCCCTGGCCCTGCCGCCGCTGAACCAGGCCCTGGCGCGCCGGCTCATGGAAGACACCCGGATCTTCCGGATGCTCCAGGGGTACCGCGGCAAGCCTCCTGCGGACCTCCGGCAGCTGGAAGAGATTATTGTGAACTTCTCCAACCTCGTCGTGGACTTCCCCGAGATCATGGAGATGGACGTCAACCCCATCGTTGTCAGCCGTGGAACGCCCTACGCGCTGGGGGCACGCATCATCCCCGACCCGGACTGCCTGTCCATCGCGTCTCCCTATGCGCACCTGTCCATCACCCCCTATCCGTCCCGCTACGTCATGCGCTGGAATCTCCCGGACGGCCTGGAAGTCGTCCTGCGTCCCATCCGTCCTGAGGACGAACCCCTGGAGCGGGAGATGTTCGCCTCCGCTTCCGAGGCCACGCTCCGGGAGCGTTACTACCACACCGTCCGGGACGTCGGGCACATGGAGCACGCCCGCTCCTGCAACATCGACTACGACCGCGAAATGACCCTGGTGGCGGAGATCCGGCAGAACGGGCAGCGCCGTCTCATCGGCACGGGCGGCATCGTCATCGAGCCGCATACGAAGCGTTGCGAGTTCGCCATTCTCGTCCACGACGAGTTCCAGGGGCGCGGCCTGGCCTACAAGATGCTGGACGTCCTGATCGGCATCGCCGGCGAGAAGGGCCTGCGGGAATTTTTCGGATACGTCGAGAAGCGCAATCTCCGGATGCTCCGGCTGTGCGAAAAACTGGGCATGGTCCGCGATCCGCGGTCCGACGATCCGGTCCGGGTTGTGCTGGCACTGGCGTGAGCATGCAGGAGGCGACTGGCAGGCAGGCGCGGGCATCGTCCGGAGCGGTGCGGGAAAGAGGGCCGGCAGTAGCCTCCGCAGGCGAGGAATTCATTGACACCCGGGGGTGTTCTTCGTATAGTTTCCGGCAATCAACAGGTCCATATCCGCTGTAATCACGGTCATCTTTTCTCTACGGTTCCTGGCGCCGGCCGATTGGTCGGCAACGTCGTTATCAGAATGGTTCAAACATGTCCGGAAGCCGGATTTCCGGGATCGAAGCCATGAAGCGCGCCGGCCGGTCTTTTCCAAGGGCTTTTTCAACGAACAAGGGAGGCGAGACATGTCAGACAGCCTGGATGTGATCATTGTCGATGACGACCCGATGGTTTGTTCCGTGATCAGGGACATGATCCAGTCGTTCTATGTCTGGGGGGATGTCCGGGCGTTCACGAACGTCGACGAGGCCTATACCTACTGTTACCAGAAAAAAGCGGGGGTGGCCGTCTTCGTCCTCGACGTGTTCATGGGATCGGATACGGGGTTCAGCTTCCTGGACGCCATCGTCGAGAAGTTTCCCATGGCGTATGAAGACGCCATCATCATGACCGGCCATGCCAGCGACGACGTCGTGAACATGTGCATCGCCTCCAACATCACCTACCTCATTGAAAAGCCCATCCGGTCCTATTCGCTGCAGTTGGCCGTCCGTGCAATCGTGGGCAAATACCTCCGCTTTGCCAAGAGGATTCTGGAGGATCCGGTACTGGCCGAAACGATTTCCGGCTTCTAGAGGCGACCTCGAAAAAGCCCGGATGCTGCGTTGTGCTGCATCCTTCGTCGCTGCGGCGTACCAGTAGTACGCCTCGCGGCTCGGGATTTCGGGGGCCTTGCATCCGGGCATTTTTGAACGGCCCGCCGACGACCTCGAAAACGAAAAAGGGGACAGAGTTCAAATCTGTCCCCCGTTCCCAGGACTCCCTTTCCGGCCCTGCATCAGGGCGTCGAGAACGTGTTCGCCAGGTCGCTGTCGAGGACGTAGATGCTGATCTCCCTGGCTCCCTGTTCGCAATAGCCGTATCGGTTCATCAGGTTCCGGATGAGGAAGCGGACCTCGTGCCGGATCCGCTGGTCGTACGTCTTGAAGGCTTCCGTGCCGTAGTCCTTGATGCCCCTCCGGAAATTCTCGTTCTTCAGGAAGGGATCCATCACGTTCTCCTTCAGGTTGTGAATATAGCGTTCCCTCAGGGAGGCATAGATCATCGTCTCGGTGATGCTCTTTCGCTCCAGCAGCATCTCCTGCGTGAGGGTTTTTGAGGTGTACTGGTTCTGGGTTTCCTTACGGAAGGCATGCCGCTGATTGAATGCGGCCTGGGAACCCAGGATGCGGCGCTCGATGCCGGCAAAGAATTCTTCTGTCAGATCGATGGTTTCCCCGGTGTAAATACACTTTTCCGTCCGCCCCGGCTCGAAGTTGACGGCAAACAGGTAATTCTGGACGTCCCTGGAAATCCGTTCCTCGTTGTAATCGTAGAGCGATTCCTTGACTTCCTGCAGTACGGCGTAATTATAAGAATCGACGAGTGAATCCAGAAAGCCTTCGGGGATGTCCTCGGCATGGTCCTTCTGGTGCTGACGGAAGAAATTGCAGACCATGGCCATGGAGATCAGGGCGCCCTCCTTCGCATAGGCGGAGTAGAAATCATCGAAGATCTTGATGGAATCCCTTCCTGAAAATCCCTTTTCGCCTTCCGTCTCCGAGTCGGCAATGACGGCCTTCCGCTTTTTCGCCGAGAAATTCTTCCGGTCCTCCTGGGTCAGCCAGGACGGGATGAAACCGGCGTAGATGTCCATTTTCAGCAGCTGCAGATTCCGGTCGCAGTAGAGCGTGTATTTCTCCGGATCGCCGATCCATTCGAGGAGATTGTCCGATTTCTCTTTCAATCGGGTCGCGATGATGACCTTGGCGAAGTTCTGCAGGACCCTCGGGAGAAACATGTTCTCGATCCGGTCGCCGAAGATGTTCTTGTAGATTTTTACTTCCGTATTGTAATCCAGTACATAGGGGATCTTGATGAAGCTGATCCGGTCGAGGAACGACTGGGTGCCCACGATGTTCACACGGTCTTCCGGGTTCATGAGGGCCAGGAAGAGGGAGTTCACGTTTTCCTCGATGTCCTCCACCTTGTGCACGCCTTCGCTGATGATCCCGTGAAGGTTCGCGAACCGCTCCTTGTTGTTGTCCTTCACGTCCATGATGGCGTAGATGCCGTTGTTCGTGTTCGCGTAGCGGGAATAGATGTACCGGACGCGGTTGCTGTCCTTGATCAGATTGTTGATCTGGCTCTGGAGCAGCTCGTTGGTCAGGACGCTGGTCTTGGTGATCCGGTCTCCCGGGTTGAAAACGCTGATGCCCTGGCCCAGCCGCCGGTTGAATTCGTACGGCCGCGCGAAGATCATTTCGAGGACCTTCTCGGGCGAATTGACGATGTCCAGGAGCGCCATATAGAGCGAAACGCAGATGGTGCAGGGGCTGTCGCGGAATATCCACTCGTACTGCTTCTCCGTGAACAGCTTCTCCTTGAACGCCTCATCCTCGATCAGCTGACCGTAGACCTCCTTCCGGTAGGCTTTCGGAACCAGGATCAGGGGGCTGTCATGGCTGGGGCAGGGCACCTCCAGGTATTCTTTCATCGGCGTATACAGGGGGCCGTCCCGGGTGGGCTTTTTCGGCATCAGGTCGGACTCGTCGGCCAGGTGCCTCAACTGCTGCAGGATGACGGGGGTCTCATGTCCCGTCATGACGCCCAGGGCCTTTTTGTTCAGGCGCCAGACCGTCTCGTAGGTCGTCCCCTCGGGGGTCTTTGTGTACTGCTCGAACTTCATGAGGAGGTTGTTCAGGAACGTGCTCTTGCCGCACCCGTGGGGGCCCTCGAAGATGTAGATCCGGTTCTGCTGGCTTCCGGACCGGAAGGACGCGAACTGCTTGATCAGGCGGTTGGCGAAGAGCTGGTCGGCGAAGAACGGATGGTCCGTCCCCTCGACGAAGAGTTTCGTGCAGTCGTACAGGACGTAGTGAATCGATTCGGGATCGTCGGGATATTCGTCAGTGCCTTCGCCCACGTAGCTCCGGATCATGTCGTAGAGCATCTGGAAGGTGTTGCGGAAAACCATGGTCGGATTCCGGGCGGCAAAAGAGACGAAGTCCGTCAACGGCACGGCCGCGCGGTGTCCCCGTTCGGCGATCCGTTTCGACAGGCTGCTGATGATGCTTTGTTCGGTATTCATGACGAGCGCTTTCAGGTCACGGACCTTGTGAGCTTCCTGTTCTCCATCGTGTAGACGACCTGCCGCAGCTTGGCTTTCTGTGCTTCCGCCTCCGCCTCCGATGACGCCTGCGGCATGTAGAACGGCTGCAGGTCGTCGTATGCCGACGAGAGATCCGCCTCCGCTTCCGTCGTCTCCAGCCGGACCGCTCCCCCCCAGAGGTATTCGATCCCCAGCATGGTGTTGGCGATATACTCCCGGACCAGCGGCTTCCCTTCATGGACATGGCGAAGGGAAAGCGTGCCCTCCTTGGTCTTCTCCTCGTCCACATGGATGGACGGCGGGTGATAAAGGGATTCCAGGATCATCTTTTTGTATTCTTCGGCATTCCTGCTCTTGACGAAGAATTCCCACACGCCCTTCTGGCTGTTGAGACGTCGTCCCGCGACGAACAGCCGGTTGGCATTCACGAAATCCTGATCGACAAAGGTGTGGATAAAGGTGAAGTCGTTGAAGTTCTCCCTCACGTCGAAGACAAATGCCAGCCCCTTTCCGGTATTTTGATCGTACTGCCGGCGCTCTTCGCCGTCCGCCAGGCGCTGGTAGTCGTAGGAGATCCTCCCCTTGTCGGCCATTTCCTCCAGGTGCTGGAACAGGCGCATCCCCAGGGCATACGGGTTGATGCCCACCCGGGGCAGGGAGGTCACCTTGGCGTTGACCCGGGCGTAGTTTACCTCGTTTCCCCGGATCCGGTCGTCGGAGAGGAAGAGCTTCTCGTGCCAGTAGCTGGCCCAGCCCTCGTTGAGGATCTTCGTCCGGATCTGCGGCTGGAAATAGAGAGACGTCCTCCGGACGATCTCCATGACGGTCTTCATCCACTGATTTTCGGGCTGCTGCAGCCAGGGCGAGTGCTCCTGCAGATGCTGGATCAGGTCCTGGGCCGGCGCCTTCTCCTCCCGTTTCCACTTCTCGTACAGGGCGTCGAATTCCGGGTGCTTCTTCCGGGTTTCGGCGAAGAAAACGGATTCCGCCATCGGGTCGTATTCCCGGACGGTCTGGTTGTAGCGCTCGATCTCCTTCAGATAGTCCGGGACGCCGCCGCCATGGCCGGACTGGAGAAAGACGTCGAAATAGTAATCCAGGCGCGTGGACGGCCGCGTCCCTGCCGGACGGCTCATCCGCGACAGTTCCGCGAAATGGTCGACCAGGTTGTCGATTCCCCTCGTGAATTCGATCACGTAATCGACCCATCGCCCCTTTTCGGACCGGAGCGCGGCGATCGCCCGCTTGTCGGAGAGGGCCTGGCCGGCAAAGTCCTCGTCCCAGGTGTTCCGGTAGTAAAGGTTGTTCTGGAAAAAGTCGATGTGGGCCAGGACATGATAGAAAATCATGACGTTGAGCCAGTCGGGGTTGTTGTCGTTGTAAAAGGAGATGGCCGGCCGGGTGTTGATGACGGTCTCGTAGGGGTTGGTGGGATATAGCTCGTACTTTCCCTTTTCCCGGAGCACTTCGACGTCGTGAACCCAGTAGTCGTAGAGGGTGGGAATCATGTTCTTCGGGCCCAGCTCCAGGAGGTCCCGGTTGGTCACGATGTACTCGAGGCTCTCGTCCTGGAAGCGCAGTCCCGCTTCGCGGGCCCTGGTCTTGCAGCCTTCCATGATCTCTTTCGTATGCTGGCTGATGAGCTCCATGCCCCTGTCCCTGTTCGCCGCCCCGGAACCGGACTCAGGAAATGAGTTTCCGGATTCCTTCGATCAGGCGGAGGTCCGCCGCGTCTTCGTCGATCGTGTCGAGCCGGATTTCCTGGGGATGCTCCTCCAGGATCGACGAGTCCCGGATGTATCGTTCCGCCGTCGTCATGTTTTCCATGGAAGCCGGGGTCAGGGTGATCCCGATCCGGCTGCAGTACCCGATCAGTTTCCGGAGCTGTTCGATGGCCGTCTTGCCGTCCCGCTCCCAGTCGTCCCCGTCGCTGCCGTGGAAGACGTAGATGTTGTAGTCCCGGTCCAGGCTGTCGGCCTCGACGATCTCGTTGATCAGCCGATAGGCCGACTCCATCTTCGTTCCCCCGGCGACCTTGAGGCTGTAATACGTGTAGAAGTCGGACACTTCCCTTGCCGTTGTGTCGTGGAGGATGAAACGCGTGACGACCTGCCGCTCGTACTGGTACATCAACCAGCTGTAGATCAGGACATGCTGCGCCACGACCAGCTCCGTCGGCTTTCCCCACATCGAGCCGGAGTAGTCCCGGACGAAGAAAACCAGGGCCTGGGACTCCAGGTCCTTTTCCCTGGAGAGGATGCGGTACACGCTGTCCTCGGGGGAGACCAGGAGCTGTGTCAGGTCGATGTCGTAGACGTCGGGAATCTTGTCGAGCCCGATGTTCGTCTCGATGATCTTCCGCAGGGTGGCCTTCTTGTCCAGGAGCTGGCCGAATCCCTCGTGCCGGTCCGTCAGCTCGTAGCTGTACTTTTTCAGAAAGCGCCGCCGGCCCTTGGTCTTCAGGTTCGGCAGCTCGAACTGCTCCGAGATGATGCGACCCAGGTCGTATGCGCCGGCCTCGATTTCGTGCTCGCCGCCTTCTCCCTGGCCGGGTCCGCCCTGCCCGGATTCGCTCTCGCCGTGGACGGGGGCCTCGCCGATGACCTCCCCCTCGTCTCCCTCGCCGGACCCTCCGGACTGTCCCGGCTCTTCCTGCTCCTGTTCCCTCGTGTCGTGGATGAACTTTTCCTCCACCGTCGTGGGAACGATGACGATCTTCTCCTTCAGGCCGCGTCCCGGCTTGACGATCCGGCCGATCCGGATCTTCCTGGGGAAGCCGTCCTTCTCCCGCTGGCTGTCCCGTTCGAGGAGGTCGCCGATGGAGGCGAGCCTCTGCGAGGCGGGCACCTCCGGGAGGGAGTCTTCCTGCAGCTCGGAAAAATCCGCGTAGTCGGAGAAGGGTTTAATTTTCATCGACCTTGGTGCAGAAGTATTCGATCGTCTTCTGGGCGCAGGTTCTGCAATACCCGAGCTTGTCCAGCATGGTGTTGGTCATCCGGTCGTAGAGCTTCTGGTTTTCCTCGTTGGTCCGGTTGGCCAGGGCGCCGATGAGGCTTCCCGCCCCGACGATGTCCGACTTCAGCCGGACGTCGGTGACCGCCTTCACCAGCTCCACGTTGTCCATGAAGTCGTACGTCGCGTCGACGGAGATCTTCTGGCCGTAAATCTTGCGGATCGAGGTCCGGAAGGATTCCCGCTGCTCTTTCGTCTTGAGCCCCAGGCGTTCTTCCACGCTCTGGACGTAGCGCTCGTCGATCTTCAGGGCCTTGAGCTGCCCCGTCTGCGGGTCCCGGTACTTCCACATCCGGTCGGGGCCCAGGTTCTCCGCGTCGACGCCGATGATCATGTTGACGTAGTTCATGACGTCCTTCTTCACCGCGTGGGGCTCGTCCATGTAGGCATTGAACATCTCCGTCATGATCCGCTCCCGGTAGAGCCCGCGGGCCGTCTTGAGATCGTCGAAATACTTCGTCCGCTCCCCCGCGTCCGACACGTAGTCGAGAATGACCTTTTCGATGGCCTTGAAGATGTCTTCGGCGAACATGCAGCGGCCCTCGTTCGTCTCGGAAGTCTCGATCAGGAGCTGGAGCGCGCGTCCGAGCGCCCGCTGGCCCAGGCCCTTCTGCCCGAACCGCTTGGTGATATCCGGTTCGTGGTTGAGGATGTCGATCACCTCGGCCAGGGCCTTGATGCTTTTCTCTCCGGCCACTTCCCCGGCAGCCAGCTTCATCATCTCGATGGAGGTCAGTTTTTCAGACCGGGGCAGCCGCGACATCACGACGGCCAGGGAGGCGGCGTAATTGAGGTTCGGATCCTGGTGGAGATGCTCCCTCGTCAGGGTCGTCTTCATCTCGCTGCCGATGGCGTAGTCGGTCAGGTGCTTCTGCATCCGGTAATTCGTGTTGTGGGCGACGTAGCAGACCCGGCACCGGTCGACGATGGGCGCCTCTTCCTTCTCCGCCAGGAAGCGGTTGAACTCCGAGTTGTTGCTGGTGGCGAGGATCAGGGTGTCGATGGGCCAGCGGAATCCGTCCATCTCGATGTTCCGGTTCTGGATCACACCGAGATAGACCTGCACGAGATCCTTCTTGTTCTTGAAGATCTCGTCGCTGAAGTGGATGCCCCCGCCGGCGACCCTGGCCAGGGCACCGCGCCTCAAGTCGAACCGGTACGGGTTGTTGGGATCGCTCAGGTGGAGCAGGCGCTGGATGGATTCGTCTCCGAGGAGGTCCACGGCCGACGAGGTGATCTTGTCCTTGGCCGAGTATTTCCCGGTGATGGTGCCGAGGCTTTCGCTCAGGGGGACGGGGACGATCTCGAAGAAATCCAGCATCTTTTCGAGGTTGCCTTCGGTTTCGTTCCGGATGTCGTTGAGGATGTAGTCGCTGCAGGCGCCCAGCGGCCGATACGAGGCAAAGAATCGCTCCACGTCGCTGTCGGAGAAGCCCATGGCGCCGGACAGCCAGGCCATGCTCTCCTTGCGGGAAGGATGAAGGTTCATTGCGAGGATCATCGGGTCTTCGAAGGTCTGCGACTGGATCATCCGGATTTTTCCGTAGTTTTCCAGGCGGTCGATGTGCCGGAAATTGAAGGTATAGCGGCGGTTGCCTTCCTGGGCGACAAACTGCCGGTAGAGGGAGCACAGGGTGTCGACGAAGAAAGTCTTGCCGTTCCCGGGTTCGCCGACGAGGACGAAGGCCATTTCGCTGGAGGAGCCCCCCTCGGCGGCGTCCTTGACGAAGGAGACGAAGCTGTTGATCTCGTCGAACATGCCGATGACATGCTTCTGTCCCACTCGGAAGACCTTGAAGTCGTATGTGCTCTTCCCGTTTACAACCACCTTTTCGATGCTGTTCGCGTCATCCAGGATCATCCGGGCCACGGACTGAAAGCAGTTTTCAAATCGCCGTTTCCCCGCCTTCACCTGAGCGAGATGAAACGCCAGTGTGTTCGAGTTTTTCTCTGTCATGATCAACCTCCGTGGCCATCGTAATGGGTCCGTCTATCCATTCCTGAAAACGGGCAACTATCCCCGATTATGCTTCAAGCAAACGACATGCCAGGCAGTTTTTTCTGCAATGCAGCCCCGTTTGCCGACCCCTCCGGAGGAGCATGCGAAAGCCCGGGCCGGCGATGGATGCACGGAGCAGTGATCCGGGGTTCAAGGCAAAGGGCCGGCTCGATCCTGCAGCGGGAGACCTGCCGGGAGATCAGTCGGTGAACTTGGCTACGCTCTCCATCAGGCCGGGGTTCAGATACAGTTTTCTGGCGAAGTGCACGTATTTTGACACGATGGCGCGCACGGCCAGTTGCAGGGCGAAGGGACGGATGGGCTTTTCCAGGAGATAATTGATTCCGGCGACCAGGCACATGTTCACGACGTCGGCGCTGGCGTTGCCGGTGATGATGATCGTGTCCTCGCAGGCCATCGGGAACTTGTCCGCGATGGATTCCAGGAACGAAAAGGCATTCCTGCCGGACAGGTAGACGTCGACGATAAAAATGGCGACGTTGCCTTCCCTCTTCAGGCAGTGCTCGATCGCCAGGTTCTCGTCCGTGAAGGCGTGGACGTTCCCCCAAGTGTGGAAATCCCGGACGATTTCCGTCAGAACGTCGCAGACGGCCGCGTCGTCGTCGAGGATGATGACATCGAGGTTGTCAGCCATTTCGTACCTCCCGATGGAAGGTCTGGCGGTCTCATGAACGGCCACGGAAAAAAAGTCTGTTTCGGAAATCAGCAGGAAATCGAGTGTTTACCGGATTCAGGCGTGCCGCCACGGTGATTGGCAGGCGGAAGATGAATTCACCGACGTTGATTTATCATTAAAAGATGAACGCATGGGTGTCAAGGTGCATGTCCCGGATCGGGGGCTCCGGACGGTTCCGCCTGGGGCGGAGCGTCGGATGCCTGCAGGAAATCCTTCACCGCGGAGAGAAATTCCGAGAGCAGTTTTCTGCTGACGACGAAAATATGGCCGATGTCTTTCTCGATCGTCCGGTTGCCGTTGCCCGTCCGGCCCCAAGTCTCGCTGGCGATGCAGGAGCCGGCCGGCGCGATGGGGTCGCGGGAGCCCCGGTAGTCGAAGACGGCCACGTCGGCTTTTCGCAGCGCGTCCATGTTCACGGGTTTCCCGTCCAGGTCCGGGTCCGTCGAGGGAAGGCGGAACCGGCCGTCCATCAGTTCGTTCCCGATGAAAAACTTGTCCAGCCATTCCTGGTGGGCCCTGGCGGGAAACCGGGTCCCGTGGGTCAGCCAGTACAGAAACGGCGCGGCGTCCGCGATGGCGTCGGCGTCGATGGCCCGGTCGTAGAAGCCCATCATCACGCTGTACTGGACACCCGGCTGGATCTCGCTGACCCCTTCGTCGATCACCTGCGGCGGGACGCTGGCGCTGCCGAACAGCTGTGTCATGACGTAGGAGTTGTAATGCTTCCGGATGTAGGACCGCATGGGCCCGTGGCCGCTTTCCCCGTCGTCGAACCGGACCGGCGCGGCCATGAGGCAGATCTTCCGGATGTCCATGGGGATGTCGGCGGCCAGCCTTTCCTCGGCGCGGCGGGCCAGAAAGGGCAGAATCAGGGAGCCCCCCATGCAGTATCCGACGACGTCGACGGTGCTGCCGGGGTGCCGGATGGCGATCAGGTTCAGGTAATAGTCGTGAACCGTCTTGGCGTAGAAGTCGAGACCGAGCCGGCCTTCTCCGGAGAGAGGCTGCCCGTAATCGACCATGTAGACATGGTAGCCCTCCGCCAGGAGTCCCTCGATGACGGATTTCCCGGGCGCCAGGTCGAAGATCTCCGGCTTGTTGATCAGGGGCGTGGAGAGGTAGAGGACGTTGCCGTTCGGCCGGACGCCCTCGGGGACCGCGTAATGGCGGAGCAACACCGAGTGCATCTGCGACTCCTCCAGGATTTCATAGCCGGAACATCCGATCTTGCCGCGGGTCGCCCGTTCGGAATAACCCTTGGGATCGAAGGCGTCCGCCCGGTAGAGGTTCTCGATCCGTTTCCGGCTCTGCACCAGGTATTCCTGAAAGGTCATGGCGGCCGACCCGTCGGGACGGCATTTCATGAACGGCAGGTCGGAATCGTTGAGGGATGTCTCCGTAATCACGGCGAGGAGGCTCCGCACCAGGTTCTTCTGGGCCTTCAGCTTCGTAAGGCCTTGTGACGAAAACATTTTTTCCAGTTTGGAAAACTCGCTGACAAAGAACCGGAGGACCTCCCTCCCCTTGACGGTGTCGGTTAATTGACGGGCTTTCTCCGGATCGAAGCGGTCGTCCGACATGACCTGCGACGTGAGGCGACAGGTCAGGTGGGCGTACTTCTCCGATATCCAGTTGTCCGTCTCCCGGAACATGTCCGGGTCCTTCCGCAGGCGCAGGGAAACCTGGACGTTTTTCCGGATCGGATCCGTGACCAGGGTCCTGAACAGAGCCTGCTGCAACAGCACCGGCCCGGAAAACGGCCACCAGAACAGGGCATAACGGGAGCCGTAATCGAGCATTTCCTGATATTGAAAAATCTTCTCCAGGTACCAGGCGGAGGTCTCCCTGTTCAGCCAGGGTGAAGACACCGAAAAATGCTCGGCAAAGCTCCCCGGTCTTTCCTCCACCAGTTCCAGCAGATCGCCCAGTGGCGCCACGGATTCCTGAACGGTCATTTTAAAAGCCTCTCTTTTTTCCCATGGAAAAAGCAATCGGTGTGCCAGGAGCGGAGTGCTCCATTTTTCCTGACGGGATTCGACGATGACGGGCGGGGGGTCGTGAGGGGAAGGGGACAACCGCCAGGGATTTGACGTGGTCCGGATTTCAGTCCGCCGGCCGGCGCCCGTCGGGCTCCGGTCGGCGATAACCAGAATGAAATTGACACCCAAGACCATTACCCATATACTGCCTGGGCGTAAAAGGCAGTTATATCAATCAAGATTACGGCTCCCGGCGATTCCCCGATTCCGGTGAATCAGCGTTATGTCGTTCAATCCATTGTCCACGGTTCCATCCTGATTGTTGTTCAGCCCGGAAAAAACTCCGGATTGTCCCCCCGAAAACCCCAAGACAGGCATTTTCAATCTGAGTCGATTCGGCATTACGGCAGGCGGTTTCGCTCTGGCCGGGATGCCGGGAAGGTTGTCCGTTTCGTAGGGTCTTTCAGTGTTCGAAAGGAGGTCTATCCATGGCAAAGGGGCGAATCAGCAGGCGCGACTTCATCAAGGGAACCGTCGTGGGGACGGGTGCCTTGGCGCTGGCGGGACTGACCGCAACCGAGGCAAAGGCGAAAGGGGGCGTACCCAGGAGATGGAACGCCGACGCCGACGTTGTCGTTCTCGGGTTTGGAGGTGCCGGTGCCTGTGCGGCCATCGAAGCCGCCGGAAGCGGAGCGAAGGTCCTTGTACTGGAGAAGCAGCCCGAGGCAAAACTCATCAACAACACCAGGATGTCGGGAGGGATTTATCACTGTCCGGACCCGGCGGGAGACCGGGCGGCCCTGAAGGAATACGCCAAGGCCATGTTCAGCGGGGAGAACATTCCCTGGAAACTGGAGGGGGAGCAGCCGGAATGGTCCGACGGCCTGGCCGAGGCCTGGGCCGAGTATTCCCCCCAAAATGTCGATTTCCTCATGAAACTGGATCCGCAGTACAAGACCGTTTCGTTTTCGGCGTTTGCCGGCGCGGCGTTTCCCAAATTCCCGGGGGCGAAAGACAGCAAGTACCGCGTGTTCGGGAGTACATTCACCGGGAAGGCCAGTTTCGACGAAGCGACCATGAACAAGCCCAAAATGGAGAAGATGAACGGGGAGGCCTTCTTCTATGTATTGGCCGAGGGGGCCAGGAAGAAAGGGGCCAAGGTCATGTACGAGACGCCCGCCAAGAGGCTCGTGCAAAACGACAAGGGAGAGATCCTGGGCGTGATCGCGACCGGAAAGGGCGGCAGGGAGATCGCGGTGAGAGCCCGGAGGGGCGTGATCATCACGACGGGCGGCTACGAGTACAACAAGGCCATGAGAAAGGCCTTCCTGGAGGGACCGGGGGCCGAGGGCTGGGCTTTTTACGGATCTCCGGATAATACGGGAGACGGCATTTCCATGGCCATGGCCGCGGGCGCCGGGCTGGCCAAGGTGGGGAAGGCGGCCTCCAGAATCATCATGGCCGTTCCTGTCCGCTACCACGGCCTGAAGGCGGGTCTGATCACACCCGCCGTGGGACGGCCGAATTCGATCGTCGTCGACAATTACGGCAATCGCTACGCGGCGGAGCATCTCGTGACGAAGGACCCGAGCCGCTACTTCTTCTACAAGGAGGCGGTGAAGTTCGACATCCTCGAGCTCATCTACCCCAGGGTGCCGAGCTGGCTGATCTTCGACGAGACCCTTCGCTCGACGGTCACCATCACGAACCTCGGGATCTCGACCGCCGGCTTCGGTATCGTTCCCTGGTCGAAAGACAACATGGACGCCGTACAGAGGGGATGGATCCTCCGCGGGAACAGCATCGAGGAGATCGCCGACAAGATCAGGAGCCACCCGGAAAACAGAAAACTCATGGAATCACAGAAGCTTGCCGCCGCTGTGGCGGGCTTCAACGAGGCCTGTGCAAAGGGAAAGGACGAGACTTTCGGCAGGCTGGCCGCCACGCTGAAACCCGTGGAGAAGGCGCCGTTCTATGCGCTGCCCCTGTACCCGGGAGGGCCGAACACGAAGGGCGGGATCGCCGCCAACGCCGCGCGCGAAGTCCTGGACTGGGAGGGCAAGCCGATTCCGAGACTCTTCACGGCCGGGGAGATCTCCTCCGCCCTGAAGTTCGTCTACCAGGGAGGAGGCAACCTGACGGAGTGCATCGTCTTCGGCCGGATTGCCGGGAAAAACGCCGCGGCCATGAAGCCCTGGAAATGAGTCTGCTTAGAGGGGATTGCGAGGATCGTGCAGGCAGAGGCGATGCCTGGAAAGGAGCTGCCCGGGGGAGAACATGAAAAAAGGACTTGGTGTCATTCTGTTGCTGATCGCGGTCATGGCGGCCTTTTGTCCCGGCGGATGGAATCGCGAACGCTCCTGGGCCGCCGAGCAAGAGTTTCTGGCGGACAGGCACAAGGCAAAAGAGATTCCGTGTGAAGGCTGCCACAAGGAAACCCCGCCCAAGGCCGTCGAGATGAAAACCTGCCTGGGGTGCCACGGAGAATACAAGGCGCTCGCGGCCAAGACGCAGCACGTGGAGCCGAATCCCCACGCATCCCATGAGGGAGAGCTGGCGTGCGGCGCCTGTCACCACGGCCACAAGCCGGGCGAAGACTACTGCGCAAAATGTCACAGTTTCGGATTTAAAGTCCGGTAACCGGACAAGGGCGCCGCGTCTGCGGCGCCCTTTTTTTCGGCACGAAGTTCATGATGCACAATGCAGGAAAAACATCATCCCCCCGGCATGTTTCTCACTGGACCCCGTTTTGTCGGATCGCCGATCGGCAGACGGGAAAAAGACGAGTGTTGCGCCTCGCGGTTTGTTTTTTTGCGTGCCAGCCTGTATGCTCTCCGGGCGCATGAAAGCGCCGTCACGGCCGGGCGCAGCGCCCTGCCCGGCAGGCGAGACCGAATTCAGCGCTTATTGCGAGAGACTGAAAAAGATCATGGAAAAGGTTGTTAACAAAATCGAGGAGTGAGTACGTCCAATGAAATTTGTCAAGTTATCGGAATCCGTCAAAATCCGCCGCCTGACCGTCCCGAACCGGATGGTCATGCCGTCCATGGGGATGCACTTTACGGATCACTATGAATTCAACCGGCGCTACCAGGACTTCTACCGGGCTCGCGCCGAAGGAGGCGTCGGGCTGATGATCGTCGGTCCCGTCGCCATTGACCGCGTCGGCGGGGGTCCCTGGATGCCGGGGCTGTTCGAGGACCGCCAGATCGAGGAGTTCCGGCCCTTCCTGGCGGAACTGCACCGGGACACGAAGAGCGCATTGGGAACCCAGCTTTTCCATGCGGGGCGCAACGCCACGGCCCCGTTTTTCGAGGGCGTACCCGCCCTGGCCCCCTCCGCCGTTCCCAGCCGCCTGATGAAGCAGGTGCCCCGGGCGATGACCGCGGAGGACATCGAGACCGTGAAGGAGTCCTTCGCCCGGAGCGCCGTCCGCGCCCGGGAGGCGGGATTCGATTTCATCGAGATCATCGCCTGCACGGGATACCTGATCAGCCAGTTCCTCTCCCCCGTCACGAACCTCCGGGCCGACGCCTACGGCGGGTCCTTCGAGAACCGGATGCGCTTCGGCCTGGAAGTGTTCCGGCGGGTCCGGGAGGCCGTCGGGCCCGACACGGCCCTGGGGATCCGCGTAGCCGGGAACGACTTCATGGACGGGGGCTGCGCGAACCGGGAGATCGCCCTGTTCTGTGCGGAGGCCGAGAAGGCGGGGATCGACGCGATCAACGTGACCGGCGGCTGGCACGAGACGAACGTGCCCCAGCTCACCTGCCACGTCCCGCCGGGGGCTTACGTCTACCTGGCCCGGGGGGTGAAAGATCGCGTGGGGATTCCCGTCTTCGCCTCGAACCGCCTGGGCGACCCGGAGCTGGCCGAGCGGGTCCTGCGGTCCGGCGCGGCGGACCTGGTCTGCCTGGGGCGGCCCCTGCTGGCGGACCCGGACCTGCCGCGGAAGGTCCTGGAGGGGCGGACGGAGGAGATCGTCCACTGCATCGCCTGCCAGAACTGCTTCGACAGCATCGCCACCGGCGGGGCGGTCTGCTGTGCCCTCAATCCGCTTATGGGGCGGGAAGGGGAGTTTCGTCTGGAAAAAGCGGCGGTCCCGAAAAGGATCTTTGTCGCCGGCGGCGGGCCGGCGGGGATGGAATTCGCGGCCGTCGCCGCCGGGCGTGGACACGACGTCACCCTCTTCGAGAAGGAGGACCGCCTGGGCGGGCAGATCGAGCTGGCATCGGCACCCCCGGGGAAGCAGGCCTTCGGGAGCGTGTCACTGGACCGCGAGAAGAGGCTGAAATTGGTGGGGGTCAAGATCCGGCGGAAGTCGCCGCTTACCATGGCGAAGATCCGCAGGGGAAAGCCCGATGTCCTGGTCGTGGCGACCGGGGCGGTTCCCATGGAGATCCGTGTTCCGGGGATCGACCGGCCCCACGTGGTCGGTGCCTGGGACGTGCTCCGGGGAAGGATTCCCGACATCGGACGGCGGGTGGTCGTGGTCGGCGGAAACGCCGTGGGGTGTGAAACCGCCGAGTGGATCGCCTCCCAGGATATCCCCGATCCGGAGACCTTCACCTTCCTGGCCTACCACGGGGCGGAGAATCAGGAGGAGCTGCAGGCGCTCCTGTACCGCCACCGCCGGCAAATCACCGTCATCGACATGGTGGAGAAGATGGCCGCGGGCACGGGACGCGCGTCCCGGTGGGTCCTGATGAAGAACCTGAAGCTCTGCGGGATCGAGCTCCGCCCGGGGGTGAAGCTCCTCGAGATTACAGACGACGCGGTGATCGTGGAGACGGGCGGCGGGAAGGAGAGCATCCCCGCGGACACCGTGGTCATGGCCGTCGGTTCGCGGCCGGTGGATGACCTGATGCGTCAGGATGGGATCAACGGGCTCCGAGTGGTCACCATCGGCGATGCGAAGGCCCCCCGTAAGATCGTCGATGCGATCCGCGAGGGCTTCGAGGAGGCCATGAAGATCTGACGAAATGGGGGAAACGGGAGGAACGGATTTCAAATCCGTTCCCCTTCCTTAATCCCTTTTTAATAACCAGAACCAGCCGCTGATCGGGGGTCGGATGACAGGAGGGGGACTTCCCTCGCGCTCAGGAGCGTTTTTTCGACCCTGCAGCGTCTCGCTCCGCTGCAAAGGCAAAACTCGCGCCTGCGGCGCTCAGACATTGCCTTTGCGGCCGCTGCGCTGCGACGGCAGGGTGCCCCGAAAAAGCCGCTATTCGCGCCCCGGGAAGCCCCCCTCCCCGACCGACGTTCGCGGGGGCGCGACCGGGGGTTTCCAGAGGAGCAATTAGGACTTTTTTTCCATCCCTCCAGCCTTCCTGGCCGCCGACGAGGGATCGTGGAAAAAAAGGCCGCGACGGCGGAAGCCCCCGTGGCAGCCACCGCGCCACGACGCTCGTGGAAAGAAGAGACTTCCTTTTTTTTCAGGAGAAGAGGTGCGAAAGGGGGAACGGATTTGAAATCCGTTCCATCGCATCGTTCCCCGTGACGGTTCGAGCCCGCTCCCTTTCATCCGTCAGAGTCCCTTCCTCTCGAACAGGCGGAAGACGCCGAGGAAGGCGGCGATCAGGACGATGATGACGATCCAGTGGTTGACGCCGAGAGCAGAGGGGATCGTGATCTTGCCGAAGTTGCCCCAGGTCAGGACCGTCTCCTTGAGAAACGGGAACACCTCGGCGTAGAGGCCCGCCCCGAGAACCATTCCCAACAGGCCGAAAAGGCTGTCGTAGCGCCCCTCGCCGAGGGCTGCCGAGCCGGTGGTGGGACAATAGCCGACGATGGCCCAGCCGATGCCGAAGATGAGCCCTCCGAGGATGTTTGCCCCCAGGATCGTCGTTTTGATGGAGAGTTTCGCCATCCCGAGATCCAGGAGCAGGTAAATGCCCACCATGGCTACCAGGATGGCGCTCAGCATGAACTTTACGATGGTCATGTCCTTCAGACGCATGGCCCCCAGCTGTTTGTCGTAGCGGATGACCTGGGCCTTCTGCATGATGAATCCGAAGAGGAGACCCGTAACGGCTCCGGTCAGCAGTTCGTTCATCGCCGATCACCTCCTCCGTACAGGATTCCGGCCACGATGATGCCGGCCAGGAAGAAGCATATGAGGGAAACGTAACCGCTGACGGCTACCTGAGCCAGACCGCTCAGGCCGTGGCCGCTGGGTCACCCGTCCGCGAGGCGCGCCCCGAACATCGCCACCGTCCCGCCGAAGAAGGCCACTGTCCAGCGCCGGGCGCGGGAAGGACCGAACCGGGCCTCCCACATGGGCGGCACCGGGACGGCACGCCGTTCCCCCGACAGGGAAGCCGACGCCAGGGATCCGAAGAGAACACCGAGAACGAACATTCCCTGCCAGTCCAGTTTGATTTTCTCCTTGATGAAGTACTCCATGCCGGCCACCCTTTCGGGTGCCGCCGCCTGCTCGACGAAACCGGCGATGCGCACGAAAGTCGTCGAGGCTCCGAAGTACTTTCCCGTCAGGAAGACGGACAGGATCAGGAGCAGGCCGGCAACGGCACCGGCGGCATAGGGGGACCATGTCTTCTGCGTCAGTACGTTCATGTTCCGTTCACCTCCATTTCTTTTTTTGCCGGCTGATGGACATGCAACCGGACGGTTCCGGACTTGGTTCAGTGGACGGGGGGGAGAAAGGAAACAACGCGGTTCGCTCGCTTGGTACTTCATGGTAAGCGAAGCATTCATCGCGTGTCAACCGCGGAGTGAAGCTGTGGCCGCGCGTCGTGAGATTCGCCAAAAACTGTCATAACTCACTTCCGAAATCCTTTTGACTGTGTCAATCTTCTTTTGATTGTTCGTTCCCTACCTTCAATAATTCATAATGAGGAGCTCATTCACCCGCTTCTTATGATTGGCGCCTCCAGCCGAATATGACGTCTGAACAGATTCGATATTGTAGCCTCTAAATAATTCTCGGATCTCATCGACGTCATTGATCGACATGATGAATTTACCTCTGATGTCGGATAAAACGTCTCTGAGCTTCAAAAAATCCTCCCGGAAGAAGATGTCCTTTCCGTAATAGTCCTCACACCCATAATACGGTGGATCGATATAATAAAAGGTGTCAGGTTTATCAAAGCGTGTGATTACGTCTGCATAAGGCTTGTTCTCGATGTATACCCTTGTTAAGCGAAGGTGAACCGCTGACAATTCCTCCTCGATGCGCAAGAGGTTAAGCCTCGGTTTTGATGTTGTTGCAATGGAGAACGAGGGAGATTTGATCCGGGCCGCATAGCCCAACTTCAGGAGGTAGTAAAAGCGAACAGCTCTCTGGATATCTGTCAGCGTTTCTGGCGCTTCTTTGAAAAAGCGCTGGAACTCGTCACGCGCAACCAATATCCATTTAAAGTACCGTATAAACTCTTCCAAGTGGTGTTTGACCACCCTGTATAGGGTAACCAAATCCAGATTTATGTCATTGATGATCTCGACATCAGAAGCATCTTCGTTTTTTTCAAACAGAAGCCATGCTGCACCAGCAAATACCTCAACATAGCATTTGTGTTCCGGAATTCTCGGAATGATCTTTTTTGCCAATAACGACTTACCACCCATGTACGCCAAAAAACTTTTCACCAGATCCTCCCCTTAAATTGATTTGCGGGACGGACCCTGCTATAAACCGCGCGCGTGCCAACGCACAGCGGATGGCAGCGGGTCATCCCGTCATGTGCTCGATACACATGGTCTGGGGAGGTGGCTCTCCCTGGAATGCTGTCCGCTTCTTTCTATCCTACGTTCTTCTCCGTTCCCTCATTAATAGGCTTCAAGGCATCCAGTTTTTCCCGAGATAGCCGCTGGCCCCGACGAGCCAGTCCCATGATGATCCAGACCTTCCAGTAGGTTAGCGGTTTCACTTGACATGCTCCCCGGTCGCCGCTACCCTATCCCCATGAAAATCAAGGTGGTTATCGTCAACATCGTCTTGATCGTGGCCGTCGTGCTGGTGGCTGAGTGGTTCGCATGGTTGTGGCCGTATTGGGGAGAAGTCGAGCAGACGGCGGCGAGGTACGAAGGCACCTGTGATCAGAATTACTTCAGATCGAACGTTCCTTTTCTCGGATACGCCCCCGGTCCCGGATCGTCTTGCACGGTGAGGATGCTCTACGGAGAGAGGGTCATTTACGACGCCCAACGCACAATCGGGAGCGATGGGCTCCGAATCACTCCCGCATCCAAAAGCCCCAACGCCCCAGGAATCGCGTTCTTCGGTTGCTCCATTACCTTTGGAGACGGAGTCAACGATAACGAATCCATGCCCTATCGATTCGCCGAATTGACCGGATACAAAGTTTGGAACTTCGGCTTTTCTGGCTACGGTCCCCACCAGATGCTGTCCGCCCTGGAACACGGAATCGCTGACCGGGTTGTCGGGAACGTCGCGCCGAAGGTCGTCGTGTATCAGGCGATCCCGCATCACGTTACAAGAGTGGAAGGGGACCTTGTGTGGTATCCGGACGGTCCCCGCTATGTCTCTGACGGTAACGGAGGGGTTAACTTCGCCGGGAACCTTCACGGCTCGATCTCGTCGTGGATCATGGATCAATCCATGAAGACGAACATCGGCAGACGCTACTGGATATGGAAAGCCCAGGGCGGAGGGGGTGACATTGACTTGACCGTAAAAATTGTTGCCCGCTCCCGAGATCTCGTTAAGCAGAAATGGCCGGATGCTCGGTTTGTTGTTCTCTACTGGCCTGTTGATTCCGAGACCAGCACAAGACTTGAGGAAGGTTTTCGACGGGCGGGGATGACCGTTCACCGCGTAACCGAAGCCATCCCTGATTGGCGTCTCCTGCATGTCAAATACTCCATTCCCCATGACGGACACCCAAACGCCCTCGCGCACAACATGATTGCTGAGTATCTCGCAAAAAACCTGTAAGCCTCTACGGCAGCCGGAAGATCGCTGTTATCCCGAGGCCCTTTGCCACCGTTCCGGAATGCACGGTCAAGATCACCGCATTGAGTGTGTCCCCCTCCGCGATATCGTCATAGTCGGTATTGATTACTGCGGGCGTTTCGGCGGTCTTGCTGGTAAATTCAAGGCTGTCAATTGAGACCATCGTTGACAGCATGCCCCGGTTCTTCGTTACAACGATGGAGCCTGTACCAATAGTCTTGTTCGCCTCGGCACTGGAACCTGCATCGGTCGTCTCAAAATAGTTGGCCCCCACAGCCGTGATCGACTTGAATCCATTGTTTCCTGCCGCAAAATTCTGCGCCTGGATTGAAATACCATCGTTGACTTGCAGGGAGGCGGCAGAGGAGGAGATTCCCGGGTCGGTGCCGGTTCCATCATATGTATAGCGCGTGGTGTTCGCGTCCGGCGCCCCAGGTCTGGTAATGTCAAACTGAGTCGTACTGTCCCCGAGCGTTACAGGCCTGTTTCTCCCGAGCGTAACTGCCATGGTCCCGGTGGTCCCGGGCTGAGTCCCTACCCCGGCCAGGACACCTACAAGATTCATCCCCGCCAGAGACGAAGGGATCGGTGAAGACATTGCAAAGGCATACTGAGCACAATCGGTAGTCGGAGCGACGACCTGGAAATAAATCTCCTTCGTCCCCAGGTTCGACCCCGCCAGCGCATCGGGCGTGACGGCCTCATCGGTCGCCGTGCCGGTGTTGACGGTGGCGGAAGTGGAATATTTGATGGGGGCATTCAAGTAAACCGGGTAAAAATCATCGCTGGCGGCATTCCGATACCCCAGGACAAGCCGGTTGTAAGCCAGGATGTTCGATGCTGCCCCTGTCGTGATGCTCCCTGCGGATACAGTTAGGGCCGTTCCGTCCGACTCGTTCAAATCGACGTAGGCGAATTGGCCGTCCGTAAGGGCGATGCTCCCGGCAGCGATCGTGTTTTGAACCAAGTTTCCGGCCGCCGTGTTGAAGTGGATCCGGATCGCGCCCGACCATGAAAGCGTTCCGGTGGATGCATTCCAGGAAATCGCCCCATCGCAACTGACAATGACATTTTTAAGATAGGTGATCGCCTTATCCAGTTCATTGAACGGAATGTTCATGTGGGTATATTTCCACAGCGTTTCCGCCGTAAGGGCCGTGAAGAAATTCCCCATGATCAGACCCCTCCCTTCGTCATTTTATCGACCATGTCCCGCATATTCGGGGGAACGAGCCCCCCCAGGGCCGAAAGTGCATGACTCACCTGATCCCTGTTAGCCCTCATGGCCGCCTCCGCATTGGCCTGCGATTGTGCGGCATGAGCGTTCAGTGTCTTCAACTCGGCCACGATCTGCCGGAGCAGCCCCTTTACCTCTTCCATCATGTCCTCCTAAGACGGGTAGCAGATGATGCTTGCCATCGCCTCGATGGCGATATTGACGTGCAGCGCAAACTTGAAGATCGCAAAATCAGTTGTGCCCTTTGTGTAAGTGAACGTCGTTGATGAAAATATGCCGGTCCTGGTGGCGGTCGACCCGGGGCCGTCATCGCCGGTGAGAGTGCCGTTGTCCTCATTGTAGATCTCGGCGGTGAGCACATACGGTGCCGAGGACGAAACGGCATTCCCGTACTGATCCAGGACCGTAATGGTGATGACGGATGTGGTGTCCGCCGGATGCAGATGATCCGGGGCCAGGGACACGGACAGGCTCTTCGCCACCGGTGCAGCGAATTTCCCGGCGATATTGATCGAGGTGATTTCCGTCGTTCCCGAATGCAGGAAAATATATGTGGGTTCGCCGCCGACCTGTAGATGATCGGCGCTCACCACAGGATAAACCGGAGTCGTTTGGAACGGCGTCCCTGCTACATAATCAAGAACCCCGTCCGCCCCCACCTGGATCAGATCGAACCGGAAATAACCGGCAGCCGGGGAAGCCGGGACAGTCAAGGCTCCGGCGATGGTATTGATGACGCCGCCCATCGATGCCTTGTAGACGTCGGAATTACAGGCGATGGCATCAAGGGTATAAGTGACGCCGCCGATCCGGTACGTGCCGACCTTCACCAGGACGACCATGTCTGGGTCATTATAGGCCGGGACCAGATTGCAGCCGGTTAGGATGGCATCAACCGCCGTTGGGGCCGTCGGGGCTGCCGATCCGCCCGCCACCGGAGTGGGAACGATCAACCCGCAGCCCACAACCTCGATCCGCCCCCGGATGCCCCGATTGAATGCAATGCGGACAGCATTCCCCGGTTTCAGCCATGCCGGTGTCTGCTGCCAGTTCTCCGGGTAATAGGCCGTAATCTGATTGTTGCTGCCCTGGATTTTTACGCGGCACGTCCTGGTCGACGCCTCAACACTCCACAAAATCCCGTCCATCGACTCGCCGCGGGCCGCAATCTGCCGGTCAACCTTAGATCTTATGAACTGCCTGCTGTATAGTCTCACGACACATACCAGCCTTCGATTTTATCCACACAGGATGCCTCTTCCTTGACTCCGGACGGCACCCTGTAGGTCCGCTTGAGGTCCGTAATGAAAACCGTCATGGCCTGTCCTGAATAAGGATGGATAACGCTGATCGTGTCGCCTTCCTCATCCTGCAGGTGTGATACTTTATCGAACGTCAACCGCTTTCGCTGGCCCTTCAAGACGTCCCGCTCGTGGTTCGCCACCAGTTGGCAATCTTCCGTGGTGTAACAGAACTCGCTCTCGATCTTCGTTGAGATGACTTTCCCAATCTGCCCCTGGAGCTCAAAATCATTGGCAGTTGCCTGGACGGAACGGCGGACGTAGCCGACGGGCAGGCCATGTATTTCATATTGGAAGTTTCCGATTGAACTTGTGATGTTGAGGATGATGACCATCGCCAGCGCCTGAACGAACCGCCCGACGGGAATGGTGAACCCTCCATTCGCTATGAAGCCGAACGCCACAACGATGTCGGGAATCCAGGCCGCCGCCAGATAAATGGATACCTGGATCACCAGGGGCGGCCTCAGATCCGGGGCGCTAACTGTTACGACACAGTATTTTTCATTCGTGTCAACGGACGTAATGCTCTCATCAACGCCCCCTGCCAAATCGAATGCGATGGTGCTTGCCGACTCAACAATGAACAGTCGGGGGGACCGGAACCGGGCGGATTGGTCGTCGGAATAATAGACGATGAAGTCATTTTCAAACCCATACCATCCACAGGTTCCGCTCAACGTCTTTATCAATTCCTCGGCATAGACAACCTCCGTGTAGGCCCGCTCCTGACCCACAACGGCGACTTGATTCGTGAAGTCGGAAAAGGTGTCATCAGGGGTGAAATTAAGGATCTGCGTTGAGTCGCCATAGGTATGGGTGATCGCGTTGTCCAGGGCGATCTTCCCGGCAGCAATCTTGTCATCCCGGGTGATCTTGAGAAAATAGCCGTACCTATCAAGGATCTGCTGGATGGCATCCAGGAGCGCCGTTTCAACCCATTGATGGTAAAGAGTGGTCTCGTTGTCGATGGTCGGCCAGGAGAAATCCCCCGCGTCAACGGTACTGTCCGCAGCTATGATGAGCCCTTCGATAATGTCCGTCGGGTCGTCAGAATATTCAGCGGATGCAATGATCTCCTTGAACTTCCACAGGGTCCGCATGTCCTCGGCGGTGATCTTGAGCGTCGGCAGCTTGCCCCTTTGGTAGCCTTCCATCTTCCGCTCGATGATCCAGTACGTGCCCTGGTTTTCCCAATACTCCACACCGCCGATCAACTCCCCCAGGCGCACAGAGATCTTGCGCCCCTTGTCGACATACTTCCGATAAAGGGATGCCAGGTTGTAGGGATCGAACAGGTGGCCGTGGGTGATTGTGAATTCCAGCTTTCCGGGATCTCCGTCAATCGTCCAGGTCAGTTCAAGGCCGGAATCACGCATCCAGAAAGGCGCCAAATCGAATGCCGGGGCTTCCGTATCCCACCAGATCGAGGTTTCCTCGATGTCTTTGAAAACACCGAAGGCGTAAAGGGTCCCCGATTCGGAATCCATCGCGGCTTCAAGGTCATAGGTATTGTTTTCCAGGACCATGTTGTCAGCCTTCCCCCAGGTCCAGGCTCCGGCTGAATAGGTGCCGATCTTATAAAAGGATTCTTTGAAGGCGCCATAGGTGGAAATGGCCAGGACTCCTTCCTGATCAGTAAGAGCCCCGAACGTGGTAAAGATCAATTCGCCTGTTTCGTCGTATTCCAGGAGATTGAATTCGTCATCTGCCGGCGTGGTAAATCCCGGATTGTTCGCGTTGCTATAATTTACCCATGTGTTCAAAGCCGGATCATAAATGATTAAACCATAGACGGATGACGTGATCAGCATCCTTCCATCAGCCATTACTTTAATGTCTGTGAATCCATAATCATCAACCGTCGCAAAAGTCGGCCTATGGCAAATCATTGCATCGGTGGTTAGATCAATGACCACCAATCCATAATTGCTTCCCTGGCTGTAATACGTTGAATGGTCAAATCCAGCATAGATCTTCCCGTTATAGATTTCCGCGCATTCCAAACCTCTTTCAGGAAAACCGGGATAAGCCGCAACGTAATAATTCTTAATAAGAACACCGGTTGCTAGATTATAAACAGAACAGAATCCGGCTCCCTGCTGGACATTGGTGTCATTCCCATAAACAAGGATATAACCATATTCCGGATAAACCTTGAACTTAACATTCAAATAAAGCTTCGCGGTCCCGGCAACGCCAGGATTGCAATCTGCACAAACAATATGCTCGGTATAAGTCAGGGATCCGGTACTGAAAGGAATATATCCGATGATGAATTGCCAATTCAAATGACTGAAAAACCATACCTTATCGCTTGTCAGATCAATCTGAACAGCGCACAGAGTCAATCCGTAAGTATGGGTCGCCGTGACGTTTTGAGTGATTGAATAAACGGGCCATGATCCAAAGGCATAATTCCGGATGATTAAATCATTTTCCCCATCCAGGATCTGAACGAAAATCCTATTCATCTGGCCCAGGGTATGGACGGCGATATAATGGCCTGAATTGATCGATCCAAGAGAATATCCAAATGCAGGACCGCCGAAGATCTGATGAAAATCCCCGTTCGGGTATGACCATGCTGCATCAATTTCCCAAGCATCAACGTCAACCCGATTCACGGCAATTCCCGAATAACCGCAGGCCGTGATATAGAGTTTCCGGTTTGTCGCATCAAAATGAAGTTGTGAGATAACACCGATGCCTCCGCCTGTACTCGGGGAAAGCCATCCATCGGCATTCTCGTTGACCATCAAGGATTTCTGTTCCTGGGTCCAGATCGCATACATTTCAGTGGCTGATTTCATGACAGACCGACCGTGATTCCCGATTGTCGCAAAATCATCATAGGCGGTCATGGCCCCGCCCAGGGTCCATGTCGCTCCATCAGGGGAAGTGGCATAATAAACATTTGTCCGTTCTTCCCCCGATCCCCCGACACCATCCACAACCGTGATCCAAAGCCAAAATGTTGCGTGAGACGCATCATACATCAGGGCGGGGGAAGACCATTTTAAAGGGGTTGCATCGGCCACAATGCCCCGATCTCCCCAAGTCTGGAAATCCGTGCTGGTGATCGTATAAACAACATATTCGGTTGGCGTCTCATATTCCCCGGCTGTTACAACCAGATATTCATTTGCCAGCGGATTATAAATGACGGCAATTCCATCAGAATAATAATCATGCAACCATGAATCAATGGTTCCATTAGAAACCTTTGTCCCGGTAACCGTGAGGATCTGATATTTGATGTAGTAGTTATGATCAGATTGATTATCTTCAAGCCATACAATAGCGATATTTCCATTTGCCATTTCACATATGGAAACATTTTTGATTACGATTGCATCAGAGCCGTTATAAAGGCTCATGGGAACTATGGTGAAAGTCGTTTTCCCGGCATCGGTATAAAAATATCGAATGTCATAAATATTATTTAAAGACCCGGATGGACCATAGATATAACAACCCACCAGGCGGCCCAGGGAATGAACCAGGACACAAGGATCAGATTCGTTGATGGTCTCGGTGGTCAGGACTGTTCCGTCAAAAGGAATGGCATTGGTCGGATCCCCGGAAAGGATCTCGACCAGGGGTGACCGCCGGTTTCCGTCCTGGTTGGCCTGCAAGGTCGCGTTCAAGGTCCGCATTATGTGGCCTCGCTCATGATCAGGAGCGTCAACTTGACGTTCTTCCGGTAGTGGCCTGTGTCGTCATCGAGATACAGGTGATATTCTCCATCCAGGGCCAGGATCTCCACGTTGAAAGTCTTTCCGGAGTCGTCCTGGGGATCAAAAACAACCTGCGCGTCGGCATCCTGGATGTCCTCCAGGTCGTCAAATTCGCTCGTCTCCATGTAGCTCCATGCCAGATCGAGCTTCTTTCCCTCGTAGCTGCTGCCCCAGGTGAAAATGGCGACGGAGGTATAAGTCTTTACCCAGGCCACATCCCGATCCTTTTTGATCAGGGTCATCGTGTCCGGGTTCTGGGCAAAGGTGAGGGTTCCCAATGTGGCGTTAGGCATTGGCGTATTTCCTCACAAGGGCCGCCACCAGGGTTTCCACTTCGTTGCGGAAGGCGGGTGACTTCCAGATCCGTTCAGACGTGTCGCTGCCAGTGACCGACACCGGGACGCTGATCCCAATGGAGGTATGCTGTGAGCCGGTCGCCTGAACGCCCAGGTTGCCGTTGGAGAGCCTTTTCAGGGGCAGGACTGCCTCCGGCCCGGCCTCGCCCATGAGGCCCGTTCCATTGGCCATTGGGAAGAAAGTGGGGTTGAAAACGATAGTGCCGCCCTTGGCAAAAGGGGTGATTCTACCGCCGGAAACAACTCCACCCTTGGCCATACCGCCGAGGAGTTCCGGGTCTGTTTCCCCGCCCGTATTGTATGAAGACCCGCCGAACATCGACCCGATCAAGCCGATGGCAGATGTGATCCAGCTTCCACCACCTCCACCACCCAAGGAGGAAGTAGCCTGCCCGGTGATGAGGGCTTGGATTTCAATTTTCAGCAGCTGCTTGAGGATTGACTTTGCGAACGATTGAAAATCTGCCTCTCCGTCAACCAGGAGGTCCGTTAGCTGCTCGGAAAGCCCATCCATTGCATTCTTGAATACATCCTTCACCTTGCCGGCTGTCTTCCCGGCTTCATCCTGCATTTCCATCCAGCCGGCCTTGATCCCGACGAACCAGTCATCGGACGTCTCGGCCATCTTGAGATAGGCCTTCCTGTTCTGGTCGGCCACCCAGGCACCGACGGCGGCGGCGTCATCACCGGCCTCCCGATGCTTTTCCGCCTGCTTTTCGATCACATCGAGACGGTATTGATAGGCAACCTCCGAGTAACCGGGGATCTGGTCATAAAATGAAGCCTGGTCCGTTGCCTTGCCTTCTTCCTGCTGGCGGATCTTCTCCCTCAGCCAGGCGGCGGCCCCGGACTGGTCTTTCGTCTTCTTGATGTATTCATCTGCCTCCAGCTGCCACAATGCGATTTGTGCAGCCGTCGCCTCCGATGCATTCTTGTTAATCTCGGCATAGAATGATTGCTGGGCGCTGAGTATTGTCTTGTCCCGATTGGTAAAGATGATCTGCTCGTCAACGGCCCTCGCCCTGGCCAGCAATTCAGAGTCTTTTGTGTAGCGCGCCAGCTCCCTGTATTTTTCATCGAGGTTGGCGATTTCTGCAGCGACCGACTCATCCGAATAATCGGCGATGATCTTGTAAAGTGCCGCCGTGGTTGAAATTGCCTTTTTCGCATAATTTTCAACCGCGATTGCCTTTGTGTTCTCGTTTTCGCTCCACCTCTTGGAATATTCCAGGTACAGCGCATGCAGCTTTTCCTGCTTGACCCGGTCGGCCTTGAATGTTCGGTTGATGATATCGGCCTGCTTTTCATACCAGTCATTCAGGGCGGTCTGCTCTTTCGCATAGAGTTCAATCACGACGTCGAGCTCGTTCTCCCCGATTTTCCTCTTCAGCTCGGCCGCGCTCTTGGCCTCCTTGACCACCGTCTCGTAATAGGTCTTATTCTGCTCCGTGAGGGACGCAAGGATGGCCTCTTCTTCCCTCTGGGCCTGTTTTGCAGCCTTCTTCTCTTCGGCGGTCAGCCCGGAGATTGGCTTCGCTTTGAATTTCTTCGATGCGGCATCACTTCCCGGTCCTGCATCGGCCTCCAGCGCCTTTTTCGCCAGAGCCTCATACTTGGCGATCGATTCGTCAATACCTTTCGTGACGATGTCCGTCTGCCTCAGGCTCAGCTGCTCGACCTTGGTATAGCTCTTCTTCGCCTCTTCCCATGCGACCTTGGCCACTTCCGGCTGCATGGCCGCGAGGGCACCGGCCGCAACAATGGCATTTCCGAACATCTTGACGAGTTCATAGGTCAGTGAGATCTGGTTCCCGATCAATTCACCGATCGGCCTGAGGACACCGAAGACGACGTACCATTTTGAAACGACAGCACCCACGCCGGAAGTGATATCCTTGATCATCGGCCCGAAGCCGCCCAGGAACTCTTTTACGCCACCGACGATCTCCTTGACGGTGATCCATCCGACCTTCATTCCTCCCTGGATCGAGCCCTTGTGCTCCTCCAGGAAGGAATTGATATCCTTCGTCTGCTTGATGATGTCTTCATAGACGGGGAACATCCCGCCGCGGAGGGTTTGCGTAACAGTTGTGTCGATGGTGGACTTGACGGCCTGCCACTGATTTTCGAGGAGAGCCGTTGCCGGGCCGAATCCTTCCAGCAAGTTTCCGATGTTTTCGAGGACGGTTCCCTCAGCGCGCCATGCCTTGAGATGCTTTTCAATCTCCGGATCAATCGCCTTGAGGGTCTGCAGCATCATGGACGTGGCTTCATTTTGCCCTGTCATGAGCGCGCGGATCTCGGTATTGATTTGCCGCATGATCTCCTGGCCCTGGGTCATCAGGGGCAGTGCGTTCGAGATCCGCGTGAAGCTTTCGACCTGTTTTGCATTTCCGGCATCGAGGAAAACGCCCGTGCGGGCGAAGGCGTTGGCCAGGGCCGTTGTTTCCTGGCCAGAGAGAAGGGTCTTGGCCGCGATGTTCTCCAGGATGGGAACGATGGCCTGGGAATAGGACAGGGCTTCTTTCCATTGATCGGAAAGGCTCGCTCCCTTCTGCCTTTCCGTGAACGTGGCAACCATCGCGGCCATCGAGGCTACGGTCTGGCTGTATTCCTCAACGCCCCGGAAGCCTTTTTCAAAGATGTCCTTCCCGATCTGGACGGTCTTATAGGCGACGGCCAGGGCGATCACATTCGTAGCCAGGCCCTTGACGTATCCAGAGGCTCTCCCGGCCATCTCGGGGATCTGCCCGAAATGCTCCTTCGCCGCCGCCCCCATCTGCTGGGTTTCCGACGTGACCTTCTCGATACGGCCCTTGAGGTCCGTCAACTTCGCGTTGATGTCCGCGACGTCGCCCCGGATATGGATAAGTACGGCGTTTGTATCACCCATTGCCGATCACCGTGATGTTTCTCAGGCAGGTGGAGCAGTCCTTATTCCGTTTTGTTTTTCTGCATGCCTCGCAATACTCGCGTTCTTGCCGGCTTTGCTTCTCTGCTTCCGACTCGCCGACGAGGATCCCGAGGATTGCTTCACGGAACAGGACCTGGCGCAGTTGGTATTCCAAATACGGTTTGCATGCCGCGGGGGTGAATCCCCACAGAATGGCGTCACACCTGGTCAGGTCTCCGGCTGTCAGGATGCAGACGAGGTTTTCGATCCAGTCTCCTCGCCCTCGTTTTTCAAGGCCACCGCCAGGTTTGTCATCATTGACCCGAGTGCCCCTCTCATCCCCGCCAAAAGCGAAGAGATCGGGTTGCAGGCGAAAAAATCGTTGACGACCTGCAGCGCCATTTCCGCCGTGATGGAGAATTCGAGATCCGCTGCCAGGGCGGCGATGTCTTTGTCCCTGGGAGACTTGCCCTCTTCCGTGAGGACGACGGCCAGGGCGGCCGGAAGACGGTCCGGGCCGAGCAACTCCATTAGCTGGGGTGCCGTAAATTCCTCCGGCAAACGAAAATCCTTCAGGACTTCCAGCAGCTGCCGAACCTGCCCCAATACCAGGGGAGTCTGGACATAGGTCTTATCGTTGATGAGGTAACGCGGCGCGGACTTGTAATCGAAAAGCCTTGTCGTCTTATCCATCAGACCGTCGCCTCCGCATTCTTCAGGATGGCCTGAATGGTGGATACCTGGGCCGAATCGTTGTAATAGGCTTCGAACGGTCCCTTGTAGAGGATGCCCCCGGGACCGTCGATCACCGGCGTCTCTTTCGACAGTTTCAATTCTGGAACCAGGATCTCCAGGGATTCGTTGCCCGCAGTCCCAGCCCCGGTGCCGAGCGTCCAGATGATTTTCAGGCTGGATTCCGCGAAGGAGATGGCCTTCCGGTAAAGCGCCATGCTCTCAAAAAGGGCCGTGATCGTACCCGACACTTTGGCTAGGCCTTCCGGGATCTCCCTGCGGATCCCGCCGCCCCCGATCACGTAGGAATTGCCGTCCAGGTTGTTTTCGAGGATGAGATCAACCGCCGACAGATAGGCGATATCAGATCCGCCTTCCTGGATCGTGGAGATGGAGAATCCGTCGAATGGCGTATGGCCGGGATCCGTATGCGAGGAGTCGATGGACGAGTCGCCAAGGGTGCCGTCCACGACCGCCGCACCCGTTCCGGTATCGGTGAGCGCCTCGTTGTTCTGGAAGACGCCGGTGGAATCGATCAGGACGAGCGTACCGGATACCCCGCCGTCATTGTCTCCCTTGATCCGGCCCGTATGCAGGCTCGTTCCTCCTGACGCCATGAGACCCGCAGCAAAATTCCCGGTCTGCCCGTCATATTTCAGGGCCTGGGCCTCATATGCCCCAAGGAGATCGAAGGAGACCTCCTGATACCCTGTCGGCCTCACGGAAATACTCATCTTATTGACCTTGCAGCCCAGGTAGAGGAGATACGCCGCCAATCCCGTGAAGCCCTTTTCGAAGATCAGCGACGGGAGTGTGCCGACCTTCATGGTGTGGGTATAGGGAGACGTTTCGCCGGTTGTCGTGTTGCTTCCAATGGCCGCCCTGAGGAGCGTCCCGATCTGGGGGGAAAGCTCCGTCTTGATGGAGGCAGAAACGTCACGCGCCCCTCGGGTGGGCATGACCGGATTCCGGCTGTTGCGGATCACGTTTGATGCATTCACGGCGATCTTTTCCGCGAAGTTCTCCGACGCGAAATAAAGCGTTTTCAGGGCCGGGGAAGCGGGAATCGTCGCAAACGTGGTTTCCTCCTGATAACCGACCTGGGTATTCGAACCTCTTGCCTGTGTCATGGCTCTGTCCTCCTTATCTTGCGTTTCGTTCCTGGACGCTGAGTCTAAGTTCCGCGTAATGGCACAACACGTTCCCGAACATCCGTTCCTCAACCAGACTGATCTGAACGCCTTCTTCACCTTCAGTCGGTCCGAAGCCGGGATTGATGGTCTCGCAGGTACCATTCAGTGTTTTATAACCTTCGAACGCCTCCTCGACTGCAGCCAGATCATCGTCGAAAGAGACAGCCGTGGCCTGGGCATCATTCAGCCCCCTGATGCAGATGATCTTGAAGATGTGGATCCTGTGCGGCTGGCTGCTTGGATTGCCGAGGATGATCCTGCGCTTGATCATTTTCTCCCGGCGGAACATGCAGGTATTGATTCGATCGTCATCCTTGAACAGGTCCAACATCTTCTGCCAATCCACCGCAAATCGCTGATAATCATGCACAATCCCTATTCCCGTCACCGAGGAAAGGATCACCTTGATCTGAGCTCGTATGGCCGCCAAGGGTGTCATTTCCGCAGTCTCCGGATAATGTCGGCGTCATTCACCCTGATACAGGCGATATCCCATCCCCTGATCTGCTGCGATCCGTCATGGGGAGTCCAGACACAAAGGATCGCCAGATAATTGTTCATAACCAGACCCCGCCAAGCTTCTTGGAGATCTCGAATCCCGCCTTCATGAAGATCCTCCGAACCGCATCTTCTTTTTCCATCGCCGCCGATTCGAACATGTACCGTCCCTCGGTTCCCCGTTTGGCAATGGCCTTGGCCAGGGCGAACGCGACGCGATCTGCTTTCTTTCCTTCATAACCCAGAAACTTCTTTACCCAGGGGACCAGGGCGGAGGACGGCGGCATATGGGGTTTCGTCCCCAGCTCCACAGGGCGGCCGTATTTGGATGTGGTGGCGACAATGCCAATACTAACGGGCGTACCCTTGCCGATGATATCGCTCTGGATCGTGGACAGGAGCCCTCCTTCCGCCCCTCGCACGCCCACGGGAGTGTCCTTTTTCACCTCGCGGAGGAGTAGGTTGACGGCCAGTTCCATTGCCCGGTCCAGCTCCGCCTGCACGATCTCCGGCCCCTTCCCGGTAAGGATGGGGCCGCTCTGCAGGATCTCGAACCGGAGATCGCTCATCAGCGTCGCTCCCTCGCCCAACGTGGGTGTGTCAGCCGTTCCAATCCGCCCGGGTACTTCTGATCAAAATCCGCGACGGCGGACGCCGGGGGCGTCGTGTCATCTTCCTTCAGGCCCAGGTGATCCTTGTAGAGCTGCATCAGCCGTTTCGCCCGGGAGGCGAATTCCCCGGATTTGGTGCGGTAATTGACCACGTCCGCATTGATGGTCGAATCGGCCGTCTGAACCGCTGCATTCGCCAGGTCTTCCAGGCACAGGGCGGCCGCCAGGCTGCAGACGGCCTCGACATCGACGGCCGGCACGTTGGTCGCGCTCCGCGGAACCGTATAGGCGACCCGGACGACTTCCGTCGCCGCCGGGGCATTGTTTCTCAGTCGGATCTTCTCCCCGTCCGGAGACTGGTAAAGGGCGTACTCGTCCGCATCGAGGATGCTCTCCGGATTGTCGCCCACGGGATACTCGATGCTCTTGACGGTGGAAAATTCATCGACCCAGCCCTCGGGCAGGTCCAGGTCACAGGTGCCGCTGCCGGCGACGTCCTCCACCAGCTTGTCCGGCCGCAATTTCGAGTAGCGATTGAGCGCCGCCGCAATCTTCGCATCGTAATCGGTCGGATTGACGAGCTTCTCCGACGTGTCCTTCACGATCGCAATGACCTTTGTTCTCAGGTCTGCCTGGGTGCTCATCGATCTTCCCTTCTCCGGCTTTCAGAAAGCCCCAGCCAGGCGCTGCCCAGCAGCGCCGTGGGGGCAACATGAAAGACATGCCAGCCGAAACAGATTGCAAAAAGGATCGTCATGCCCATCGCCACGTGCGGGGCAATCGTCCCGCGAAGGATCGCCCAGGCCGTCGCGGTCATGAACGCGGCGATCAGCAACAAGGCCGGGATCCCCAACTCAAATGCCGTTTGAACGTATTCGTTGTGGGCTTCGGCAAAGATGTCGTTCATCACCAAAGTCCGACCTTCGTTTCGTACATCCCCCAGACGCCGGTCTCCGGAGGCAAGCAGGGGGAAAACGGTTTGCCAGGTGCCGATGCCCCGGCCAAGCGCCTCCGACCGGAGCGACCAGGCTGCATGCTTCCAGGCGGTCCAGCGTTCCCCCTGGATCATGTTTCCGAAGGATCTCACCTGGCTGAACCAGATCCCGGTGAGCACGATCAGGACGAGGAGGACGGCAAACCCGCTCCGGGCGGTGAAGCGTTTTAAAAATCCCTGATCCCGATACCTCCTGAAGACGAAGCAGAGGGTTCCCGCAACCGCCGCCAGAAACGCCGTGGATGACCCGGTCATCATGATCCCCCAGGCAATGCAGGGGATCAGGAGCAGCCGATCCTCCCGCATGCAGGCGGGCAGGCAAAGCGCCAGGAAGACGCCGCCGGAGACCGGATTGAACGGCCCGGCGATCCGCTCGGGACCGAACCAGGTCTTTGCCCATCCGCACTGCTGCAGGGACATCCACAGCAAAAGAACAATTGCAGCCAGGCACATGCCGTCCATTATCCGGTCCGGATCGATCCGCCGAAATCCTTCCGCTGCAGCAAGAAACAGGGCGATCATTAAAAGTCCAAGATAGGCTTCGTACGCCGGCGGAAGGATTGTCGCCGTCCTGGCCAGGGCCAGAAGAAAGAAGCCTTTCCACCACCAGCTGGAGAGGACGGCCGTGAAGGCCAGTCCTCCCAGCCAGATAGCGGCCAGTTGCCAGGACAGCCGGAGCTCCATCCCGGTTACCGGAACGATGCAGAACATCAGCCCCGGAACGGCTGCCAGCAACAGGATTTCATGGATCTTCTTCACGTCAGTAGCCCGCACTCGGAGACTTCTTCGCTTCAACCCGGATAAAATAGGTGGTGGACGACGAGCTCCCCGCTGTCCCGGGCAGGACCCATCCGATGGTCTGCTCGTTCGTGGGAGCCGTGGTCGTGAACGCGCCGGCCGTCGTTGCCAAGTACAGTGTCGCCCCGGGGCTCTTGGCCGTCATCCCGGAGATGACGCCGTCCACGACGATCTCGACCGTGGAACCGGATGCCCCCCCTTTGTCGATTACCCCCACGGCCGGACGGAGGCTGGAATCGTCCGCATCGGCTTTGTAGGCCTCGCCGTCGGATCCTTTGATGCAGACGACGTCCCCGGTGGTGAGGGTTTCTCCCGCCGTTGCCGAATACCGGACATACTTCTGTGTCCACCAACTCGCGGCATCCGCCGTCTGCACCAGCAGAAGCAGGAACAGCCCGGCAAAGAGCAGCGCGAAAAATCCCTGATGACGCTTTTTCATGGTTTCCTCCTCAATCGTAGAGGGGAGGATCGGATCCTCCCCGTTGGTTGCAAGGTTCCGGACCTATCCGGCGCAGACCGACTTGTCGAATCCGCGATAGTCCGCGATCTCCCACTCATACTCGTGGCGCTGCTTGTACTGGATCTTGTCGCCCACGAACATCTGCCCCACCAGGGGATTGTCCGCCACGAACAGCTCCGGCTCTTCCTGTCCGTTCAGGAAGGCCACTTCCAAGAGCTCCGCGTCGGCCGGGTCGGCGATCAGGCCCCAGTCATTGGTGTCCGTCGCCAGCTTGTTCACGAGGATCCGCTCATGATTCACGCCGAACTTGCCTGCATGGGGGTTGACCGTTCCGGCGATGGGCCAGGGGCTGTTGAGGGCCTTTGCGATTTCCAGGTAGGAGCGGGCCACCCACAGATACTTGGGATCCAAAGCCAGGACCTCCCCGGAATCCTTCTCCGTCTGGTTGAACATGGCCACCAGGCGGTTGGTCAGCGTGGTGATGCCCGTGGCATCGTTGGTGAGGGCCACACTGCCGAGGTTCCCGTGATCCGAGTGGAACATGGCCTTGCTGTCCCCCTTATAGGTGGCGTTGTCTTTGATCTTGTTCCAGCCGCGCCGGGCATAGGTCCGGCGTGCTGCCCGCCCGAGCCTGGCGATCAGGGTCTGGACCGTCCGGAGATCGTCGTTGATGATGACGATGCGGTTCACCGTGAGGATCACCCCCTTCTGGTTGAGGGCATAGGAGATCTCCTCATCGGTCACCATCGAGATCTCTTCGTAGTCCTTCGCCTGCGGATCGACGTCGGGAAGGTCGCCGAAGTACCCGATGCGGACGGACTCCATCGTCTTGAAGTCCTTCGCGTTCCGCTTGTAGCTGATCAGGGCCTGCTCCCCGTAATCCACGGCCCGGTAATCCTGGATGAGCCTCCGGTAAAGGGTATTCCCCAGGGCATAGCTGAAGGAACTGGTGCTGTACGCGGCGGGCATGCGCTGATAGCCCATGAAGGCTTCGCCGAAGCGGATTCCTTCCGGCGTCAGAGTGCCGCGCACCTCGGCATCACCCGTGATCCGGGTATAGGCGGCCCGGATCGAGGAGAAGGGGGCGACGTCTTTGAACCGGTCGTCCACGGTTACGCCAAAGAGCTTATCCATCGCCGCCTGGATCCGTTCCGGCTCCTCGTTTCCCACCCGGGCCTGTCCGGATCCGGTCACCGATCCCGATCCCGTGAGCTTGTCCACGTACTCTTTCTCGTCCTTGATCGCCGCCCGCAGGACCTCCAGCTCGAAAACCTTTTCTCCGAACTGCTTCCGCAACCGTTCCTGGGACAGATCGGGGAGCCCGGACTCCTTGAGCTCGTCCTTGAGGGTGAGGGAGCAGGCGACAATCCGGGCGTCCTGAAGCGCCTTCTGAACATCCGCACCGTTTCCGCCGGCATCGGCCAGGGCGGTCTTCACCGCCGCCGCGATCCGCTCGTTCATGTCTTTGTCTCCGGAGGGAGCCAGCCCTTTCGTGAGCAGGGTCAGGACCTCCTCTTCCGTTACCGTTCCGCCTGTCACCTTTGCCTCGATGGTCGCATACAGATCGGGCCTCTGCGCCCTCAGGGCGGCCAACAGTCTTTCCAGCATCTCTGCCTCCTTTCGGCCCGCCGTCTTGGCTGCGGCCATTCTCAAGAACTTGCCCCCGGCAATGGGGTCGTACACCACGTCCACCGAGTCGACCCGGACGATCTTCTCCACCTTCTTCGGCCCCAGCCTGTTGCCGGTTGCCGTCTTCGCGAGGACGTCGTGAGAGAGGCCGATCAGATCCCGCTTGCCCCGCTTCCAGGCGTCCAGCGCCATGTCCCGCAGCCAGGATGCGCTCTTCAGGATGTTGAGCGTTCCCTCCAGGCCTGTCGCATTCGGAACCACATCCGAGAGCCAGCCCACCAGGTCCCGCACCGATTTTCCGTAGGGATTGGCGTCCGAGGCATGCTGTCCCTGGGAGAGGGCAAAGACCCTTACGCCTTCATATAGGGGAGCCGCCGCCTTCAGCACATCGAGGGAATAATCCGCGATCTTCTGCAGATCGACGCCCGCTTCGTTGATCTGCACGCGCCACCGGTAGCCATAATCGCCGTCCGCATCCGTCCCCATCGCCGCCGACAGGCGGGAGGCCGCCTGGACCTTCACATACTGGCGTTCCACCTCCACCCGCTGCCCCAGGGTCACCTGGTCATCCGTAATCGTGTACGGGTATTGCCAGTACTTGTCCCCAGGATCGTCCTGGGCAATGACATGATCCGGGAACACCTCGCAGATCCAGACATAGTTCGGTAGGGCCTGCCGGAGCATGTCCCGGATATCCTCAAAGCTCTTTTGACCATCGGCGGATCCCGCCGCCACGAGCCGGCAAATCTCCGACTGGAGACCGACGATATCGCCAGGCGAGGATCCCACAACCATCACTCTCATGACGCCGCTCTCACGATGCATCGGACCCTCCCTCCTTCTTCCCCGTGCCCTTCTTTTCATCGGCCGCAGCATCTGCCTTTCCCCCCTTCGAAACCTTGTGCTTCTGCCCGTCGCCCGCCACGATCACGACGGAGTCGCCGAGATCCTTCCAGTCCAGGACGTCCGCCTCGGCCAGGGGCCGTTCCGTCGGGATGTTCTGTGTGACCGGCCTGCCGTCTTTCACGGTCTTCTTTTTTTCGGAACTGAGGTACGTCAGGCCCTCCAGCCACTTCTGATCGAATCTCGCCATCTCTGATCCTCCTCGTGTGTTTGATGTGATCGGTTATTCCCAGTCGGGATGATACGGCACATGATCGCAGCCGCAGTTCATCGTCTCCTTGAGCGGTGCCTTCGGGTCCCGGGGAAACATCATCGGCACGCCGCCGATGACAAACGACTCGTTTACGGGCACATGCTTCCCGTGGGCCGTGATGTGCGACGGCCGCGGCCGGAAGGGATGTCCCGCATGGATCCACTGCTTCTCCATCTCAGGGACGCTCTCGGCCGCCTGCTCCATCCGGAGCTGGGACGCCTTGGAAAACACGGTCCCCATCTCGTGCCGGGTGATGGTCTCCGCCCGGGCTGCGATGTTCTTGAACTGTCCGGCATCCATGGTTTTCCCGATGCTCTCCGCCACTTCCTGGGGTGTTTTCCCCCCGACGACGCCCAGGGTGATCTCGCCCTTCACCTTGTACCAGGCGTCGCCGAACAGGTTCTGTAGGTAGTCGTTGCTGTAGTCCTTGAGCGTATCCAGAACGGCCGTGGAGAGATGATAGCTCCCCATGCGGATGCCCGAGACCGCCAGGGGTAAATCGACCAGGTTCGTCCCCAGGTTCCAGGCCTCGCTCAAGCGGTCTGACAATTCCGCCTTTGCTCGCAGGGTGTAATTCGCGACCTGGTATTCGATGGAATCCAACATCTGGCGGAGGTGGTATGCATCGAAGGATCCCAGGGCCGCCTTCCCGAGCTCCGTCATCACCTGGCCATGCAGATCCGAGAGGATCGCGAGCATTGATTCCGTCCCCGAAAGGATGCCCTGTTCCTTGGCCTGGAGAGCCTTCTTGATCGCGGTGGACGCCGTGAGCATCCGAGAGCCCCTTCAAATGTCGTTTCTGAGGCCCGTTGACATGTTTATAAAACGTGTCAACGGCATATTCGGGTATTGGGTCATTCGGACGTCCAAACGCCTTACAGGGCATTTTCAGGCGTCGTTCCCAACCTCCGCTTTCTTGGTCCTGGAATAGTCTCTGTAACCCTTCGTCTCTTTCTGCTCTTTGATGGCCTCTTTGACCTGGTCGAGATCGATGTCGACGCCGATGAAAGCCGTGATGGCCGCAAAGATCTGCCGGGCCGTGTCCTTGTCGATCCATTCCTGGTTCTCCGCCCCGATCAGGGCCGCGCCCACCTGCTGCACCACCGTCCCCAGCTTTGCGACATCCTTGGTCTCCATCTGGGGCAGCATGACGGAATACTGTCCGGCCTCCTCGTCGCCCACCCTCAGGTAGCGGGCGGCTCTCGCCTGGCGGATCTGATAGGCGCACATGTCCTCCAGGATGTATTTCACGGTGAACTGCTTCCGCTTGAGCATCTTGATGGCCGGGGAGGACATCTCCGCAGCCGTGGCGCGGTTGACGTCTCCGCCGCCGCCGTACCAATGCTCCGGATAGCCGAAGCGCCCGAGGATGTGATTGCGGAAGAGCCGCGCTCCCTCGCCGGCCTCGATGGATTCCAGCTTGGGCGCGGAAGGCGTGAGCGTGACCTTTTCGTTGTGGCCGTAGACGGTTCCCGATTTCTTGGTGAAGGCTTTGATATGCTCCTTGATCTGGGCGTCATCCGCACCATCCACCATCAGGTCCCACACGAAGCTGTTGAGCAGCGGCCACTTGTCCGCATAGTCGAACAGGTACTGCTCGTATGCGTCCAGCCAGTCCGCCACGGGGAGCAGTGACGAGCGGCCCCGGGGCGAGTTGGAGACGTTGTTGATGGACCAGTAAAAACAATCCCCGTCGGTGAAATGCTCGCGCAGCATCTGCGCCGCGGGGGAGAGAACATAGTCCGCTTCGGGCGGAAGGATCGTCCGGTACTTCTTCGCCTCCGTGGCGATGGAATAGCCCGCCACTTCCCCGATCCATCCCTTGGTCAGGACGCCGATCTGGACCTTCACGTTCTCCGGATCCGTGATGACATCCATGATCTGGGCCGGGTCGATGTAGCCGAAACGCACCCGTCCGGTCTGGGCGGCCGTGAACGCGGGCAGGCAGAGCTCTCCAAAGATATGGAGCTCGTCCACGTGCTTGGGAAAGAAGAGAGGCATGCGGTTGATGGGATCGTTCCAGAAACCATCCAGGACCGCCTTCACGTCCGGATGCTTCGCCTCGTACGGGAGTCCTTCCGCCAGGATGAAAGCCGTTGTGATGTCGATCAGCCACCCGGCCAGGGGGTTTGTCTCCCACAGCCAGTAGGCGATCTCGATCATGCGATCCTGCATGACCGGGATCAGGTCCCGGTTGGGATTCGTCGTGAGCCGTCGCCAGACCGTGCCGTCGGCGTCCGGGGCACCGAGACTATCCGATACGCTCGCCGCACGGATCCGCTCCGGCTGAGAGGCGACCCGTTCTTCCTGCAGGGTGGCCTTCTCCTCGGCGATCCGCCGGGCTACCCTGAATTCCAGCTCGTTATTCAGATGCCTGGAAATGGCTCCGCTCACGCCGCCCTCCTGGAAAACCGGCCCAGCACGCCCGTTCTGTGCGCCCGGTAATCGTTTTGCTCTGGTTCGCTGCTCACGCCGGCCGGCTTCACCAGCCCGCTCTGCAGTTTCCTGATCGCCATCTCTGCGGAATCCGGCCCGTCGTCATGAACCGTCTGGTTGTAGATGTAGACGAACTGCTCGATCAGAACCCTCTGGTCGCTGTGGTTCTTCTCAAAGAGGATCCTCCCGTGTTCCCACAGGTAGGAGCAGGTGCCGACGATCCGGGCGATCTTCTTGGTGTTGTGCTGGATCGGGGACCAGGGGAGAAACCGGTTCACCTCCTTGGCGTAATTCTGGATCGCTTCATGAAGGAAGTCCTTGAACATGTTTTCCTCGATGACCACGATCCCCGGATATGTATCGTTCTGCTGGTAGGCGGCGGCGAACATGTCGCCGATGGAGCGACGCTTGATCCAGGCATGCATGCACGGGAAGATCATCTCTTTGGGATCCAGGCCGAATGTGACAACAGCCCGGAAGTCGCTGCCCCTGGTGGAGGTTCCGGAAGGGTCGACGGCCGTCGCAAAAAGAAGCTCGCGGTTGACCACCTCGATCCGCTCGAAGTACCGGACCTGCTCTTCCGGGAACGGGGAATCTTCGGTACCGACCTTGTTGCGGTATTCCTTGTTGAAGGTATAGGTTCCGACGTCATGCTTCTTCTTCAGGATCCGTTCCATCGGCCAGGCTGCCGGCCACAGGGACCGCTCGTCGGGCGTTCCTTCATCGAGGATGAGATCGTAGACCCTGGATTCATAACGAGGCAGGCCGTCCTCGTCCTCCTCGGCGATCAACTGGGAGATCGCGGACAGCGGAGAAAAGAGGTTCCCCACCATGATCGCGGAATATCCCCGGCCCAGAGAACCCAGCACCGCGCCGCGAATGAAGTTCTTTATCTTCTTCGTGGTATGCGGGTTTTCCACCGTCTCGTCGTTCTCCATGTCGTCGAAGATCACCATGTCCGGTCGGTGTTGCCGATACCGGATCCCGCGCACCTTGTCGCCGCGTCCCCTGGCCATCACCATGACGCCGTTGGACGTCTCAAACTCGTCATCGCTCCATGACTTCGTCTTCAGGTTGCCGAAGTCATGCTTGATGCGGGGGTTCTCCTCCAACTCCAGCTTGATCTGCAGGGAGAACGCGGCCGCCTGGTCATGGGTATCGGAACACGGCCAGATAAAGCGTTTGAGCCCGTAGACGATCTTGTGAACCGGATTCCCCAGGGTGAAGAAGGTGGACTTGGCCAGCTCGCGGGGAGCCCCGACCAGAGCGAGCTGATCTTTCAGCTCTGTGATGAACTGCCACTCCTGATGGCACTCGGCGAAATCGACGCTGAAGTAATGCGGCAGGTAGGTGCGGAAGAAATAGAGCAGGTCGGTCCTTCCCCGCTCTTTGCGGGCGGCCTGCCTGGCCGGCGTGTCCCGTTCGAAGGGCGAAACGGATTCGCGGATCCATTTCTTCAGCTCATCGACCTGCTTGTCGAACTGCCCCTCGGTCAGGTTCGGCCGCTTACGCATTGCCATGGCTCATGCACTCCGTCTTGAACTGCATCGTCATTGCGTCGAAGTCCGCCGCCAGGATCTTCAGTCCCTCCGGATCGTTCTCCCGCAGCCAGGCGACGATCCACTGCATATTCTCCAAGAACACCTGGGCTCGGTCGTATCCGGCCCCCTGGTTTTCAACCGCCCGGAACTTAACGACCAGGGCACCCAGCTTCGAAAGGTTGTCGAGGGTCGCTCCTTCGATTGCGCCGGGCTCCCGCTCCTCGGCAAAGCTCAGTTCCCGCTCCAGAAGGGCCTCCATCCGGAGTCCAAACGTGGCCTTCCTCGCCCGGGCCTTGTCCCATTCATCGAACTCCTCACCGGGCTTCTTCGTCCGCGCCTTCCAGGCGGACAGCGTCTGCCGGGAAACGCCCAGCACGGTTTCGATGGCCGTCAGGGACTGACCGTCGATGAACATCTGCCGGGCCACAGCCTCCAACTCAATGCGGGCACCCTTTTCGGCCATTACCCCAACTCCGTCTTCAGCCGCTGGATATTCGACGAGACGACGGCAAGCTCTGCCCATTTGGATTTCAGGTCGTCCCACTGGCTGTCCACTTCCTCAACGGGTAATTCGTCGGGACGCTTCAGGCTGCAATCCAGGTTGATGCAGATGATCCTGGCCAGGTCTTCGATCTCCATCCGGAGCCGCTTCGCGGTATGCTCCAGATTGGTGAGCTGTACCCTCCGCATCTCGTTTTGCAGGCTCATTTGCCAAACCTCTCGGCGATCCGCTCGTGGCAGGGGATTCGATTTTTCAGGTACGTCGTCAACTCCGTGGTAGCCGCGGTACTGAGCCGGATGGTGTCCACATGCTCGCTGGCTATCTTCTCGTAATGCTGCACCAGCTTGACATTGCTCTCGTACATCTGCACCGCTGCATTGTGGCGTTTCTCAATGGATCGCGAGACCAGGTACATCATGACCCAGGGACCGAGTACGACGACGGCGATGATGACTTCTATCGGCCAGGTGCCGATCTTCGAGATGATGTCCGCCAGGGACGAAAGCGCCGAGACATGTTCAGGACTCATCGGTCAACCTCCCTCAACCGCGTTGCAACCTTACCCCGCATGCCGAATCCTCCATTCCAGCTTCGTTTGGCAGTCGATGCATCGGACGGCCTCGGGAACAGCCTTCAGGCGTTCCGGCTCGATCTCGCCCTCGCAGTCGATGCAGATCCGTCCATCCGTCCCAGCGCCGGGCTCCGGCCCTCCCCGGGATTCTGGGTGAGGGCCGGAGTTTCCAGCCTCGCTATGCGTCCCATGAAATGGGGTGGTGTTCGGTCGCCGGCGGAAATAGGCGTCCAATGCCTGCCGCCGGAAAAACTCATCGTTCTGCTGGGCCTGGTCGATATCGTCCATGCTTCTCAGTCTGGGATAAACCTCCCGTACACATCGTAGATGCCCCGGGAATCCAGCCAGCGGTTCACGTCGGCCGGATCCGGATGTGCCAGGCGGTATTCGGGATCCACCAGCGAGAGGTAACTCGCCCGGTCGGAACAGATCGAGGCCCAGGGGACCTGGATCCAGTCCATGTGCAGGGCCTGACCGACGATAGCCAGGACATCGTACGCGCGGCGATACCAAGGCAGACGGAGATCCGATTCGATGGCCTGAAGAAGCCGTTGGCGCTCCTCGAATGTCCACCGGGGGTTTGTCCAGAATTTCAGACGATGGCCGCCCTGCAGATACTCGGACAGCGGTGCCCGATGAAACAGGGCGTCCTGGGATGCCACGACGCCCGGCGCGATCAGCCACATCGCATGGTTGTAGGACCACTGCTGGTGCTCTTTGATGGCCGCCGAGATCCAGGAACGGAGGTTGTCCGAGAAGACGACCATCGGAAACGACGATATCCGCTGGCAATCCTCGATGGATAAGACACGGTTGGGGTCGCTCATCTCGCAGGCCCCCATCGGTATTTTCCGTCGTCGTATTTCAGGCATACCTGGCTCTGGTGATGAACGCCGACCGTATCGACGTCACAGACAGGGGTGGGAGCGGCCGGCTGCGGCTTGTCGGACAGAATATCCAGGACCGCCATCGTCTCGGCACAGCCCGACAGCAGAACGGCGACAACCAGGATCGCGAGGGCGCGTTTCATTTCGTCACTCCCAGCTGGATCCCGGCGATAAATCCCTCCAGGGCGGATACGACCTGGCTGTTTACCGTTCCGGTCTGGATCTCTACGGTGATGGCGCTGGTTGCAGCCACGATCAACGTAGTCAGCTCGGCATCATCGCCGATCTGACCGTACAGGGCCGTGAGTGCGGCGGTAACCTGATCCGAGGTGAGGTTCCCCTCCTGGGCCACCTGCAGCAGGCCTTTGGCATAGGGGAGGATCGTGCTTGTTGCCGCCGGATACTTGCTGGCGACATAAACACCGGCGATCTTTCCGGCCACCTTTGCGGAATCATTTGTCGCTACGCTCACCCCGGCACATCCCATCAGCATCATCACGGCCAGGACCATCGTCAGTCTCGCCAGTTTCCTCATGTCGGTTCCTCCCGTTCTCTTGAAATGATCAGTCTCGCTGAATCTTCAGCCAAAGATTGATGACCCGGTTTACCCATCCCCGGAAATACTTGGCCATCTTCGGGTTCTTTCTCACGACCTCCGAGTAATGCTTGATCCGCCGGACCATGAACTCTTCCCAGTGCCTGGTTACCTTCAGCAGCGCGATGGCATCGCCGGGAGCTGAGGTAACGGCAAAATCGAAGGCGGCAATGTCAAGGGGGGAGGGAAGATCGTCCGCTCCGATGGCGTCCCAGTATTCCTTCCGGTAGACCTGCTTGGCGTAGTCGATGGGGGTGTTCGCGTCGATCTCGGGGTGGTAGTGCTTCGCCAGGCCCCAGATGGTGAAGCCGCCCGGATCATCGGGGTCGTTGGTGGGTTTCCCCTCCGCTCCGATGACCAGGAGGAATGCCCTGTCGAAGTTCTCTCTCATCGCGAACCCTTGCCAATTTGGGCCGGCACGGACTGCGGCAACGGTTACCGCAGCCCGGCCGGGAAAAGGAGGTGAACGTGTCGGGGGGAACTATAGGAAATCGTGGAGAGGGAAATCTACCAAAGCACTTGAGAAAATTACTTGAATTGCCTTTGAACGGATCCCGCCCCCACGGGGATGTGAGGGCAGGATTGTCCGGGATTTACAGATTCTCGGCGGGGTCGCTTCGTTCTTCGAACAGATTTGCCTGCGTGTAGGGAGGCTTGCGCTGGACGATTGCACGGATCCAGGCCTCCGTAAGATCGTATTTCCGGGCCAGATCCCGGTGATTGTTCCCCGTGAACTCCGCCCGGATCCGCTCGTCCCGCTTGTCCCGAAACAGGCTGTCGAGCTTCGGATAATAAATCCTCATCCCGCCGATATGCCGGGCAAGCCGGAGAGTCGGCTCCATCCCGATGATCCGGGCGACGTCCTGGTAGCTGTCGGGAAGGCAGTCCAGGGAGATCTCTTTTGCAATCTCGGTCAGCCAATCCACATCCATCGTCATGTCCTCATTGCTGATGAGCCAGGAGCCCCTTCAGACCCTCGATGGTATCGCTGGCCTGCTGCGCCGTTTTGATCCTCGGGATCTTTATGTATTTCTCAAGCCAACGTTGATATCCATCCTCATAGCGCCAGGCGATCTTTTTCTGCAGGACATTGATCATCTCGATTTGATCGCGAGAGGGCAGCATGATGACGTTTGCCGGATTCTGCCTTGCACGCTTGCGGTCGTTTATCGGCTGCCACCGGGAGCGCCTGGCCTGGCCACGGGTGCGGATGTAGTTGGATTGGATTTTGAAACCGAGGGTTCGGAAATAATTGATCAGCCCGTCCGCCTCGAAATACGTCAGACCGGCGCTTGAGCGCTTCTTCCCTTTTGTCTGTGCTCCAATGGCCAGCCTGTACTCTTCGTCCGACAGGCCGAGTTGCTTCTTCGCGATATGAATCAACTGAATCTGAACCGGTTCAATCATTTTCATGACACGGACACCCCCAATTTTTTCTTTAAGCTGTTCAAGGCTTGCTGGTTCGCCTCGGACATGGGCTCCGGCTGGTCATCCGTCTCGCGGGTGATTCCCCGCCGTGCAGCCTCCCGCTCTACCTCCGCCTTTGCTGCCACTCCGGCCGCCATCTCCCAGGCAACATGCCGCAGGTAATTGTTGTTCTTGAGCCCCTTCGGGCCGCTCTGAAGAGTTGCCTCCATTGCCTTGCCCCAGATCTCGGGCGGGCAGGGCCTGGTCTCTCCACCCTGCCAGTGGACGTTCCCGGTCTCCACCAGGTCATTCAGGTTCCTGATAATTGCCTGGGCTCTTCGCCAGGGGAGTGCTTTTGTCCCCTGGCGGAAGAGTCCCAGGTAAGCGAGAGCCTGTCTCAAAACGGGCGGCGGCAGCTTCACCAGGGCATCGAAGGTGTTCCGACAAAACGTATCGTTCTGCCAGGCCTCCGCACTGGCCACAGCCCCGCAACTCGGACAGACAAGCCGCATCTATATCCCCTCTCTGCTCGGGATATCGTCGAACACGACGGGGATCTTCATCGTCAAATCCAGCAGGAGGGGCATCATCAATTCACGCATCTGGGGATGCGCGGCGGCGGATGTCCGCAACTTGAGTACGTGTCGCCACTCACGCAGATTGGATGTCATGACGATCTCCGTCTTCAGGCTGTTGGGGAGAACGGCTCTGGCGCTTTGAGGGCTCCACTCGTGCTGCCTCAGCGTTGCATAGTATCGTTCGGCATCAAGCATTGCCCATGCCCAGTAATGATCGCTGTTCCAGGCAGTGGAAAATTCATCAGGTGTATGGTATTCCCCCGGTGCAATCTCGACCCAGGGCGGAATGATAAATGTAACCTGGGGAGCCTCATCTTTCCCAACATAATCACAGTACCTGGTTGATTCCTGGCTGAATGCGGCCAGGCGATGACGGACCAGCTCGTGCGTCACTCCGCGATCACAAATAAATCGGACCGATATGGACTCATGCTCGATCACCGACTCGTGGCTGTTTTTGATGATACTGCGAACAAAAGGGACAGCAGACTCAGTGGTGATTTTTCGTTCTGACTTGTAGCAAGTCCGGCCGGCAGCCTCGATCCGCTGCAGGATCTCGCCACTATTGATCGTCGTAAGGATTTCATGGCTTGGTTTCATCAAGATCATAATCAGCACCCCTTTCAGGTCAGCGGCACATAGGTCGTTTTCTGGACATCACAGGTGTAATCTCCGCGGATCCGGAACATCCGTCCGGGTTTATCACCAATGACTTTACAGCGGCCGTCCGGAATCACTGTATCCTTAACCCTTCCTTGCTTGATGAAGGATTCACACCATTGGCAGTTCCTCGTTTCGCATGTCGATCCCTTGCGATAGCGGAGCTCGACCTTCTTCTTCAGTCTCGGGACTCCCATGGATGCCTCCTTTATCCCAACAGGGCAGCCTGCAGCCCGTTACCGTTGCAGGATCGGTTTAGCTGAGCCTGCCTTCCCGCTGCCATCCCGTTCAGGTAGTCCCGCCATTCATGTTCTCTCAGCGTTTCTCCGCCGTTCCTTCGTATGGGCATAACTTCCACGGTTTTCGGATAATGGTTTGCCACATAGGCATCAATGGACCGGCTGTTCCCATATATCCCCGCAAATGCTTCGACCTTCTTTTTGACGACCGTTACCCATGCCTCACAGAAAATATCGGCTCTCTGGGTCTTCCTTGCCGGTTTGCACCGTTTCAGATGCTTTCCGATGTAGATCCCCCGAGCGCGTCTGATTTGGCGCATGAGCACGATGTGCGCGTATTGTGCGACTTCCGGGGCCGGATCACACCCGATGAAGAGCCATTCACCGTTACTCTCCCAGGTGATGGGAGGAGAAAAGATAACCCGGCAGCCGAACGCCTGCCCGATGATCCGTACAAGTGCCGTCTCCCAGGCAACAGGGTTCTCTTTAGCCCTTGATTTCCCCCTGCACTCCGTCGCTTCGGCGGCAAGCATATCGCCATCGGAGATGGCATATTTATCCATCAGCGTACGGGCATGTTTTAGGGCCGCCGCTGCCTCGTGTTCATTGCTGCTTCCCGCCAGGGCAAAGCATTTCTTGATCTTGTCGATGATCCGTGCACGTTCCTCCTGTGTCATCATTATGCCGCCTCCTTTGCCTTCTCCGGATCCTCCTCTTTGAGCAGGGCGTCCACGAACTTGTCGATCTCCGAGTCCGTGCTCTTGATCACGACCTGGTCGCTGGTCTCCTCGACAGTGACTCCGATCCGCTTGAGATCTGCGGCGGGAAGGTTTTCCAGGGCGTTTTTGAGTGGCTTCTCCGTCGTTTTGATCAGGACGTCCGCCTGGTCGGGCAGGTGCTTCTTGATCAACTTCACCACCTGGTCATCATCCGCCCAGGAGATCTTGCCCTTGGCCTTCTGAAACCCAACCTTGACACCGTGGAAAATCATCGTCTTGGGCTTCACAAACAACTCCCGGCCTTCCTCCAGGGCGACCTTCAGAATGGAATGACGCTCCATCACGGTTTTGACGCTCTGTTTGATGGATGGAAGACGCCGACGCTTGGCCGCGTTGATCTCGTCTTCCAGGGACCGGACCAGGGTGGAGAGCCTCTCGCGGCTCTCGGAAAATTCCTTGGTCCGCTTCTCGATATCGCCGATAGATGGCATCTGATTCACCTTTCCTTTCGGAAACGCCCGCATTCCCGGCACTTGTCGGGATGGCGGGACTGTTGTACAATGCATACCGCCGTGTCGATCCGTTCGTTACGCACAAGGCAGTGGGTTCCATTGCTGCAGGGCGTTCGGCCCGTGGTATCTTCGCGAGAGAGACCGGGCTGATTCGTTTCGGTTCGACGCGGCATTTTCTTTCCCCGTCGATGTCTGTTTTTCCTTGCCATTGCCGACTCCACCGTCATTCTGCATCGAGGAATTCATCCGCCTGGATGAACGTGAATATCGAGGCTTCACACCCAGGACACGTCACCGACACTTCAACTTCGTTCTTGCCAACATCCACTTTGAAATCGCTTTCATTCAGTTCCGCATCACACCTCGGGCATTTCATTTTTTTTATCTTCTCCTTTCCTTGCTTGATGAAGGACCAACACCACTTCCGTCTCAGGACTCCCATGGACGTCTCCTTTATCCCAACTCACCTCAGGATAATCCCCAGGCAGCGCGGGCCAAAGTAGATCACAGCGAAGATGATGATGACCCAACAGATTGCCTTCAGGTACGGTTCCCGCGTCAGCAGCGTCTCGTCCCAGGGTTCATTCTCGATGTACGCTTTGAAACGTTCGATCATGGCTCCACAGCTCCTTTCGGGATTCGAGGGCCATCCGTTTACAATCTGTCGCTGCTTTCAATGGCCATGATGATCTTTTCCGTAACCTTCGGTTCTCCAAGCTCATAGGCCTCGTTCATTGCCCTGGCCGCATAGTTGTTCACGATCAGCGGGTAGGCGTGAGAGATGGTCTTGTTCTGTCGGTCCTTCGTCGTAAGGCGCCGGCTGAGGGCCGCGAAGGCGCTCTCATCAAAGATGTCATCCACCTTGGCTCCGATGCGCTTGAACTTCAGCGTCAGATATTCCCTGATGTTCCCGTTCAACCCCCGGATCTCCGCCGTCTGGATCCGCCGGATGACCTCCCGCATATCGATATGGAGTGTCTCATTGAAAAGGTTCTTGAGCTCCACCTGGCCAACCAGGATGATACCCAACAGCTTCCGGTAGCCATCCTCCAGCTCGTAAAAGCGTTTCAGGTATTTCAGGGTGTTGGTGTGCAGATCGTGGGCCTCCTCGACAATGAGCACGGACCGGAAACCCTGCTTGGCCCGCTCCAGAAGAAGTTTGTGGACCTGTCTGGTTTTCGTCTCCAGTTTGATGGCCGGCTTCTGTTCCGAGAGATCCATGATGATCGCGTCGCAGATACTGCCGGCATTGACGCGGGTCTTGTCGATCATCTGGGGGAAAATGACGATGACGTCCCCGTCCTTCTTGAGTTGCTCCACCACCTTCCGCCGCATGACCGATTTCCCCGATCCCACCTCGCCGATGACGGCCAGGAATCCCCCATGACGCGCCGCGTCGATCATGGCCGCCTCGATGTACCGGTGCTCCTCGCTCATGAAAATGTCCGAATCCTTCTGAATGTCATCGATAAAAGGATTCCGGAAGATCTTGAAATACTGCAGAGCCTCCTGCTTGATCATTTCACCCTCCACGTGATTGATGAATTGTTCCGGATCTCCCGGAACCATCGCCTTCTGTTTCCGGATCGCCCAGAGCCTCGCGCTCTGCCCCCTCGGGAGAATGTTCCGCAGGGTCTTCCCCAGAGGTTGCCAGACGTCCGAAATCTTCATCTGTCGGGAAATCAGCCAATGCATGGCGTTTGGATGATCCTGCAGCAACTTCTCCACGGCGGACTTCACTTCCGGGTGGTCGATAGGCATGTACCCGCGATTGAGCATCAGATTGATCGTCGGGCGGGACATGCCCGTTTCCTGGGCGATCCAGGACTGCTTGATGTCACAGTCCAGGACCAGTTCTTTGAGGACGATCGGTGCAAATTCCATTTTGTACGCCGTTGCCGTCACGTTTCACCTCCTTACCCTGTCGATCCAATCACGCGGCGATCATTCGCCGCCCACGTTCCGTTTTGGATTGCCGTGATCACCTCCTCCCACGTTCCGTCTTTCATTGCCGCGATCACCTCCTCTGCTTCTTTGATTTCGATGCCCTCGCCATACAGATCCCGCAGGACCTGGTTTCGCTCCGGCGAGATTCTTCCGGTTTCCGCCCGGAGGCGCCTCAGGAATTCCATAAATGATATGCGCCGTGCGGCGATGCTCCGCGACACGGTGGCCGCGTCCATCGTCAATTCCTGATTGTCCGTCAGCTCCGGCTGCCGGATCTCCAGGGGTGTTCCCTTCTTTTCGATGAACTCCAGGTTGCCGACCTTGTCAGCCTGGTGCCCGAACACCTGAAGAGGGGAAATGACGCCGGCGGCAGGGGCCTCGGCCCGCCGCTTGTCACCTGTTCCCTTCCAACTCAGGCCCCACGTCTCGGCCGTCTTCTCCATCTCCGTCTTGGCCTTCTGTGTCGCCGTATGCTGGATGCCGCGATAGGTGCCGTAAGGGACGCCGTTCGTCAGGCGTCCGAATTGATCTTTCCCGACGGGCTGGCACAGCCAGACATAGCCGTTGAAGTGAACCTCGACGGCGGGATATTCGTAGGGATGGCGGACCACATTGACTTTCTGGTGGGCAACCTGGGGATCCGGGATTTGATACTGGCGGTTGTCGACGCTGATCAGCCGGGCTCCGTCCGCCGTGCGAGTGATGGTGGGCTCCCGGATCAGGAGCCGGAAGAGGGATTCCTCCGGACAAAGGCGGAGCTGCTCCGCCGTGATGTAGGACCACAGGACGGAGCGGGGCGCGATATTGCGCATTTTCCGGGCCGCGTTGGCGTGGATGCACCAGTCCAGCGCCCACCGATTCAATTCATCCAGGCCGGAGGGGCGCTGCAGTTTGAGACGGCCTTCAAATCGATTGATGAAGTGCATCAATCCTTCGATGGCCCCCTTGGCCCGTGGGTTTCCCGGCAAATGGGTCTGCAGGTCGATCCTGAGGGCGTCAAAAAGAGCCTGATTGGCCTTCGCCGTTGCAATGGATCCCCGGTCAGCGATCAGAAGGAAGGGGACCCCGTGAAAGCGGTATTTTCCGAGCTTCTCTCCTGATGATCCGTTCCAGGTGTTCCGGATCAGCTCATCCTTCGGGCGCATGGCCGTGAACAGAAACTGCGAGCCGTCCGTCGCCCGCTCGCCCGTGGAATAGAAATACTGAAAGAAGAAGGCCCCGCTGCAATGATCCACCACGGCGTAGCGGAGCAGTTCCTTTTTGATTGTCTTGGCCGTCTTCACGATCTTATTCTTGTACAGCGTCATCTCCGCGTCCCGCTCGCCCAGGCCCTTCTTCTCATCGAGGAAGTACTGGAGGCAGTTGGTCACGTCGAACTGCCAGACGTGGTTGGGGTGATCAGACAGCAGCGTCCGATGAGGGGAAGGGCGGAGCAGATCCTTTGCCGAGATCTGTTCCTGGCGCATCCGGGTCAGAAACCAGCTCGTTGAGACGCCTGTGTCGATCCCGGAATCCTCCAGGATCTCCTTGGCATCACAGGCGGGGAGTGGAATCTGTTTTGATGTCCGTTTGGACACCAAGAGCATGGTGGAAGCCCCGAGCAGAACTTCCCGAGTTGCCCGTGACTGCCCCTTGGTTGCCTTCTCCTTGCGCCAGCGCAACCCGCGCCTGGCGGCCCACCGGAAGACACTCCGCTGTGTCACGCCGTAATGTTCCGCCAGCTCTTTCGCTTTCTGCGATGCCTCGCCACATGGCAGGTCCCGCAGAGTAGCCTGGACGTGGTCCAGGATGGAGTCTGAGACTGCCATGATTAATTGTCCTTTTTCGATCTCCGGTACTCTAGTTCCGCAGCAATAAACCTCACCAGCGCCAGGTTCTCACAACCGCCTCCGGCCAGGTATTTCCGGGCTTTGTGCAGATAATTGGTCGGATCTTTGGGAAAGGCGAAGCTGCTCCTGAAAACGCTCAGATATTTTTCTGCTGCCTCGGCACGTAGCTTGTATTTTCTCATCGGGTGATCGGGACATTCTTCAATGTGCGTTATCAACGCCTCATGGTTACTCGGCGGTGTTCCAGGCGGATAGACGTGGCCGCAAAAGACACACGTCACTGCCCGGCTGTCGTTCTGCAGGGCGATCCGCTCGGCCCGCAGGCGTTTATTCTCCGCTCTCAGGGAGAACCACGTTTTAAGCAGTCCCATTTCCATCCCCTTTCTTGCTTCCGGCTGGCTCGATCTTTTCCTTTGCCGTTCTGCGTTTCTCGATCTTGTCCTTGTAGGCCTTGCCCATCATGTGAGTTGCGGGCATGTTCGCCACAAGGACATCATCCGGCGGAATCTCTTCCTCCATGATCTCCCAGGGGACCTCCTCGGCATTCCGATACTCCTCATGCAGGGCCAGCCGCTCTTCCATGACGATCTTGCCGATAAAGATATAAAGGAAGTAGAGTTGTCGAAGGGCGATCTCCGGGGCCTGGTGCGGGATGATCTTCTTCTTGATGTCCGAGATCCCCTTGAGGAAATCTATCTGCACCTGGGCAAGGAGATTGATGGCATCCTGCTCTTCTTCCGTCAGGTCAGTCAGTTCGACCTTCCGTTCCAGGCGCTGCAGGTCCCGCTCCATCTGATTGATGACCTTCTCCTTCGCCTTGATGAGGCGGTCCTTCGTTTTGATCGTGGCTTCCGCTTCATCCTTCTCTGCCTTGTGGGATTCTTCGAGGGTCTCCAGAAGGGCCTGGATCTCGTCTTTGTGATCGGCGTCCAGGGGGATGGTTTCGCCGTTGTAGATGATGGCGTTATCGGCAATTTTGGCGGAATCCGCCGAAATCGCTTCGCCTAAGTACTTGACTTTATTTATTTGACATCCTGAAAAACTGGCGAAATCCGCCAAAAATTCAGTTCTGAAGGGTTTCAAGTCTATCAATTGCTCATCAACCCTTCGCCTATCTACGCCGACATATTCGCAGAACTGTTCCCATGTCATGTTCATCTTAGAACGATATTCTTTCGATTCCTTAACCTGCTTGAGCATCAGAAGCCCGAAGAAGGCCGATTGTGATTTTTGGAAATTTGTTACTTTAATTTTCCCGGCCATCTCGTAAACATTGGCAATTGCGTCTTCCTTTTCTTTCTGGATAGCCTCAGCGCTCTTCTCGATGTCCCGTTTCATGATTTCTCGGGATTCCGCTGCATCCGAGTAATTCTTCACAAGCTTGTCCGCGTCACTGCTGCCTTTCATCGTCGCCTCCCGTCAGTTCTGATAACTCTTTCCTCGCCCGGTCTACTTTGGTCTCCGTCAGGGTCTTCCGTCTGGCCCAGACAACCGCCAGCCGCATCCCCAGGACGTACCCCTCTCCGATCCGCTCCACCCATCGCAGGTCTTCCATCGTCCCGACCTGGCGAAACACCATGTCCACGGAAAACCCGGTGACTCTTGACAATTCAGAAATGCTGAGCGGTTCCTTCGAATCCTGGAGAACCCCCAGGATCCTGTCTGCCGTCGTCAGCACCTCAATTTTCCTGCAACTCTTTGCTGCCATTATTTCCGCCCCCCTTATCGTCTGATTCCCCGGAACTCCTTCTTCAGCCGTTGCATCTCCGCGATTGCATCATCCAGCTTTCCGATGGCGAGCTTGCGGACCTCCTCGCCGTTGATGACCCTGGCCTCTTCTGCTTTTGCGAGGGTGGAAATCGTCTCCAAAGAGCCGGTGATGTTCTGGATTGCGAAGATTAAAACTGCTGGTAGTGGGTATTCTGCGGGTTTCGATAGATAGTGGTTGAACATGTGGATGGACAGGCGTTTGTGCTTGTCCGATGCTCCAAAGTAGGCATTGATGGCATCAACCATCTCCTCCCTGCTCATGCCTGATGCTCGAAGGGCGCTCTTGACCGTCGCGGCGATCTCGATGCACCCTTCCTCGTAACTTTCCATCCGCCCCGATTTCTCCGGAGCAGCCAAAAGCTTCACTCTGAGTGATTCATATTCCTGGATGGGGGTGTCAAAATCAAATGAGCGTTGATTCGGGTCTAATTTCATTCTCTTTTTAGACATTGACTTATCCTTTCCCCCAGTCTATGAATAACCGTTAGAAATGCTTATTCATCTTCACCCACAAGCCACCTTGGACGTTGACCGCTTCGGCGGCTGCAGATAGTACTCGGGGAACACTTGGCGGTGGTCCCTTCCGATCTTGGAAGCGATGGCCTTCATGACCCGGTCCGAGACGATGATTCGGTGAATGACCTTGGAGACGGTCATCTCGGCAACGCCCAGATCGGATGCGATTGACTTCTGGGTGATGTCGTTTTTCCTCAGTGCTTCCTGGATCTTGTTGGGGGTCATTATCTTTTCGCTCCTTTGCTTTTTGAAGAAGCTTGCACAACAGGAAACGTTTCCGATGGGCGGGGGAAATAGACGCTTGCTCTATTAAAAAGATTGGCGATTTTCCTGGTCGCATCCTCTCCAACCAGGTTTTTTAGCTCCTCGTAAATCGGGTGGCCGAGGAAACATTGGTTCCAGTCAATGCTTTTAAGTGCTTCTACGGACAGTTCTTTTTTACATTGCTGCTGGTCCATGGATTCACCTTTTGATGGTGCGGTTTCGGTGTCTATTTTTTACGTGGGTTTAGATAACGGTTATTTGAATAGTCTAATAATGGGCATGTGTCAAGGGGAATTGTCTATTTTTACGATGCGGAATGTCTAATGCCAAAAGCGGGTAAGTTTGGGTTAAGAATCAAGCAGTTAAGAAATGCCGTGAGGCTAAGCCAAAACGCTTTCGCTGCTCGTATACTCCGCAACAGAAGCACCATCGCCAACATAGAGGGAGGCATCATTGAGTTATCTCCCAAGATAAGACGTGAAATATGTGATGCTTTCAAAGTCAGGGAAGATTGGATTTTAACTGGTGAAGGAGAGATCTTTGTTGATGGCGATATGTCATCGGATATAAGTGGGACCAGGCAGGTTCAGGATGAGCAAGAAACGTCTAAAAATTCCTTTGCTGATCCGCCACGTCATCCAGCTGCGGTATTGATACCATCACCGGATACAAGCCAAACTTTCATTGATCCAGCCCTCCAAGCTATGTCGGACATCAAAGATATTTTCGATTCTGGTGATCCAATTCTAATCCCTGCGATCCAGGCAAATTTGAACGCTTTCAAACGTGCGCTTTTGCGCGAGCGCCAGTTTGCCCAAGTCATTCAGGAGAACAAAGAACTCAAGGAACGCCTATTAAAACTGGAAGCTCTTTGCATGGACATTCCGAAGTTAAAGAATAAAATTCAGGAACTAGAAAAGAAAAACAGTAGTTTGCAGAAAGAAGTCAACCGTTTGAAAGCTACCTATGAGGACCCCAATGGAGAAGGAAGACCTCTCGCAAATACATCCGCATAAGCGAGAATGTTTTTTATTTGTTTCCTGATCATGCAATAAATCAAGATTTTTTGAAAATGGAGGGAATTAATGGGGAATGAAACTGGTTATCAGCATCCGGATACATTCGTCGTGAGGAGAATCGCGTCCGCGCATTCTTCTTGATCTGAATATCGGGACAACCAGAACCTTTTGACGTCGATCTTGATCAAGAGTCGATCTGATATAACTAAGGATAAAACAATGGAATCATATCAGCTTAAATTTATATCGAACATTATTTCCATTGCTTACGCTGACGGGAAACTGTCTGCCGCTGAATTAGCCCAGATAGAATTGATACGGTGCGATCTTAAGCTTAAAAAAAGTGATATAAAAGGTGCTATAAGCTCGATTGAGCAAGGAAAGCACGAGATGATACCGGTTGGTTCGTTTGCCGATCAGGTAAAAAATTTAGAATTGATGCTCCAAGTTGCGTATGCTGATGATGATTTAAATAATGCTGAAAGTGTTTTAATAGAAGATTTCGCAAATAAAGTGGGCATTCATCATGATCAATTGGGAAGAATGCGTTCAGAGGCAATTGATGCTCTGAAAACCCAAGATAGGATTTGCGTTTCATGCGGTACACTTATTGATGTCGAAGCTCGTTTTTGCCCAAAGTGCGGAACTGACTTGAATTCAAAAGGCGATTCTATTTCAGTAGATATGGTTATTCCAAGCACTGGTCTATCGATAGAGTTTGCGGAATCAACAGCAGCCTCCTTTCCTAAAGCATTGGAATTAGCCAAGGCCACCAGTGATTTTAAAAGCTGTTTGAGGAATAAAAAGTCATGGTATTTAGCTTCTTATCCTTCAGGAGATGTATCGGAGGCAATCAATCTCTGCGAATCTCTTAGCGGTATTCGCAATCGACGAGTTTACATCGACGGGAAAGAGAGGCTATGGGACGAAGTATTTGGTTTTGTGTGGTGTGCTGCACGGAGGACAATAGCATATAGACCTATTGAATATTGCTTTGGGAAAGATGATGGTCGGATTAATCCATGGGGTTGTAGACAGGCCAATATGGAATGGAATGATTGGTCAAAATGGTTTTGTTATGGTCGATGGGAGAAAGTTGGAATTTTTGGTGGGAAATATCAATGGGTATTTGACAAGGATAGGATACATCATGAAATAGCAACAAATGTATATCACTATCGCTTTTGTCCTCACCTTCGGACGGATTTATTCGACGCTGTCATAAAAAATCTGCCAATGACAATAATGCCTGATTCTGATCATAATTGGGGATACCGCAGGGCGTATGAACAGGTTCCTGGAGCTATTAAGATCATCGAAAAGGAAGGATCAGGAAATTATACATATACAAATGAATATTGGTCTGATGGTGTACGCCCGAAAAGTGTTGACCCTATGTTTAAAATCCTTTTGAAATCTTTAATGGATATAGGGTGTAACACGACGTTTGTAAATGCTTTGACTAAGTGATTATTCAGCAAGGAAAGATGATTTGATAGTGCAATCACGCGAGCGATCAAATTTCATTTGATTCGCGGTCGAATTTTCCCACCTGTAAAGCTTTCGTAAATCATCGGGGAAGTCAGTTATGACAATTTCAAGCACTTAGTTATGACCCCCCTGCACATGAAGCTTCAAATAGGGCTTTGTCCCTGGCGATCCTTGTGGCATAAAAGACCTGTCCACCCGGCAGTCGTGTATGACGGTCCGTCATTGTTTTATTCGTTCCTGTGCGGTTTCAGAATCTGTTCAACTTCAATAAAGGAGGCAGAGCATGATCGAAGACTGGTACCAGGAGAAGGACAGGGAGAACCGTTTTCCGAAAGAGCTGGTCATGGGAGAGTTTCTGCGGCGCAACGCCGACCGCTTTCCCAACCGGACGGCGGTTGTGTACGGGGACCGCCGCTACACTTACCGGGAGTTCAACCTCCGGGTGAACCGCCTGGCCAACGCGCTCCTGGCGCTGGGGCTGAAGAAGGGGCAGCGGGTCGGCATCTTCGCCCACAACTCGGACCGCTGCGTCGAGGCCGCACTGGCCGTCGCCAAGGCGGGATGCGCCTTTATCCCCATCAACTTCCGGCTGGTCGGCCACGAGGTGGAGTACATCCTCAACTTCAGCGACGCGGAGGCCGTCTTCGTCGACTGGCCGCTCCTGGACGTCATCCGGGAAATCCGCGGCAATCTCAAGGCCCGGAACTTCATCGTCATGCGCCCCGAGGGGCCCGTTCCCGAGGGGATGGTCTCCTTTGACGAAATCGCCGCCGCCGCATCGGAGCTGGAGCCGGCCGTGGACGTCTGGGAGGGCGACCAGGTGGGCCTCGCCCAGACGGGCGGAACGACGGGACGCCCCAAGGGGGTCATCGTCACGCACCGTTCGCTGTGCAGCATCATCTACCAGATCTGCTTCATTCATAATTACCGTGAGGAAGACCACGGCCTCCACGCCATGCCCGCCTACAGCTCCGCGGGGATCGCCTACGACTGGGGGGCCACCCTTTTCCACGGGGGCACGCTGTTCATCGCGCCGCTTCCCCCTTTCGATCCCGCGGCGATCCTGGAGATCGTCACCCGGGACCGGATCAACCATCTCACGCTGGCGCCCGTCATGCTGGACTTCATCCTCATGGTCCTGGCGTCCGCTCCGGGCAAGTACGACGTCAGCTCCGTCCGGACGCTCATCTCCGTGGGCGCCCCCACGCTGCCGAAGACCCGGGAGGCGGCCCTCAGGGCCTTCCGGGAAGGGGTCGTCTACATCGAGTACTCTGCCACGGAAATGGGCGTGGCCACCTGCCTGAAACCCGATGAAGTCATGAAATATCCGATCAGCTCCGGCCGCGCCGCACTGGGGCAGGAGGTGAAGATCGTCGGCCTGGACGGCAGGGACCTGCCCCGGGGTGAGGTGGGGGAGATCGTCGTGGCCGGCCCCATGGTGACGCCCGGCTACAACAAAAATCCCGAGGCCAACCGCGCGGCCTTCCATGGGCGCTTCATCGGCATCGGGGACATGGGCTTCATGGACGAGGAAGGCTACGTCACCATCGTGGACCGCAAGTCCGACATGATCATCAGCGGCGGGGCGAACATCTACCCGGCGGAAATCGAGGAGGTCATGATCCGGAACGGCAAGATCGCCGAGGTGGCCGTGATCGGCGTCCCCGACGAGAAGTGGGGCGAGTCCGTGAAGGCCCTGGTCCGGCTCCAGCCTGGCCAGGAGGCGACGCCGGAGGAGATCGTCGAGTGGTGCAAGGGGAAGATGGCGGGCTACCGGATTCCCAAGTCCGTGGAGTTCGTGGCGGACTTTCCCCGCACGGCGGCGGGGAAGATCCAGAAGGCGGCCCTCCGCAAGCAGTACTGGGAGGGTGTGGAGCGAAAGATCTGACGAGCGGATGCCGGCGACGGTTGGGGGACGGATTTTGATGCGTCCCCCGACGGAGGCCGAGCCCGGCAACACCATGACAGGGAAACCATGGAACCTTACAATGTCCTGATCATCGGTTCCGGTCCCGCGGGACTCTTCGCGGCGCTCGAGCTGGAGCGCCTGGGAGTGGATCGCGTCGCCGTGATCGACCGGCGGCCCTATCCGGCCGGGGGGCTGCTCAACGACGGCAAGCTGAATTTTGACTACCGGATCGGAATCGATCTGCACGAACTGCAGCTGGAACCGGACTCAGCCCAGCGCCTGATGGCGGAAATCCGCGAGGTCTTTGTCGGATTTCCGGCCTGCCGGCAGGTTACCTTCATCGACGGAAACGAGAAGATTGCGGCGCTTTCGGACATTGCCCGGGAGCATGGTGCCCTGTTCATCGCGCCGGAGCAGTGGCACTGGGGGACGGACAACGGGAAGGCCGTTGTCGACTACCTGAGAAGCCGGCTCACCCGGACGGAGTTTCTTCTTGGAACGGCGGTGACGTCCCTGGCCCGGCAGGACGGCGGCGGCTGGTGCGTGTCCTGCCTGCAGGGGCGAAAGAAGATTCGCCATGCGGCGAAAATCATCCTGGCCGCCCCGGGGCGGAGCGGCGCCTACTGGTTCCGGGACGCCGCTGGAAAGATGGGCGTGCGGCACAACTTCAGTCCCATCGACGTGGGAATCCGCATCGAGTTGAACCGCAAGTTCTACGACCCGGTGACGGACATCGTCTACGACCCGAAATTCATCTTCCGGACGGCGCGGCACAGGGACCGGGTCCGGACCTTCTGCACGAATCCCGGAGGGCGGGTACGCCTGGAGAGCTACGACCGCTTCAAGCTGGTCAACGGCGACGCCCTGTCCGGCCGGAAAACGGGCAACACGAACTTCGCCCTCATCAACACGGTTTCCCTGACGGAGCCCTTTTCCGATACGACCGAGTTCGGCCACATGATCGCCCTGCAGTTCCACCTGCTGGGGGGAGGGAAGCCCATCGTCCAGAGGGTGGGGGACTTCCGGGAGGGTCGCAGAAGCTCTTTGCGGACCTTCGACAGCGCGCCCCGGCATTTCGGCGTATGCCGGGCAACCTGCAACGCCACGCCCGGGGACATCACCCTCGGCCTGCCCGCCCGCATCATCGACAATCTCTGGGAGTCCCTGAAGAAAATGGACAAGATGGTGCCCGGGGTCCTGCACCCCTCCACCCTGCTGTACGCGCCGGAGATCAAGTTCTTCGACACGCATTTCCCCACGGACGGGACCCTGGAGACGAACGTCGGGGGAATCTTCGTGGCCGGGGACGGCACGGGCAAGAGCCGCGGCATTGTCGGCGCGGCCATCTCCGGCCTCATCGCCGCCCGGGGGATCGCCGGGAAATACTTCTGAGGAGACGGCATGCCTTCCCCGCACGATACGCTCTGGGGGCATCCCAAAGGACTGTACATCCTGTTTTTCACCGAGATGTGGGAGCGCTTTTCCTACTTCGGGATGCGGGCGCTCCTGATCTTCTACATGACCAAGCAGCTGATGTTTTCCCACGGCGACGCCTCCCGGATCTACGGCCTTTATACGGGCCTGGTGTACTTCACGCCCTTTTTCGGCGGGCTCCTGGCCGACCGGGTCCTGGGGCAGGGCAGGACCCTGATCATCGGCGCCGTGCTCATGGCCGCCGGGCACTTCGTCATGGCCTTCGAGTCCCTTTTCTACCCCGCGCTGGCCCTGCTGATCGTAGGCAGCGGCGCCTTCAAGCCGAACATCTCCACGCAGGTGGGAAGCCTCTACGAGCCTGGAGACCCGCGGCGGGACCGGGCCTTCAGCATCTTTTACGTCGGCGTCAACCTGGGTGCGTTTCTTTCCCCGTTCGTGTGCGGCACCCTGGGCGAGGTATACGGCTGGCACTATGGATTCGGCGCGGCGGGCGTCGGCATGGTGGCCGGGCTGTTCATCTATCTGTGGGGCCGGCGCTGGCTGGCGCCGGACAACCTGCAGTGGCGGGCTGCGCCCGACAGGAAAACCGATCCCGAAGCCCCCGTCCGGGGCGGCGGCGGCGCGCGGCGCGTTCTCGGGCTGGTTGCCGTCTGCCTCGTCGTCATGCTGTTCTGGGTCGCCTACGAGCAGCAGGGGAACACCATCGCCCTGTGGGCCGACGCGGATACGGACCGGCATCTCTTCGGCTGGGAGGTGCCGGCCACCTGGTTCCAGTCCCTCAATCCGCTCTGCATTTTCCTCTTCACACCGCTCATCACGACGTTCTGGGCCTGGCAGGCCCGGCGGGGGCGGGAGCTCTCGACGGCGGCGAAGATGTCTGTCGGCTGCTTTCTCCTGGGACTTTCCTTCCTGGTGCTTATCCCGGCCGCTTACGCCTTCGACGGGGACGGCGTTCCGGTGAGCATGTTCTGGCTGGTGGGTTTCAGTGTCGTTCTTACCGTGGGCGAGCTTTACCTTTCACCGGTGGGCCTGTCGCTGGTCACCAAGATGGCCCCGGCGGGAATGATCTCCATGATGATGGGGGTCTGGTGCCTGGGCCAGTTCGGCGGCAACTACCTGGCCGGCTATCTGGGACACTTCTGGGACCTGCTGCCCAGGGAGCATTTCTTCCTGCTGGTTGCCGCCGTGGCCGGAACGGCCGGACTGATCATCCTGGTCCTCCTGAAGCCGCTCAAACGGATCATGCAGCAATGAGCAGGGGGACGGATTCGATTATACCGGGCCGCGAAGAAATAAAACCGATCCTCTCCCGATTTTCTTGAGCTTTCGAAAACGGTCTGCTAATTTTCCCTGACGGAGGATGGAGCCATGAACCGGATCAGAGAGGAAAGAGGCTTGGCCGTCTCCTGTGTTTTTGCCGTTCTTGTCTGCTTCCTCGCGGCCGTATCCGTCCATGGGACGGAACAGGCTGCTCCGGCCGCCGCCGGACTCGAGAGGCACCAGAAGGCGGGCCTGACCTGCAAGAGCTGCCACAAGGAGGAGCCGCCGAAGACCGTCGTGCCGGGCGACCAGTGCATGACCTGCCATGGAGACTTGGCGAAACTCATCCAGAAGAGCAGCAAGGCCGTTCCCAACCCCCACGCGTCACCCCACATCAACCCGGGCGAGCAGCCCAAATGCGAAGACTGTCATCACATCCATAAACCGTCGGAAATCAGCTGTCTCAACTGTCACCAGGATTTCAAGTACAAGATGCCGTAAAGGCGGGCCTCGGGAGGCGGAAGATTCCATTCCAAGCTCCCGATCGTGTTTCGTACGGACGTGGCGAAATCGCGGGAAATCCCTTTCCCTGCCGCTGTCTTTTGCACCGGTGGCGACGGGAGGCGGTGGATGTGCGATTTCGCATGAAGGGCACTGTTCAGAAGAAGGGAGGCAGGTATGGAGAAGGACAGATTCGGTTCCGTAAACAGGAGGCAGTTCATTCGGGGTCTGGGGCTGGGTGCGGGGCTGCTCACCCTGGGCAGGATCGACATGGCGCAGGCTTCCCTGCTGCCGAAGGCCAAAAGGACTGAAAAATTCAACGTCGTTGTCATCGGGACGGGATTCTCCGGGATGGTGGCTGCCGTTGCGGCCTCGAACATGGGCGCCAAAGTGGCCGTGCTGGAGAAGATGCCGGAGAAGGGGCAGGGCGGCAACTCGATCCTTGCGGGAGGGCTCATCGCGGTGCCCCGGGAAAACAGCCAGGCCGCAAGGGACGAGTACTTCGAGGACTTCATGAAGAAGAGCTCGGGCAAGGGGAATGCGACGCTGTCCCGGGTGCTGGCCGAACAGTCCATGGACGCCGTCATGTGGCTGAAGGGGCTGGGTGCCGACCTGACCGACCCGATCACCGTGGCGGGCTATCGCGTCAAAAGCGTGGTTTTCAAGCCCGGCGCATACAGAGGGATGCCCAAGGGGCTGGAGACGCTCCGGAAGAATCTGAACGGGAAGGGCGGAAAAATCATTTATGATACCAAGGCCAAGCAGCTGATCATGAACGACAGGGGCGCCGTCGTCGGCGTCCGGGCGGAAGACATGGCGGGACTCAAGGATTTCATGGCCGATGCGGTGATCATCGCTTCGGGCGGCTACGGAGGAAACCGCGAGATGCTGGAGACCTTCGTCGATCCCAACGCCGACGACATGATGGTGCGCGGCGTGAAGACGGCGACCGGCGACGGGCTGAACATGGCCCGCGAGGCCGGCGCGATGTGGGTCAACATGGGAGGCATGGCGTCCGTCCATGTGGCGGCCGTTTCACCGAAGAACACGGCGGCGGGCAATCCCTTCATGGCCATCGCCTATACCCTGGGAATCAACCGGGACGGGAAGCGCTACGTCGACGAATCCCTGGGGTACGTCGCCAACGGCAAGGCCTCGATGAAGCAGCCCGGCCAGGTCGTGGCCATGATTTTCGACGAGGAGATCAAGAAGCAGGCCGGTGTCGCCGCCTCGGTGAAGCAGTTTCAAGGCCTCGGCATCGACATCGTGGAAGCGGGCTCCCTGGGCGAACTGGCCTCCAAAATCGGCGTTCCCGCCGCGGCCCTGGAGAAGACCGTCGCCGACTTCAACGCGGCCGTGAAGGATGGAAAGGCCATGGATGCACAACCCGCCAAGGCCGCCTTCGCATTCAAGGTCGAGGCGCCGAAGTTCTACGCCTTCTACCCCCTGTCACCGGGGATCACGCTCACCTTCGGCGGGATCCGGACCAACGAAAGGGCCCAGGCCCTGGAAGCGGACGGCAAGATCATCCCGGGCCTCTATGCCTCGGGCGAGTGCGCCGGCGGACTCTATTACGAGGACTACATCGGCGGCGCATCCCTGGCGAACTGCCTCGTGATGGGGCGCATCGCCGGACAGCAGGCGGCCGGGGCGAAGGCGCCGGCAAAGAAGGGGATGAAGAAGAAAGGCTGAACCGGTTGCTCAAGTCGTTAAAAAGGGGACGGATTTCAAATTCGTCCCTTTTTTTATATCTTATCCTTCAGGCTCGCCAGGTGCGGCATGTCCACCCCCAGCGCCTCGCCCGTTTCGAGAACGTCCAGGTAGAATCGCTTCATCTCCTCCGGGTTCGCGTCAAGATGGCTGTGGTCCCTGATGCGCTTGTAGTGCGGCACGCCCAAGATGCTCCGCCTCAAGAGCTCCGCCGCCTTCCCGTCATCTTCGAGGAGAAACAAGGCCGTCTCAGGGTATTTCCCGTACTCGACGCCGCGTGCGGCCAGGACCTTCAGGGCGTCCTTCACGGCCCGGACGATGAGAAGCCAGAACTCCATCGGCGTCTCCGTCGAGGGAAACTCGCGCCGGGAATAGATCGTGCCGAGAAGGCCCGCGTTGATCGCCTGGTGGATCCAGAGCCACTCGATGATGTCTTCCTTGATCTCCGGGTCGATTCCCGCCCTGGAGAAAGTCTCGACGATCCTCTGGAGCCTCTCTGTGTTCTTCCCGTCCACCTCCCCGATGCGATAGATCTTCTGGATGTTGGCGTACAGCACGCCGTCCTTTCCCTTCGCGCCGCTGAAGACGGAGTAGCCCCAGAGGTAGCGGCTCCTCGGCAGGAGCGCGTCGATCTCTGCGGGTCCGTTCCAGTTGGCGCAGAAGATCAGGAAATCCGATTCCGGGGCCTCTTCGCGGTACTGCCTCACGGCGTCCACGACCTGCAGGTGGTTCGTGGCCACCATGACCAGATCGTACCGGTCGCCGGGGCGGATTTGGTCCACGAGCCGGGGCCGATAGGAGGTCAGGTAGCACTCGGCGGGATCGCTGCGGAAATCCATGACGTCCATCGTGATGTCGCCCGCATGCTTCGGGAGAGAGCCCTTTCTCACGATGTGGGTCACGTCCACGCCTCCCCCGGCAAGCGCCCACCCGTGCATCAGGCCGACGTTGCCCATTCCGACGATCAGGATGCGCATGGCCTTGTCCTCCTTTGAAAAATGAAGAACTCGATTATTTCATAACACATTCACGATCCGGAGGCACGTCTCCCACAGGGAACGGAAACAGATTTCAACTTGTCCCCTTTGTTATGCATTATGTCAATCATGACACAAGTATTATCAACAATATTGATAGGTTCATGTTGCTGTGTTACTGAATCAAGTGTGCAGGCAAAGAACGCATGCCCGTCGCCCGAAGGCGCCGCGATGCCGAATCCCGCCGGCGCCGCCTGCGATCGACCCGCCGGCACCTGCTGCGGGAAGAAGCGGTCTCGGGGGCGGAAGGGGGAACAGGAAAACAAGGAGGGTGGCGGAGGTGTTGATTCAAAAGAGCATGTAAGGTTCGGAAACAGGATTTAAGAGGAATGGCGATGTTCGCTCAAATTCTTACCTCGTCGCTGATCATTGTTCTGCTGGTCGCGATCTTCGCGACTCTCCTGAAGATTTTCCTGTCGATCAAACGCACCACACCACGGGATTTCCCGTATCAACGAGACATGTTTCTTTTCAGTCCGACGGAGCGCTCTTTTTTCAGTGCTCTCGAACAGGCCGTGGCCGGGGAATATCGCATCCTGGCAAAGGTTCGCCTGGCGGATGTGATCGGCGTCAAACCGGAGCTGAGCGGGATCGCCCGCCGCATGGCCGAGAGCAGAATCAAGGGCAGGCACATCGACTTCGTCGCTTACCATCCCCTGACATTCGAAGTGGCGTTTGCCGTGGCACTCGACGACCGGGGCATCGCCCACTCGCAGTGGCAGCCCCGGGACGAGTTCGTCGACAATGCCCTGAGAAGTGCGGGCATCCCGATCATCCACTTCAACGTGCACCGGACGTACAAGGTCCGGGAAATCAGAAACGCACTATCCTGGATGTCGTCCATGACGACCGGCAGACAGCTCGATTGGGAGCAGCTTAATTAGTCCAGGGGGGCAGAATTGAATTACCGCCCCCTCGCCCCCCTTTCCCGCAGGCCCTTTTCCCGCCTCATCCCTTCAGCTTCCGGTAGAGCCTGGACCTCGGCATGTTGAGGATCTTCGCCGCCCGGGACTTGTTTCCCTTCGTCTCCTTCAGGGCCGACAGGATCAGCGACCGTTCGTGGGAGGTGTATTCCTCCCAGGCGCTCGATGCGGTCTTCTCTTCCGCGGCATGGGACCCGAGAAGGGTGCGAACGTCCTCCGAGGTGATGCTGTCCGCGTGGGAGAGGATCGTCAGCCTCTCCACCAGGTTCCGCAGCTCCCGGACGTTGCCCGGCCAGGAATACCGCTTCAGGTCCTCCAGGGCGTCCGTCGTGAAATCCTTGTTCAGCTTGTATTTCTGATTCATCCGCGCGAGGAAGTGCCTGGCCATCGGCCAGATATCCTCGGGTCTTTCCCGGAGCGGCTTGATTTTGAGGGGGAAGACGTTCAGGCGGTAAAAGAGATCCTCCCGGAATGACCCCCTGCGCACCTCCGATTCCATGTCCCGGTTGGTGGCGGAGATGATCCGGATGTTGACGTGCAGCGGCCGGATCCCGCCGACTCTCGTGATCTCGCCGGTCTCGATGGCCCGGAGGATCTTCACCTGGATCCGGTAGGGGATGTCTCCGACCTCATCCAGGAAGAGCGTCCCGTCCCGGGCGATCTCGAACAGCCCGACCTTGCCCCCCTTTGCGGATCCCGTAAACGCCCCCTCCTCGTAGCCGAACAGCTCCGACTCCAGGAGATTCTCCGGGATCGCGGGAATGCTGATGGGAATGAACGGCGCATCACGGCGCGGGCTGTTCATGTGGATGATCTTGGCCAGCACTTCCTTGCCGACGCCCGATTCGCCCGAGATGAGGACGGTGCATTCCGTCGGGGAGATCCGCTTCACCGCCTCGAGCATGGCCTTCATCTGGGGGCTTTCGAAGACGAAATCGGACTCGATCAGCAGGACCTTGCGCAGGTGCTCGATCTCGCGCAGGTATTGATCGGCCTTGCGCCGCTCGCTGTCGAGCATCAGCTTCAGCTCGTTCAGCTCGTTGAGGACCGTCGAGGTCACGACCAGGAATTTCAGCTCCCCCTGCTCGTCGAAGATGGGGCGGCAGCGCGACAGGGCCTCCAGCCCGTTGCGGCCGTGGATGATGTCGCAGACCTCGCTCCGGGTCCGGATCGTCTCCTCGACGACGCTCTTGTCGTAATACCCCTCGCTGATGATCTGCCGGGTCGTCTTGCCGACCCAGTCTTCGGGCCGGATCCTGAGGTAATCGCAAAGGGCCCGGTTGACCATGACGACCCGGGTGTCGGGGCCGTAGACGGCCACGATGTCCGTAAGGCTGTCCAGGACCTTGGTGAGGTTGTCCCGGACCTCTTTCATCAGCAATTGATCCATGGGCTGCTCCATTCTGTCCCGTATTGTCCGTCTGACCGGAGGCAATATGGGGCAAATCGGGACATCCGGCAACCCCTCTTTTTCGCCGCGGGATAAGCCGATACGCGAATCGCCCGATATCCATGGCGTATTTGCCACGGCACGAACCGCGCGCAGGATGGCACGCTCGTTGATGGGACAATTTTGGCCGGATCGGTCCAACATCACCGGCAAAGGAGGAAACATGCATGGGTGAAGCAGAGAACAGAGCGGTTGCGGTACTGGGGGGCGGCGGTGTCATCGGATCGAGCTGGGCGACCAATTTCCTGTGGAGAGGCCTGCCCGTGAATGTCTACGACGTCGGCGAGGACTGCCTGAAGACCGCCCGGGAGCGGGTCGGGGCAAACCTGGACTACCTCGTCGGCAAGGGCCTGCTGCCGCCCGGGAAGAGGGACGAAGCCCTGAAGAGGGCCGTTTATACGACGGACATCGCGGAAGCTCTCCGGGACGTCCGTTTCATCCAGGAGGCGGCCCCGGAGAAGTATGAGGTCAAGCAGGCCCTCCTGGCGGAAGTGGACCGGTATGCCCCCGCCGACGCGGTTTTCGCCAGCAGCACCTCGGGCCTCCTGATTTCGGAGATCGCCCGGGACTCCGCGCATCCCGAGCGCTGCGTCGGTGCGCATCCCTACAACCCGGCCCACCTGATCCCGCTCGTGGAAATCGGGAAGGGCGAGAAGACGTCCGAGGAGACGGTCCGGAAGGCCTGCGATTTCTACAAATCCCTCGGGAAGGATCCCATCGTGCTGCAGAAGGAGGCCTTCGGCTTCATCGCCAACCGGCTCGCCGTTGCCCTGTATCGCGAGGCCGTCGACCTGGTCGTGCGCGGCGTCTGCACCCTGGAGGACGTGGACAAGGCGGTGTGCCTGGGGCCGGGACTGCGATACGCGCTGATGGGGCCGAACCTGGGCTATCACCTGAGCGGCGGCGTGCATGGGATCCGGGGCGTCCTGACCCACATCGGCCCGACGGTCGAGTGGTGGTGGGAAGACATGGCCGCCTGGCATCGCTGGCCCGCCGGCTGGACCGAGCAGGCCCAGGCGGGGGTGCTCGAGGCCATGGCCAACCGCGATCCCGCGACGGGCCGCACGCCGGAGGAGATCAACCGCTGGCGCGACGACGGCCTGCTTCTGATCCTCAAGTACCTGAACAAGATCTGAGACGGTAACGCCGTCGAAAGGAGAGAATATGGATCACATCTGGGACCACAGGGACATTTACGAGTACGACAGGAAGCTCAAGGACGGCATGCCGCCCCTGATCATCTCCGTCGCCATCACCGGCGGCGCCGCCGGCAAGGAAGTAAATCCGAACCTGCCGGAGACCCCCGAGGAGCAGGCAAAGTCCGTCCTGGAGGCCTATCAGGCCGGGGCGTCGGCCGTCCACATCCACGCCCGCGATCCCCTGAAGGGCTATGCCTATTCGTCGGTCAATCCCGCACACTACCTGGAGATCAACCGGCGCGTCCGGGCGCTCTGTCCGGACATCATCATCAACAACACGACCGGCGCCGGGGCGGGGAACCTCACGGCGGAGGAGCGGATGCGGTCCCTCGATGCCGGCCCCGAGGTGGCCTCCCTGAACTGCGGGCCCATCATCCTCAAAGGGACCCTGCCGAGGCGGAAGGCGCCGCTGACGGGGCGCGACGAGCCGATGAACCTCGACGGGTTCATCATCCCCGTCACGGTCTCCGAGATCGAGCTCTTCGCGAAGACCATGACGGAACGGAACGTCAAGCCCGAGATGGAGGTCTACAACCCCCAGCAGTTCAACTTCGTGAACATCCTCATCGAGCAGAAGATGATCCGGCCGCCCTACTGGTTCAGCCTCATCTTCTCCAACGCCTCCGGCGGCATCGGCGTCTCTTCGCACCCCCGCAACATCGTCAACATGATCGACGCCCTGCCGAAGGAGTCGATCTTCCAGTGCATCGGTGTCGGCCCGACGCAGCTCTTCGTCAACACGATGTCGATCATCAGCGGCGGCCACGTCCGGGTGGGCATGGAGGACAGCGTCCTGTACGGGCGGGGGAAACTCCTGGAGAGCAACGCCCAGGCGGTGGAGCGCATCGTCCGGCTGGCGAAGGAACTGGGCCGGGAAGTAGCCACGCCGGCCGTGGCGAGGAAGATGCTGGGCATCTCGGAGACGCCCTCGCAGTATTGACAACGGCATCATTTGGGAAGCAGGGGACAGGTGTCGTCCGTCGACCAGTGCACCGCGCCGGGCCGACGGTAGCCTGTCCCTTTCTTATCCAAGGCCGGAAATCGGAGGGAAGCATCCTGAATTTTTTTGGAGAAAAAGGTTGTTGTGTGTTCATGAATATTGTATGTTCACAAAAAATGAACAGGCACAAAAAGTGAACGGTACGTGCCATGAAGAACAATTACCGGGAAGATGACCTGATCGCAGATGCTGTCGGTGCGTGCGCCCGGGAGACCGGTCTTGATCTGACTGTCGAGGGCGAGGGAGTCGACAGGAAGATCCTGATCGGCAGGCAGGGGGTGGGGATCCGCCTCGATCCTCGATTGATGCCGGGACTGAGCAGGACGATGGCCATCATGATGACAACGCGGGCGGAGAAAGATTCGGATCGGATCGTCGTGGTGACGCAGCAGGTGAACCGCAAGCTGGCCGGCCTGTTAAGGCAGTATGGGATCCAGTTTATGGACGAGGCCGGAAATGTCTATCTGAATCAGCCGCCGCTGTTTGTCTTTGTGAAGGGGAACATCCGCGAGGAGCCGCCCCGGGGGCCTGTCATCGGACGTATCTTCAAGAAGACCGGACTCAAGGTTCTCTTCGCGCTCCTTTGCAATCCGGGAATGGAGCAGGAGCCGTATCGGGCGATCGCGGCCGGAACGGGGGTCGCCCTGGGCATGGTGAACCGGGTATTCCAGGAGTTGAAGGAACAGGGGTTCCTGCTGGAAACGGCGGAAGGGCGCAGAAGGAAGGCGCGGCTGGTCGACCGGGACAAGCTTCTGGAGCGATGGATTGCAGCCTTCGGGGAGGAACTTCGTCCCAAGCTGCTGATCGGACGTTATCGGGGGCGTGATGAATGGTGGGAAGGAGTTGAACTCGATCCCGCATTGGCCCAGTGGGGTGGGGAAATGGCGGCGGCAAGGCTGACCGGTCAATTGAAACCCCAGGACATTCTTCTCTACGTCAATCATCCCCTTTATGCGTCGATTCTCCGGGAACATCGGCTGGTCAAGGACCCGGCCGGCGATGTTATGCTGCTTGCGCGCTTCTGGAATCCGCAGGCGGTTCCGCCTCAGGGCGACCATGTTCACCCGATCCTGGTGTATGCCGACCTGATGGCGACGGGAGACCAGCGCAACCTGGAAGCAGCCCGCAGAATTTATGAAACGCATATCATTCAACTTGTCCGGCCGGCTTGAGCCGATCCTCGTCGATGTCCTCCGGCGTATCAATATGGCGACGGGAGCCCTGGGGATTCCCTTCTTTGTCGTCGGTGCGACAGCCCGGGATATCCTGCTGGAACACTGCTACGGCATCAAGGCAGGCAGGGCTACGCGGGACCTGGATATCGGCATCAAAGTGGCCGGCTGGGATGAATACGGGAAACTGACCTCGGCGCTCCTGGACTCAGGCTCATTCACTCTGACTCGCGAGCCTCACAGAATGTGCTGCGGCATGCTGGAAATCGATATGGTTCCCTTCGGCGCCGTCAGTATCAACGGCCGTGAAATCCGCTGGCCCCCCGATCAGGCAATCGTCATGAGTATACTGGGTTTCCAGGAGGCACATGACGCCTCCCTGCTTGTCCGCCTGGCCGTCAACCCCTCGCTGGATGTTAGAGTTCCTACCATTCCCGGCCTTGCCCTGCTGAAGCTCATCTCGTGGCATGAGAGTTATCCGGGGCGCCCGAAGGATGCAGCCGACCTCCTGCTTCTCATGCTGAGTTATGCAGAGGCGGGAAATCAGGATCGCTTGTTTGAAGAGGCCGGCTTGATGGAGGCAGAAGACTTCAACCCGACCATGGCTGGTATCCGGCTCCTGGGAAGGGATATGGCCTCGATGGCAGGCCCGGAGACGTCATCGGTGGCCGCCTCCATCCTGCAAAGAGAGATCAATGCGGATGAAGGCCATCATCGCCTGGTCCGGGACATGACGCGTGGGAAGGCCGTGTTTCAGCGCAATCTGGCGGAAGCCCGAAGAATGCTGGAAAAGCTGAGCCAGGGATTGTCAGACCGGAACGATAAGGGGGGAAGTGTTCAGGGATAATCCTGAGCACATCCTTTCCGGAGGCAGCCTGCCCGGCAGTTTCTTACCCAGGACTTAGGACAGCCGGGACAGGGCTGCCACATCACTTTACTCCGCCGCTTCCTTCATTCCCGAGCCGCTCTTAGCCATGGCAATGAACCGGGTGCCGTCCATGCGGGCCAGGGAAAACAGGGCTATTTCAAGAGCTGATTACGATCTGGAATCATTTGGAACGCTCCTCCCGCTTCCAAATCCACGCCATGGAATTTTCTTCCTGTCAGTAGCGATACCGAAAAATGACATAATAAACTATCCGCAGGCATTGCGGTATTCCTGTGGCTGTGCTATCAATCTTCGCCGTGCGGGAAACCTCCATGCTTTCATCACCCGCGGTCACCCGTTACCGACGAACAACCAAGGTCTGATACCGGGCTCCTCGACGGCGCTGCCGGACAAGCAACGCCGGGCATTTCTTCATCCGTCGCATTCACCCTAAGCAGAATCTGTGCGGAGCCAGACAAATGGACAAGACGGAACGCTTCCGTGGCTGTCTCATCGGCCTCGCCGTCGGCGATGCCCTGGGAACGACCGTTGAGTTCAGCGCCCCCGGCGCCTTCAGGCCCCTCGTGAACATGATCGGCGGCGGCCCCTTCGGCCTGGAGCCGGGCCAGTGGACCGACGACACCTCCATGGCCCTCTGTCTGGCGGAGAGCCTGATCGCCTGCCGGGGCATGAATCCCAAAGACCAGATGGAGCGCTACCGCCGGTGGTGGCGGGAAGGCTATCTCAGCAGCACCGGGAAATGCTTCGACATCGGCTCGACAGTCCGCACCGCCCTCGCGGCCTTCGAGAAGACCGGCAATCCCCTGAGCGGCTCCACGGACCCCTTCTCCGCCGGCAACGGCTCCCTCATGCGCCTGGCCCCGGTGCCCATGTTCTTCCACCGGGACGCCCGGCAGGCCATCGAGCAGTCCGGTGAAAGCTCCCGCACGACCCATGGCGCCCTCGCCGCCGTCGACGCCTGCCGCTATTTCGGCGCCCTTCTCTGGGGCGCCCTGAACGGCGCCGGCAAGAATGATCTCCTCACCGATTTCTACTCGCCCGATCCCGGCTATTGGGAAGAAAAGCCCCTCATCCCGGAAATCGCCGACATCGCCGCCGGATCCTACAAGCGCAAGGAGCCTCCCGAGATCAAGGGCACCGGCTACGTCGTCCAGTCCCTCGAAGCGGCCCTCTGGGCCTTCCACAAGGGCGGTTCCTTCGAGGAGGGCTGCCTCCTGGCCGTCAACCTCGGCAACGACGCCGATACCACCGGCGCCATCTACGGCCAGATCGCCGGGGCATACTACGGAGAGAGGGGCATCCCGGAGGAGTGGAGGAAGAAGGTGGCGATGGGGGAGAGGATCAGGGGGATGGCGGAAGGGCTGATGTCATGACTTTTCATAATAGAAATATTGCAACTAGGATAAATCATATTCGATAATGATGATATGATTAATACTCTGTTGCTTGGGGAAAAGGTTAGAACATTTTCTAAATCAAAGAATTGGAGATTGGTTGTTTACAACTTGAGATTTATGACTTCGGCCCAACAAACAAGAACATATTCTAATAAACTGAAAGCAGTCGATCTTTTCTGTGGTTGTGGTGGACTGACTGTTGGTTTGAAAAGAGCAGGATTCCAGGTCGTGGGCGCGGTTGATGTCGATCCACTATCAATCAAGACCTATAGAGCAAATCATCACAATGTTACATTGTGGGAAACAGACATCAGAAAACTTGAGCCACGGAAACTACTCGATACTCTGGGACTGAGGAAAGGTGAGCTCGATCTCCTAGCCGGATGTCCACCATGCCAGGGCTTTTCTACGATGCGGACCAGGAATGGGGCTTTCAGTGTCGATGACCCGCGAAACGACCTGTTGATAGAGTTTGAACGGTTTGTGAAGGCTCTCCGTCCACGAGCCGTGATGATGGAAAACGTCCCCGGGCTTGCGGGTGACAAACGATTCGGGACTTTTTGTAGCAATTTGAAAAGATTTGGCTACCAGGGCGACTATTGCATTCTAAACGCAGCTGAGTATGGGGTTCCTCAACGTAGACGCCGGCTGATCTACCTGGCTGGAATGGGCATGGATATTCCTTTTGCCGAAAAGAACGGCAGACAAAAGACAGTTAAAGAAGCAATCGGTGGTCTCCCAAAAGCGGGACAAAGCGGGGACCCCGTACATGACATGCCCGAGAGTCGGACCCCGAAAGTTTTGGAGATCATCCAGCTTATTCCGAAGGATGGCGGAAGCCGCAGAGATCTGCCGGTGGAGTTCCAACTCGAGTGCCACAAACGATGTGACGGCTTCAAAGATGTTTACGGGCGCATGGCTTGGAATGATGTTGCCCCGACGATCACTAGTGGCTGTTTTAATCCGTCCAAGGGTAGGTTCATACATCCGGAGGAGAACCGTGCGATCACCATGCGCGAAGCAGCTCTTCTGCAAGGGTTTCCCCGCCAGTATAAGTTCCCCACCACTGACAACAAGACCGCCGTGGCCTTGATGATAGGCAACGCATTGCCGCCTCCTTTTATTGCAGCGCACGCCAAGGCCATTTTCAAACTCCTGCTGCAACAATCAAGATAGGAGGACCGTTTTGCCATCCATCAGTGACATATTGTTAATGGGTTTGACGAATAAGCAAGCAGAAGCCGTGAAGTCTCCCAAGCGGAACGTTCTGGTGGTAGCGGGAGCTGGTTCGGGAAAAACTGAAGTGATGGCCCGCCGCATTGGGTGGTGGGTTGGTGTCGAGGGAGTCTCTAAGGAAAACATCGTCGCGTTCACGTTTACTGACCGTGCAGCCGAGGAAATGAAGTTTCGGATCCGAAATTGGCTTGATAAAACCTCTTCAGAAGGTGCTGAAGCTTCATTAGGAGGAATGTATATAGGAACAATTCATGGGTTCTGTTTGGCGAAACTCCGTGAATATTGGCCCGATGAATACCATAATTACGACATACTAGACGAGAGCGCACGGGCTGCCCTAATCCTTCGAGGATATCATGGCCTGCTTGGTTTGAATTCACTTAGTACTGCACTTAGCCAAGGACAGTATGCAACTTTGAAAAGTTTCACCCAAGCTTATGATCAGCTTCAGGAACATGATCTTTTTCAGATTGAACTGCCTCGTGACGTGCCGCCCTATGAACTCGGTGTTATTGAGAATCAATGGTGTAAAAAGGCGAGATTGCTCACGGATGTTGGTGATACGCCTGCGGCCGAAGCATTCGCTATTTCAGCGGCCCGCTATTATGCATATATTCGATGTCGACGATTTCTGGATTTTAGTTCATCACAAAGCGAGTTCATCCGCCGTCTTCAACAGGACAGTGAAAGGATTAATATACTTGCCGAGCAGGGAATTCACCTCGTTGTAGATGAGGTGCAAGATATTAATCCGGTTCAGCGGAAACTCATAGAGTTGTTTGTCACAAGGTCAGGACGGCTGACCGCTGTAGGGGACCATCGCCAGGCTATTTATGGCTTTAGAGGTGCGAAAGTTGAAATTGTCGCCGAACTTTGGGAGCAATTTAAATCAAGGCCCTTGGATTCTGAGGTTGTCGATCTCCAGGAGAATTTTCGTTCGACGCCAAGGGTCATAAACGTGGCCAATGAATGGGCTGGTACCATTGGACAGGTTCGTTCAATGGAGACACCGGAAATGAAACACGGGAATACTGGACGGTGTGACCATCATAAATCCCACGTTGCACTGGTTTCTTTCAGCGAGCGCGCACGTGAAGCCAAGTGGATTTCCGAAGCAATCCGCATATTAGTGCCCTCCGAAGCCGAAGGTGCAAGGCATGATAAAAAGGATGGTTCCCATCGCGGATTAACACTCGCAGATGCAGTTATTCTTGTCCGCTCATCGACGGATGTTCGGACCTATATGCAAGCCCTTGAAGCAGCAGGCATTCCATGCGTCGTGCGTGCAGGACCCGACTTGTTTTCACAGCCAGAGGTTCTTTTTTTTGTTGCCGCTTTGGCTGTCTCAGCCGGAGTAAATGCATTCTACGGTTCCAACCATAACCCAAAGAGTCTTCCTAACAGAATCAATTCAGTCCTCGGGTGCCCCGCGGAGCCGGTGCCTGTTCTTCGGGAAGCGGCGCGAGCGATTCGCCGCACAGGTCTTGCTTTCGGACGAGAAGTCGAAGACAGGGTTTTTTACGCAGCACAAACACTTCAGGCCCGAATAGCTCAGAATCGCGGAATAACCTCTGCTCAAGCATCGACCTTACTGAGTCCCCAACTACGAGAATTCGTAACCTCTCGACATGAGCTCCGACGCGTTTTTCCGCAGAAAATTTTCCATATGCTGCTTTCGGAGGCTGAAGTCGCGGCATGGGACACATGTGATGGGCGTGGACAGTCAGCACTATTCCACTTAGGTGCTTTAAGTAGATTAGTCACCGGCATCGAAACCCCGGGCTGGACAAGTGTTAAAGACTATCCATGGCAGATTATAGGCCTTTTCCAATATGGAGCTGAAGAAGGTCGGACAGAGGAACAACCTCTCATGGTACAACCTGAGGCGGTGAGTATCAGCACCATACATGCTGCAAAGGGCTTAGAATTCCCAATTGTTTTTCTCGCAGACGTGAATGCACGGAGATTTCCAAGCGGTTTTGCCCGTAGAAGACTTAATCTACCTCTTGCTGGTCGCATCGTTCGGGAATGTGACATCGCTGGGCTGGCCGACAATGAGAATTATGACGGTGAGCGGCGGCTAATGTACGTGGCGATCACGAGATCTGAACGATTCCTTTTCGTCAGTCATTCCGGGAGGCAAACATCGCGATTCATCAATGAACTTGGTCCCATGATTACTAAAAGTGGAGGTGTGGTTACTGAAGACCCGGAGCAGCTCTTGAGCGAACTAAGGTATGCACCCAAAGAGCACCAACGCGACATCAGACTGGCGACCTCTTTCTCCGACCTCCGCTACTATATCGAGTGTCCGCATGATTTTTATCTTAGAAAGGTGCTTGGTTTCTCGCCCACCATAGACCAGGCGTTCGGCTATGGGCGTGGTGTTCATAACCTAATGCGGGCAATTCACTCCGAACCGAAGAAATGGGCCGCGCTTGCATCAGACCGCAGTGCCTTGGAACAAGGAATCCGGATATTTATCGAGCGGGGTCTTTTTTACCTTCGTTATACGACTGGAGATCCCGCGGCCAGGATGCGCACCAAGGGAGTGCAGATCGTTGCCGACTATGTGACGCAGTACGCGTCAGAGCTTAGCAGACTAACCTTCGAACCCGAAAAAGAATTCGAAACGCTTATTGAATATGAAGATGGTAGTGGAGGTGCACTCATTTCCGGGGCGATTGACATCGTCCGGCAGGATGACCCTCCACGAGTCACGCTGATCGACTTCAAGTCTGGAGAACCTGAGTCCGACAGTCGCCTTGCGCTTAGTGAAAACGAAATGAAATTACAGATCGCACTATATGCCGTGGCTGCAAAGAAAGAACTGGAATATCAGCCGGAATTAGGACTCGTTCGGTATCTTGATGCTGATGATTTGTTACGGGCGGAACTACAAGTACCCTTACATAACGATGCTCTTGATGAGGCCAAAAAGGAAATAGCACAGATTGCCGCTAGAATACGTAATCGCGAGTTTAAGGCGGGACCAACGGGTGTGCCACGGAATCCAACTAACGAGTCACGTTGTTTGGAGTGTGATTTTAATGAATTCTGCGGCATGCAGACAGCAAGGAAATGCCGACATCGACATGGGTGATGAAAATACAAAGATTTAAAGAATTTTGAAATGCCAGATAACCTGACACCAGAGCAACGTAGTTACTGTATGTCCCGCATTAAGGGGAAAGATACGGGCCTTGAGGTACGCGTACGATCAGCGCTCCACAGGAAAGGACTGCGATTCCGAAAACATGTAAAAAGTCTTCCCGGCAAGCCGGATATTGTTTTTAGTAGAGCAAGAATTGTTGTTTTTGTAGATGGAGATTTTTGGCATGGGTATGGATTTCCTGAATGGGAAAGCAAGGTATCTGATTTCTGGAAAATAAAAATAACTAAAAATCGAGAACGAGACAACACGAACCATGGAAAACTAAATAAAATGGGATGGAAAGTTATTCGCATTTGGCAGCATGAATTGGAAAAAGACTTTGACGAATGCATTGACAGGATTCTTGAAGTAGTTCATATGTCGAAGGTAAAACTAATAAGAGAAGTTAATCAATAAATTAATAATTATGTTCAAGAATTCATCAAAATATCTACAACATCGTGCATTTTACAAGGCGAAATCTGTTGATTCGGTTAGAATTGATAGATTGATAAGTGTAACTTGCCTTCTGTGTGGACAAAAGGTGTCAAAGAGTAAAATGCTCAAGCATTTGGAGAAAGCTCATTCTCTGAATAGTAGGCCCATGCAAGATGACTACTGCAAGTATCTTTACAAGAAAATGTTAAGAAAGATATTTGTTAAATGTTTAATCTGTAGTAAGAAAATCTCAGAGCATCAAATATCCATCCACCTAAGAAGAGAACATAAGTCGAAAATCAGCTGTCCACTGAATAAGTACTTTGTTTAATAATTGTAATCTCTATATAGATTAATAAATATAATGACAGCAACGGACTTGTTCGTATCAATACTTTTCAAAGAAAGAAGAAATCGGTGGTTTATGAACCGTTCTTCTGAAAGGGGGCAGCAATGGCTACCAAAGAAGATATTCTTGAGCAGTTAATTGAAGAATATCTTATACACAAAGGATACTTCGTTCGTCACAACATCAAGTATTTGCCTCGAAAAGATCATCCTGACTTCGTTTCAAATCAAGATTCAAACCACAGCGATATTGACATCCTTGCAATAAATCCCTTGTTAGAAGGCTCAAATAGGGTTTATGCCGTCAGTTGCAAGAGTTGGCAGAGTGGCTTTAACCCAACGTTTGAGCTTAATTGTATTCGCAATCAAAGGACGGTTCGAGGGAGAGAAGCTTGGAGAGGATTCCGTGAACTTGTGATCCCCAAGTGGTCTGAAGCATTTATCAAGGTTATTCAAGATAATACAGGTATGAAAAAATTTACATACATATTAGCTGTTGCAAAGATTAATGGAGACCGTTCTGTATGGGAAAATGATCAAGAGTTCAGACGTGCACTTGAAGGAAATCCTATTCGTATTCTAACATTTAAAGAAGTTATTGAAGATATTCTTCCAAATTTAAGGCAAACAGTGGCAGCAACAGAAGTCGGACGTATCCTCCAAATGTTTAAAGTTAGTGGTGTTCAGATGGAGGGTAACCAGTAGACCATAACAACGAAACCGATCGTTGATAATGTGTAAACGCACCTTGGTCAACTTCCCCCCCCCACCAACCTTGAAAGGAGGTCTCCGAATCATAACGTCGCGAGAATTTTCCACCATCATTTCCGGCTATGATTTCCTGGAGGCGCCCAGGTGGCATGACGGCCGCCTGTGGCTTTCGGACTTTTACTCCCATCAGGTGATTGCCGCCGGCATGGACGGCAGTGTGGAGAAGATCGCCACCGTGGAGCAGCAGCCGTCCGGCCTGGGCTGGCTGCCGGACGGCCGCCTGCTGATCGTCTCCATGCTCGGCAGAAAGGTTCTGCGGCGCGAACCGGACGGATCGCTGGTCGTGCATGCAGACCTGTCGGGCATCGCCGGGGGCTCGTGCAACGACATGGTGGTCGATGCAAAGGGCCGGGCCTACGTGGGCAACTTCGGATTCGACCTGATGGGAGGCGCCCCCCTGAAGACCGCCAAGCTTGCCCGCGTGGACCTGGACGGCAAAGTCAGTGTGGCGGCGGAGGATCTGTTTTTCCCCAATGCGGCCATGATCACGCCCGACAGCCGGACCCTGATCGTCAACGAAACCTTCGGAAACCGGATCTCGGCCTTTGACATCAAGGCAGACGGCACTCTGGGGCCGAGGCGTGACTGGGCCTGCTTCGGCTCTCTCCCCCAGGGGTGCGAACTCGCGGAGGTGTTCCCCCAGGCGAAGGTGGCGCCCGACGGAGGGGCGATGGATGCCGAGGGCGCCGTATGGATTGCCGATGCGATCGGCAACCGGTTGCTTCGTGTCGCCGAAGGGGGCCGGGTGCTGGACGAAATCTCCACGGGGAGCCAGGGGGCATATGCTTGTGCATTGGGAGGACCGGACCGCCGGACCCTGTTCATCTGCGTTGCCCCGGATTTCCAGGAGCACCTGCGGAAAGGTGCCCATGAGGCCGCCATCTGGGCCCTCAAGGTGGAAGTGCCCGGTGCGGGGCTGCCCTGAACCGATGGACCGGACATGGCTCAGACAAGACACAAGGGGCGTGAGCGCCCCTTTTGTCTTGCGTATTGCTGTTTCCGGAGGGGGGCGGTCAACCGGATCCCGGATCCGGCTTATCGCTTGCCCTCCATGGCCTTGGTCAGGACGTCGATGCCCTGCCGGGAGGCGATGATGGAGGCGGCCAGGCTTTCCCTCGCCAGCTCCGGGTTGTGCCAGCCGTCGCTGTTCTCGGCGGTCCACCATTCCCAGAGGACGTGCGCCTCTTCGTGCTTCTCCCGGGCCTGTGCGAGGGCTGATTCGGGAACCCCCGTTCTCCGGGCCGTCTCGTAGGTGTCGATCAGTTTCCCCAGCCAGTACTCGGCCTTCCGCATTTTGCCCTTCGTGTAGTTCTGGACCGTCTCGATCTGGTAGCGCTTCTCTTCCGCCGTGGATTTGGGATGGCAGCCCAGGCAGGCCTCCCGGACCGAGTGGATGGGCCGGACGACGGCGTGGGTCGTGTAGCTCTTCCCCGATCCGGCCTTGACCTTCGGCATGTGGCACTGGTGGCACTGGACGCCGGCCCGGTCGTGGGTGCTGCCCCAGTAGGTCTCCGTCTCCGGGTGCTGCAGCTTGACCAGCCGGGCGCCCGTCACGGCATGCCGGAAATCGTAGAAGTTCACCTTCTTGTAATGGGCCAGGATGTCCTTCGCGTTCTTCATCGGGTAATGGTTCGTGCGACGGTCCTCGTAGCCCACCTTCTTCCCCGTGGCGAACTCGAACCCGGCGTTGCAGGCGTATTCCACGTGGCACTGGGCGCACATCATCCGGGAGTCGGTCTTGCCCAGGACGCCGATCTTCCGGAAGCCCCGGAAATCGACCACCTTCATGTCCGTCTTCCCGTTCCGGGCGAAGGTCTGCGCGCCTTCCCGGTCGACCGCCTCGATGAGGGCGTCCCGGACGACCCGGGGGGCGGCGCCGTGGCCGTCATGGCAGTGAATGCAGCCCATGGGGTTCTGCGTCGCCTTGGACATCGCGACGATATCGGACCCCCGGTCCCACTTCGCTTTCGGATCCTTGTCGCCCATGTGCTTCCAGGTCAGGATGTGGTCGGAGGTCTTGCACTGGATGCAGGTGGCGTTCCCGGCCTTCGCGGTCTCGGGCAGCTCCCGGCCCGTGTCGACCAGGACGTCCCAGGCCCGGCCGGTCTGGTTGATGCCGGCAAAGCCCTTCTTGTGCTGGAAGCGGCCGCCGATGAAGCGGTCCACCACGAACTGGTCGGTCAGCATGAAGACGTGCGCCCGCGGCTCGTTGTGCTCCTTCGTGAAGCCGTGGGGAGCCAGGAGCTTGTCCTGCATGGGGGAGCGGCCGGCGGGCACGCCTTTTTCCTTGCGGGCCTGGGCCTGGTAGTTGACCATCCGGAAGCTCTCGAACTGGTCGCTGTGGCACCGGCCGCAGACGGGCTGGTCGACGGCCAGCGCGGCCGGCTTGTTGCTGGATTTCTGCAGGTGCTCCTTCATGCCGCTGTGGCAGGTGCCGCAGGCGAGGGGCGCGTGCCTGGATCCTTCTTTCAGGGATTTGATCTGGGGATGGCATCGGTAGCAGGTTTCCCGGGAGTCCCCGGCGCCGTTCTTCTGGGCTGTCGAAAATGCCGGAATCAAGAGGGCGATCGACAGGGCGGCCAGGACGACGAATCCGATGTTCCGTCTGCGCATGCCGGACCTCCTTTGTCTTGTCGTTCCGTTGTCGGCTGGTGAACCTGGTTGCGGCGCCGAATCTTGCGGAGACCCGGCAACACGGCCTGCCGGATATTCCAAAACCCTCCCGGGGGAAAACACCCGCGGGACGGTCGGGAGACGAAGGGCGGATGGCAAATCGGGCTCCATCATCGACGAATGCCTGCCCGATGTCAAGAATTGCGGCCACCATCGGCCCGGATGCATAATTGAGCACAGTAAGTCGACAAAATGTCGACATACCATGCTCAATTGTGCTATTTTCTCCGAAAACCTGACGGACACCTCCATGATCCAGAACATCCGAAACCGCATCACCGGCGAGGAATTCGACTACCAGGCCCTGCTGGACACCTTGCAGCAGTATGCCCGTCCGCGTGACAAGATCTCGGATCTCCTCCGGCGGGGCGACATCGTTCGCATCAAGAAGGGCATCTACATTTTCGGCTCCGCTTATGCCCGCAGGCCTTACTCGCGCGAGATCCTGGCGAACATGCTCTACGGGCCGTCCTATGTTTCCCTCGACTACGCCCTGCACTATCACGGCCTGATCCCGGAGCGGACGGAGGCCGTCACGTCGATGACCTGCGGCCGGAACAGGCGTTTTGCCACGCCCGTGGGCCTCTTTATCTATCGGTCCGTGCCGTTGGCAGGCTACCCTGAGGGGATCGACCGTGTGGAAATCGAAGGAGGACGGGCGTTTCTCATGGCGACGCGGGAAAAGGCACTGGCGGACCGGATCCGGGACGACCGGCGCTCGGGCGTTCGTTCCATGGGCGACATGCGGCGATATCTCCTGGAAAGCCTGAGGATCGATCCGGCCGGCCTGGCGGGCATGGATCCTTCCCGGCTGGAAGCAATGGCGGGCCTTTACCGCTCCCGGCGGATCCGCCTCGCCGCTTCCGTCGTACGCCAACTGGGTGGAGAGGAGAAGCTGCCGCATGAATGAGGCCGTCGCCCGCATGCTGGCCCGCTACGAATGCCGTCGCCTGGAGGACTATACCCGCGCCCTGCGGGAGATTCTGCAGGAGATGGCCCTGCTCGGCCTCTGGCGGAGCCGTTTTTTTGAAAAGGCCGCTTTCTACGGCGGAACGGCCCTCCGCATCTTTCACGGGCTGGACCGCTTTTCCGAAGACCTGGATTTTTCGTTGCTGGAACCGGATCCCGGGTTCGACCTTTCCCGTTACACCAGCTCGCTTGAGCGGGAGATCCGGGCCTTCGGCTTTGACGTTACGGTGCAGGAGAAGGCGAAGCAGGCGGCCGGCCCCGTTCGGTCGGCATTTCTGAAAGCCGACACCATGCGGCAATTGCTGACCGTTCAGGTCGGGTCGGACCTCGTCCGGGAACTGCCCCGGGGCCAGGCAATCCGGATCCGCCTCGAGGTCGATACGGATCCGCCCCCGGGTTTTTCAACGGAGGCCAGGTATCTTCTCCATCCGATTCCTTTTACGGTTCGAACGTACGTGCTGCCGGATCTCTTCGCCGGCAAGATGCACGCCCTCCTGTGCCGCCAGTGGAAGACCCGCGTGAAGGGCCGGGACTGGTATGATTTCGTCTGGTATGCGGCCAATCACCCGGAGCTGGATCTGCCGCACCTGGAGCAGCGAATGCGACAGAGCGGCCACTGGAAGGAGCAGGCCCCGATGACGAAGACCGACCTGGACCGGCTGCTCGTCGCGGCCATCGACCGGCTCGATGTCGATCGCGCCCGGAAGGAGGTGGAGCCTTTCATTCTGAATCCCGAGGCCCTGACGGTCTGGTCCCGCGATTTTTTTCTCGATGTCGCCGGCCGGATCCGCATTCAATCATAAGGAGGCTGACCCCTTGTTCGCCCATTCTCAGGCAACAGCCATGAATCGGATTTGAAATCCGCTTCATGCCGATCGAATCCCTTTTTTCGGAGGAGGTACGACGTGGCTGACTTTCCCTGGTTCAAAAACTACGACGCGGGGGTGCCCCGCACCCTGGAGCCCTACCCAGACCGGACCCTGCTGGATCAGGTGTACGACACGGCAAGGCAGCGCCCGGGACACACGATGATGTGGTTCAAGGGAACCGTCATCACCTACGGGCAGTTCCGGGCGCACGTGGAAGGAGTGGCGCGGGCGCTCGCCGGGCTCGGCGTGAAGAAGGGCGACCGCGTGGCCCTCATGATGCCCAACATCCCCCAAATGCTCATCTGCCAGTTCGCCGTCTGGAAAGCCGGGGGCGTTGCGGTGCCGGTCAACCCGCTCTACAACGAAGCCGAGCTTGTGCACACGGTGAAGGACTCCGGGGCGGAGATCGCCATCGTCATGACCCCGTTCTACCGCCTGCTGAAGAGCGTCCAGGGCCGGGCCGGCGTGAAGACGATCATCGCCACGTCGGTCAAGGAGTACCTGGCGCCGCTGAAGCGCTTCCTCTTCGGGCTCCTGATGGAGAAGAAGCAGGGACACCATGTGGAGATCGAGGCGGGCGACCTGTGGCTCCAGGATGCAATCCGGAAGTACGCAGGCGCCCCGATTCCCGACGTGAAGCTGAGTCAGGACGACACCGGGCTGATCCTCTTCAGCGGGGGAACCACGGGCACGCCCAAGGGCGTCATGATCTCCCACGGAAGCATCTTCAAGAACGGCATGCAGACGCGCGCCTGGTTTTCCACGCTGCTTACGGACTGGGACGACGTCACGATTCTCCTGATGCCGCTCTTCCACATCTACGGCAACATCATCCTGGTCTCGACCCTGCTGCATGCGCGGGTGCCCATCGTCCTGGTGCCCAATCCCCGGGACGTTCCCGACCTCTTGTCCACCATCCGGACGACCCGGCCGCGGTTCTTCCCGGGCATCGCCACGCTGTTCATCGGCCTGATGAACAACCCGGATGTGAAATCGGGCAAGATCGATTTCCGGTCCATGAAGATGTGCGTGGCCGCCGCCGCGCCGCTCCTGCCGGAGACCAAGAAAAGCTGGGAGGCCCTCACCGGCGGGAAGCTCGTCGAGGCCTACGGCCTGACGGAATCGGGCATCATCGCCATGGGACCGATCCTGGGAAAATGGAAGGAAGGGGCCGTCGGACTGCCCACCCCGGACGTGGAGGTGAAGATCGTTGACATCCTCGCCGGCGAGAAGGAGATGCCGACCGGGGAAACCGGCGAGATCGCAATCCGGTCGCCACAGATCATGCAGGGCTACCGGAACAACCCGGAGGCCACCGCGGAGATGCTGCGTGGCGGCTGGCTGTATACCGGCGACGTCGGCCACCTGGACGAGGACGGCTACCTGTTCATCACCTCGCGCAAGAAGGAGTTGATCAAGCCCAGCGGCCACCAGGTCTTCCCTGGGGAGGTGGAGGAGGTCGTCGCGAGGCACCCGGCCGTGCTCGAGGTGGGCGTGGCCGGCGTCCGGGACCCCGAGCAGGGGGAGGCCGTTAAGGCCTGGGTTGTGCTGAAACCGGACCAGAGGTGCACCGCCGAAGAGCTGCAGGCCTTCTGCAAGGAGAGCCTGACGGCCTACAAGGTGCCCCGGTACGTCGAATTCCGCGAAATGCTTCCCAAGTCGCTGATCGGGAAGGTGCTGCGGCGCGTGCTCCAGGAGGAGGAAGAGAAGAAACAGCAGTCGGGAAGATAGGTCAGGTCGATTGTGCACTGCATATAATCTGGCCAATTTTTATATAAAATCAATAATCAACAGGAGGTCGCGCATGGATTGGAGGAAAGAGAAACACACGTATCTGGCTGTTGTGGTCTTATGCAGCCTGGGCCTGCTCCTGCTGGCATTCGGCGAAGCTTTTGCGGAGCCGTCCACGGCACAGGTAAAGAAGATGTGGGAAGGGCAGAACAACGTCAAGGACCGTGTTCTCAGCATCAAGCGCATGGGCGGACAGCGCACGACCAATCAGCTTGACGGCAAGCACTACATCACCCCCGTGGGAACCTGCTGGGACTATGACATCGTCGAGCTGCAGAAATGCGGCTGCCGGCTCTTCCTGAAGGCCAGCGCCTGCTGCCGCAGGGGATCGTCACGGGAATGCGAGATGCGGGTCGGCAACTCGAAGATGGTGGACTGCTCCCCTTACGGGAAGCCGAAATTCGGGCTCGCGGGCAACACCGAGCCCGCCGACTGCAAGACGCAACGCATGCAGTCCGAGTGCTGGCACCGCAAAGACCTGCTTTTCGGAGCCGGTGTCGTCATCGGACCATGCATGGGAAGCAATGAGAAACAGGACTGGCCGCCCACATTCACCTGCCCCAAAGGCCAGGCAGCCGTTCAGGATTTTCTGAATAAAAAGTGCGGGCCGACACCGGAAGACTGCGGTTGCACAATCGTCGAAGAGTGCTCATCCGAAGGAGGGCTGAAGTGCTACAACGATTGGAAATCGAACAAGGCCGCCGTCGATTGTTTCTACAATCCCATCTATAAATCGGGTTACGAACAGGATAAATGCTACAAGGCCGTGATGGCGGGCGGCTCTTCCGAGGGTGCGAAGGAAGCTGCCGCCGGTGCTGCCGACTCGGTGAAGGAAGAGGCCTCCAGTAGCGGAAGCGCGGCAAAGTCAAAGGCCGGAAGTGTTGCCGACACGGCCGTGGACGCCTTGAAGAGGATCTGGAAGTAATTCGATCCGCGGTTCGGTCCGGGGCTTCGGCGGCACTCACCAGCCGCCGGACGCCCCGCCGCCGCCGGAGGATCCGCCGCCGCCGGAGAAGCTCGATCCTCCGGAAAAGCTCGATCCGGAACCGCCCCCGGATGTGAACGTGAATCCGCCGATGGTGGCGCTTCCCTTGGTGTTGAACCCATCCTTCAGCTTCTTGCCCAGGTTCGACCTGGCGAGCAGGATCTTGGCGATGGGGAACCCGATCACGTAGGTTCCCAGCAGGTAGAACGCGCCGGTCGTGCCGACGACGACAATCGGAAACATGGCCCAGAACGGGATCAGGAAGAAGTAGAGGAACCAGCCCGCTCCGGGCGTCAGGACGCCGATCACCGTAAACAGGCCGATGATGCCGAAAATGAAGGCGCCCAGCAGGATGCGCTCGATGATGGAAAGCTCCGGTCCTTCCAGCACAAAGCCGGACGAGGCGGGCTTCCGGCCGGCTCCCGTTTCCCCGGACGCCGTCTCTCCGGCATCGGGCCCCTTGCCCCCCTCCAGCACGCCGATCACCTCTTTAACGCCCGCCGCGACGCCGCCGTTGTAATCCCCGTCCTTGAAACGGGGTGTCATGGCGGTCCGGATGATCCGGCCGGCCATGCCGTCGGTGAGCGTGCCTTCGAGGCCGTATCCAACCTCGATGCGCATGCGCCGGTCGTTGGGCACGACAACGATCAGGATGCCGTTGTCCTTCCCTTTCCGGCCGAGCTTCCATGACTCGAAGACACGGACGGCGTAATCCTCGATGCTCTCCTCCACGATCGTGGGCACGGTGAGCACGGCGATCTGGTTGCTCGTCCGCTCCTCGTGGCTTTTGAGCTGTTCGGTCAGCGAGCGGCGCACCTCCGGCGAGAGAATCTCCGCATTGTCGGTCACGCGGCCGGAGAGGTAGGGGACGTCCGCGGCCGCGGCGAGCACGGCCGCCAGGAGAATCGCCGCAATGAGTGCAAGTCGCAGGGCTTTTCTCATGGACCCTTCTCCTCGATGACCCCGTCGGGAAGCTCGTTTTCCACGGGTTCCCCGGTTGCTGTGCGGGCCAGAAACTCCTGCAGGGCATCCAGCCCGTCTTCCAGGGCGCGGGAGACCTGGCCGCCCTTGAGGGAAGCCGTCATCCGCGCAATGACCGCCTGCAGGTCGTCCCTGCTCAGTCGCCGGCCTGTTCCCGTGTCGGGAAGGATGACCACCTGCCGCTCGAACAGGCTGACGAGGAGCAGAATGCCCGTCCGCCTGCGGGTGGCGAAGATTTCACGGGAGAGGAAAAGGTCCGAGGCGGATTGCCGCACCTCGTCGGAAGCGCGATGCGTGTCGAGGAAGAGCCGGGCGAAAGCGGGAAGGCAAACGCACAGGAGGGCGCAGGCGACGCCGGCTGCAAGCGTCAGTGCCAGGGAGAGCATGACCTCGGATCCCGAATACCATCCGGGCTGCAGCATCGCCCCTGCGGAAACCGCGAGTCCTGCGACGGCCGATCCCAGGGCGAAGGCCTTCCACGGCAGTTCGGGATAGGAGTCGCACCGTTCGACGACCGCCAGGACGATCTGGGCGCCGGTCCGCTTTTCCGCTTCCGCGATCCGGGGATCGAGATGGGTAAGATCGTGTGTTTTCACGGAGCGAGTATAAAAAGCGCTTCCTTATGTGTCAATTTAATTAGTCATTCGGAGGTGTTTTGATTACTATTCGGAACAGACCTGGGCAAGAGCCGGGCATTCCAACTCCAACGTTTCTGTTCCTATTTGATTGACACGCAGGACCGATCTTCATACACTCCGCGTAAATATCGGAAAAGGAACGGGTTTGTTCATGCGGGGCAACAATGAACCAACTCGTTTCGGGAGACAGAGGACGACCATGAAAAAGACGTTCCCGGCCGTGATCGTTGCGGTGCTTCTGGCGGTAAGCTGCGGGCATGCGTTCGGTGAAACGGCCGGCGAGCCGGATATCCAGGATCTGGTCCGGCTGGCGCCCCGCATCTCCCTGGAGGACGGGAAAATCTCGACCTTCGAGGTCAGAGGCACCCTCGACATCGACGGCATTCTGCTGCGGTTCATGGTCGCGGGGAAACAGCCCGGCAGGCACAGCCTGTATGTCCTGGACCCCCGCGACGGGATGCCGATCCTGGTCGGTGCCGGGAAGTCCTACCTGTTTTACGATCCTGTCGCCTCGGAAGTCCTGCTGGGCAAGGCGGCGCCGCAGTTTGTCCTTCGGATGGATTCCGCCGACGAGAGCCTGAAGCTTGGATTCGGGGTTCATCAGCCGGAGGACGGCAAGGGGAACAGGGAAGAGGCAAGGCCCGACGACGTGGTCGTCGACCTCCGTTCCGTCATGGCCGGGGCGGATCAGGCAGTAGGGATTGCCAAGGCGGAGGGAAACCGCTTTGTCGTCGAGGGGAAGACCCGGCGGGGGGGACGGTTTCTGGCGTACGTGACGCCGTCGAGAAGCGAGGGTCCCTTCAGCCGTGTCGAGTTCTTCAAGGCCGACATCAACGCGGCCCGGCCGTTCCTCGTCCTGGATGAAATCGCGCTGAACCGGCCGCTCCCGGACGAACGCTTTGCTCTCTCCGAAGAGAAGCTGCTGGCCGCCGTTCCCGCCGCCAGGCGGGTGTCGGATGACATGACGGTCAAGAGGGACGTCTCGCTCGGCGCCTTCTACCAGGCCCTCGTGACCCGTTTTGTCCTGGCGGATCCGGCGAACCACAGGCTGAAGCCGGTCGTCGAGAAGATGGCCCGGCATGTCATCGACTGGGAGCAGGTGAAGAAAAAGGACGCGGCGATTGCGCCGGTCCTGATGGCCGTTTTCAAAGATCTGGCAGTTGGATCGGTCAGGCCGTAGCGCCGAAGCGCCATGAAAGGGGACGGATGTTATTCCGCCCCCTTTCATGGCATGGTCGTTATCAGGATGAACGGAGACGACGGGATGTTGAATATCAGAAACGAACCCAGGTACAAAGGCAGGCTGATCAGGGCAATACGGTCGACACTGGAGCATCGGGCCACCTGGCTGTATCTTCTCCTGGACGAAGCGGAAAAGCAGGGCATCCGGACGGAGGAATTCGCGAAAGCGGCGATCATGCGATGCGGGTGCTTCCAGGGCGAGCAGCTCGTTGCCGATGCGCGCACCCAAAGCCTGAAAGGGCTGAAGAAAAAGCTTTTCACCCTGCCGGCGAGGATTGTCTTCGAGATGAAGATCCTGTCCTGCACGGACGACCGGCTGGAGATCGACTTTCACTATTGTCCGCTCATGGCGGCATGGCAGTACTGGGGAGCTTCGGATGATCAGATCGCAAGGCTCTGCGATATCACCATGCAGGGAGACCGGGGCATTGCCGCGTCATTCGGCTGCGAACTGGAGCTGGGCAGGACCATCGCCAAGGGGTATGACCGGTGTGAGATCCGGTTCAAAAGGCTGAAAGAGGGATAAAGGAGCCGGGCATTTTTTCGCAAGGCAAAAAACATCTGACCATTTTTTGGGAGGGCGTATGAAAAGAGCGCATCGGATCGTATTCGCGGTGGCGGCGGCCGTCGTGCTGTTTGCGGCCGTGTCCGTCCTCTGTCCCGTGGCGGCCCAGGCCAGATCGGCCGTGGCCGTGGAAGGTGCGAAGTTCGAGACGGCCGGTTCGATCAGGGACAACCTGAAGATCTATGCCGGCAAGAACGTGGTGATTCACCTCCGTTCGGGGAAAACCCTTCAGGGTTCCGTCAAATCCATCGGCGATCACCTGATCCACCTGGAGAAGCTGTCCGGCCGGGATTTTTATGACGCCCTGATCCGCCTCGAAGACATCACTGCCTTCGAGGCCCGGTTCCGGGAACTGAAGTGACAATCCAGAGACATTGAATCGAAACAGGTGAACCGTCATGAAGAAGTACCTCGTGGTGACCGGCGTCGCAATCCTGCTGGTAATCGTGTTGATCGGGTGGTGGATCGTCAGTCGCCCCGAGCGCGGGACGACCGGCTCGGTGAGCACCCAGTTCCGGTGGATCGGTCCCAATGACAAGATCGTCGTGGACGGCTTCGACGATCCCAAGGTGCAGGGCGTGGCCTGCCATATCTCCCGGGCCCAGACCGGCGGCGTCAAAGGCGCCATGGGCGTGGCGGAGGATACGAGCGACGCCGGCATTGCCTGCCGCCAGATCGGGCCGATCCGGTTCGTGGGAGAGCTCAAGGACGGTGAGCGCGTCTTTGACGAACAGCGCAGCCTTGTTTTCAAGTCGCTTCAAGTCGTTCGTTTCTATGACCGCAAACGCAACGTTCTGGTCTACGTATCCTACAGCGACCGGATCATCTCGGGCAGTCCGAAGAACAGCATCAGCACGGTGCCCATCATGGGATGGCAGTCTCCATGACCCCTCTCTGAAATCGGCCGCGTTCCGGAGCCGGCCGGGAAAGTCGAGGTTTGAGGCAATGAAGCACGGTATCGGAGCTCTTCTGGTCGCACTGGCCGTCGTGTGTTCCGTCATGCCGGCGGCCGCCGAAAGCGGAGACGGCGGGAAAACCCGGATCTACCAGGTCTCGTGGCAGGGCGGGAACGTCAGCGGCCGGCTCATGATCAACGGTTTCACTGTCAGCGAGTTCAAGGGGGGGCCGGTCACCGGCACCGCCGCCGTGAACATCTGGCTGACCGGCGGCAACGAGATCAAGGCGGTCCTCGGCAAGAAGGACCTGAAAGCCCCGGCTAATTTCTCCGTGGGAGTCTCCGAACTGTTTATGGGCGATATCACCAGCACCGGCGACAGGGGAAAACTGCTCAACATGGAGCTGACCGACGCCGACCTGTCCGGCGGATCGCTGAAGGCCGTCAGCAGAACGTTCCAGTCCGACCTGGACTTCAGCAGCCATCTGCTGTCCGCGAAGCCATCGCGTTTCCGCGAAAAGGAGGTCCTGGAATACGCGGTCAGGTTCTACGGCCTGTTCCGCAAGAAAGACGCCGGATCGATTCTCCAGGCGATGGCCGTCAAGGTGGAAGACTACGCCCGGGCTTACGGGCGGCCACCGGCGGAGATGAAGGAGGGGCTTGCTTCCATGCTGAAGGAAGATATTTTCAAAAGCAGGCTGGCCGTAATCGACCGCAGGAAGCTGAAGGCGTCGAAGGTGAACAATCTCTGGCATATATACGATGGGAGCGAGGAGCTGATCCGGAGCAAATCAACGGACGGCTCGACGTCGGAGCTGCCGGTCTTCATCGGTGACATCGACGGTAAACTGATGGTGGTCCGGTAAAGAACAGATCGGAGGAGACAGGGAAATGATCGAACCGGTCAAGATACCCCCGCCAGGGGAGGAACTGGAACTGCGGATGAACAAGGTCCGCGCCCTGATGGCCCGGGAAGGGCTGGATTGCTATGTCGCCGGACATACCGACAACGTGTATTACCTGACCAACTTTGCCTATGTCCCCTTTGAGCGCCCCTTTTTCCTGGTGATCCCCCTGGACGGCGTCCCCGTGCTGATCCTGCCGGGGCTCGAAGTGAGCCATGCGGAAAGCCGGGTCCTGCTTCCGGTGGAATACCGTACCTATTATGAATTTCCGGCGCCCAAGGGGCGGACGTATGTGGACGTGCTCAGGGACGTCATTCCCGGCGGGGCGCGGGTCGGTATCGAACCGTCGCTGAGCATTGCCCAGCAGGCCGTCATGCCCGGCCGGCTCAAGGCCGTCGACGTGATCGACGAGGCCCGCCTGGTCAAGACGGATTACGAAGCGGGCCGCATTGCCTATGCCTCTCGGGTCGTGAATGCCGGACTGGCCAAATGCTTCGAGCTGAGCAAGCCGGGCGCCATGGAAATGACCCTGTACGGCGACAGCGTCCGCCAGATGATGGGGGTGGTTCTCATGGAAATTCCCAACGCCAATCTCCTGGTCTCGAAGTTCCTCTGCGCCGTCTGGCCGAAAAAACTATCCGCCCAGCCCCATTCCGTGCCCGGGTTGTTCGAGCAGCTCGAGGAGGGCGGTCCCAACGTCGTCATCGTCACGGCCCAGGCCGACGGCTATTCCGCCGAGCTGGAGCGCACGTATTTCCTGGGCCGGGTCCCGGAGGACTCGCGTCGCCCCTTTGAAGCCTGCATGGAGGCGCGGGCCCTGGCCTACGAGCTGGTCAAGCCCGGCGCCGTGGCGGCCGAAGTGGATGAGGCCGTTCTGAACCTCCTGAAAAGGCGGGGATACGGCGATGCCATCCTTCACCGAACCGGTCACGGCTTCGGGATTACCGGTCACGAGCCCCCCTGGATCGCCTTGGGCTCCGGCGACGTGCTGGAGAAAAACATGGTGATCAGCATCGAGCCGGGCATTTACCTGCCGGACGTCGGCGGATTCCGCCATTCTGACACGGTGCTGGTGACGGGCGACGGATGCCTTTCCCTCACCACGGCCCCGGACCGGCTCGAAGAGGTCGTGCTGCCGGTCTGACCCGGTAAAGGGGGGCCGACCCTTTTCGCAGTCAGGGCAATCGGGGTGAAATCATGAAGACACGCCCTGAAGAGGAAGTTCACAGGATCCAGGCCGCCGTTCTGCGCCGGCGGGGCGGGCCGCTGACGATCGAGACCCTCGAACTGGAAGGGCCCCGGGACGACGAGGTCCTGGTGCGTCTCGTCGCCTCGGGCATCTGCCACACGGATATTTCGTACATCGACGGCTGGGACGAATCCGATGGGGCGCTGGTGCTGGGCCACGAAGGGGCAGGCGTCGTGGAGCGGGCGGGGTCGGGCGCAAAGGGCGTCCGGACCGGCGATCCCGTCGTCCTCTCGTATCAGTCTTGCGGCCGGTGCCGTCCCTGCCGGAGCGGCCGTCCCGCCCGCTGCAGCCGCTTTGGGGAAGCAAATTTCGGCTTCCGGCGCCTCGACGGCAGCAATGCGCTGCATCGAAGCGGCGTGCAGGGCCACTTCTTCGGCCAGTCCTCCTTTTCCACCCACGCCCTTGTCACGGAGAGAAACCTCGTCCGGGTCTCCGGGGACCTGCCGCTGGAGGTCCTGGCCCCGCTGGGCTGCGGTGTACAGACCGGGGCCGGCACGGTGATGAATTCGCTCAAGGTTGCAAGCGGGGAAAGCATCGCCGTGTTCGGAACGGGGGCGGTGGGCCTTTCTTCCGTCATGGCGGCGAGCCTTGCCGGCGCCGGTCCGATCATCGGTGTGGACATCAAGCCGGGAAGGCTCGGGCTGGCCATCGAACTGGGCGCCACCCACATCATTGACAGCCGCCGCCGGGAGGTCGCGACGGGCATCGCGGCAATCACCGGCCGCGGCGTTGATTACGTGGTGGAGACGACGGGCGATCCCGGCATGCACCGGATCGCCGCCGCCGTCCTGAATCCTCGCGGCACCGTGGCGCTCATGACCGGCGAGGAGGGCGAAAGGCTGCCGGGAAGGCGGAAAACCGTCGGCATCATCCAGGGCGACGCCGTGCCGCAGCAGTTCATCCCGAGGCTGATCGAGCTGTACCGGGCCGGGCGGTTTCCCTTCGACCGGCTGATGAAATTCTATGCCTTCCGGGATATCAACCGGGCTATCGCCGATTCCCGCCGGGGCGGCGCCGTCAAGCCCGTACTTCGGATCGGTGGGGCATAGGATGAAAGGAATCAGGCCATGCTGCAGTGCAAAAATAAATCAGACCTGTTTTTGAGGCGTGGGTTTACCCTCGTCTCTATCGTGCTGGTACTGGTCGTCCTGTGCGTTCTGGCGCTGTACGCGATCCCCGGGTTTCTAGGGCCCCAGGGGCGGAAAGACGCGGACAAGATCGAGGCGGGCAGACCCGCCGCCGGCCCGGGTCTGCAGCAGCCGATTGCGGGAAGGGAACCCCCCCAGAACGACGCTCGGAACATCGCCGGCATGAGCGCGCTTGCCGCAGCGGCGTCGAATGTCCAGATCGCTCAGGCGAAAATGACGGTCAGCAATCCGTCAGGCAGGGCCGTTACGAACGCGGACGTCGCAAACCTGCTCAACTCCGATTACACGGCCGTCGGCGATTACATCGTATCGTACGCTCCCTCCGGCACCGACAAAATCGTGATCACCCTTCAGCCCGGTTCCAAAGGCAAATTCGGGACGCCGAATTCAAGGGAAATTACGCTCAATCGATAGTGCGACGCCGTCTGGAACGCTGGGAATCCAGCCTTTTCACTGAAAAACACGCCGGTTTCCCGGGGAGCAGGCCGCCCGCTGGAGAACCGTTTCATCCCTCGCCGAAACGTGATAGGGTCGGAAAAACATCGAACATGTATCCCTCCCGCAGTCCCTCTTGTTCGTGAAAGGAGGCTGAACGATGGGCAACCTGAATCGAAGAGAATTCCTGCAACTCGGCGTGGCGGGAACCACGACCGCCCTTCTGGGATGGGAAGGCGTCGCGGGTGCCGTCCAGGGCGTCTCGCCGGCGGCGTTCGTCTTCCCGAAGCCCGTTTACCGGACGCTGGGCCGAACGGGGCTCAAGATCACGGTCATCAGCTTCGGGGCGATGCTGACGCCGGAGGCGGAGGTGCTGGAGACGGCCTTCGACCACGGCGTCAATTACGTCGATACGGCCAGGGTCTACATGGGCGGCCGGAATGAGGAGATCGTCGGGAGGGCGCTGAAGGGCAGGCGGGACAGGGTCCATGTCGCGACGAAAACGACCGGGCGATCTGGAAAGCAGGTCATCCGAGACGTGGAAACAAGCCTGAAGGAACTCGACACGGACCATATCGACGTCATACAGCTCCACAGCCTCAGCAGCCGGCAGGACCGCATCTTCAACCCCGACATCCGGGAAGCCCTCACGAAGTTGCGGCAACAGGGGAAGGTGCGCTTCTTCGGGGTGACCTCCCACCGAAACGAGGCGGAGGTGCTCAACGCGCTGGTCGACGACAAGGAGCGGTTCTTCGACGTTGCCCTCGTGAAGTACAACTTCCAGAGCGACGCGCAGACAACCCGGGCTGTGGCCCGGGCTGCCGGGGCCGGCGTCGGGATCATCTCCATGAAAGCACTGGCCGGAGGCTACCGGACGGGCGCCCTGGGGCCGCTCACGCCCTACCAGGCCGCCCTCAAATGGGTCCTCAAGAACAGGAATGTGGCCGCGATCATCCCCGGCATGAGGGACATGGCGGAACTCAGGGAAGACATCGCCGTGATGGGGATGCCCTTCGGGCCCCTCGACCGGGTTCTCCTGAAACGTTACGAGGCCTCCATCCGCCCTTTCTATTGCCATTTCTGCGGGCAATGTGAATCCACCTGCCCGCACGGCGTCGAGATCAGCACCGTCAACCGCAGCCTCATGTACGCGGAGGCGTACCGCGACCACGCGCTTGCCCGCTCCACCTACCGCCTGCTCCCTTCCTCCTCTTCCGCGTCCGTATGCCTGAACTGCCCGGAATGCGTGGCGAAATGCGTCAACCGGCTCGATATCCGGGCGAAAATGGAGCGGGCCGGAAAGCTGCTCGCATAGGGCCGTCCGGCCGCCGTTGGGCTCACGCCCGACAGGAGAGGAAAGCATTGATCCGAGTCAAGGCAATCCTTGCCGTCCTGGGCTGTGCCGTCGCCTTTTTCCTGGCGGCGGCCGTTCCTGCATGGTGTGAAGACGGCGCCCTGCAAAGCGTGCTTCCCCGGCCGGGATTCGCCGGGGGCTGGACGGCGACGGAGCCGGCAAATCTCTACGACCGAAACACGCTTTTCGAGCACATCAACGGCGAGGCGGAGCTCTTCATGCCCTACGGATTCGATCTGCTCGCCACATCGACCTACGCAAGCGCAGCGGACCCGGACGTGTGGATTGTCGCCGACGTCTACCGAATGGGGTCCGTCCTCGACGCGTTCGGAATTTACGCCAATTTCCGCCGGGCCAGGGCGGACCGCGTCGCCATCGGCGCGGACGGCTTTATCCTCCCCACCCAGATGATGTTCCATCAGGACCGGTATTTTGTCCGGCTCCAGGTAACCGGGGCGAACAGCCTTCCCCGGAGCGATTTCATGGCCTGCGGACAGGCGATCTCGCAGCGGTTGCCGCAGAACAGCCGGCCGCCGCAGGAGCTGGAGACGGTTCGCATACCGGCCCTCGTGTCCGGGAGCGAGCGGTACGTCACGCCCAGCCTTCTCGGATACGCCTTTTTCCGGCGGGGGATTGTCGCCGACGCCGTTCTGGACGGGAAACACATGCAGATCTTCGTGGTCCTGAACGATGATCCGGACGCCGCCCGGGAAGCGTTTTCCCGATACCGTTCCTACCTGGCGGCGGAGGGCCGGGACCTGCGGAATGGAGATACGCCCGATTCCCTGACCGCCATCGATCCCCTCTACGGGACAGTGCTTGCGGAGCAGGCCGGCCGGTATGTTGCCGGCATGATCCGGATCGGAGACGCCGCCGCGGCGGGACAAATCGTCAAGCAGTTGCGGGCGCGAATCGCAGCCTGCAGGTAAAAAGGAAAAGGAGTCCGATTCATTGAGAGACACCGATAAAACAAGGGAACAGCTCATCGAGGAACTGGAGGCCCTTCGCCGGCGGCTCGCCGGGACAGACAACCCGGGCGAAGACGGTCGCGGTGAAGCGGGAGGATACTCGGGGTTCTCCACCTTCCATGAATTTCTCCTGGAGAGCATCGACGAAGGAATCTGGGTGGCCGACCGGCACGACCGGATTCTTTTCGCCAACAGCCTGGTGGTAAAGATCACGGGCATTCCGAAGGAGCGGATGACCGGGATCGACGTCCTTTCAGACCGGGTCCAGGACCGATGGAGCGAACTCCAGTCCCTCTACCGGAACGCGAAAAGCAGCCTCCGCCCGGTCATCTACGATAACACGCCCGTTCAGACCCCGGGCGGTTTGATCCTGCTTTCCGGCAAGCTGGTGCCGGTTTTGGCGGACGGCCGTTTCCACGGAATGATCTGTACGGCCAGCGACGTAACGGAGCTCCGGCAGGCGGAGGAGGCGTTGACTCATGCGGAGGAGCGCTTTGCCACCGCCTTTCGCTCCAGTCCCGACGCCATCGTGATCAGCCGGGAAAGTGACGGCTGGATCATCGATTTGAACGACGCCTGGGAGACCGTTACCGGATACAGCCGCCGGGAGTCACTCGGCCGGAGCTCTAATGACCTGGGAATATTCATTCGTCCGGAGCAGCGGCGTGAACTGGCCGAGAGGATCGCCGAACAGGGGCAGCTGCAGGATTACGAGATGGAAATCCGTCACAAGTCGGGAGAACTGCGACGGGTAAGCCTGTCGGTGGGGCGGATCCGGCTCCAGCATCAGGAATATATGCTGAGCATCATCCGCGACGTCACGGAGCGCAAGCGCACGGAAGAAGCGCTCCGCGAGAGCGAGGAACGTTTCCGCAAAGCCTTTCTGACGAGTCCGGACGCCATCAATATCAACCGGTTCGATGATGGAACCTATGTCGACGTAAATGAAGGATTCATGGCCCTGACGGGTTTCACGCGGGAGGATGTCGTCGGGAAAACCTCCGTGGAATTGAATGTCTGGGTCGATCCGGCGGACCTGAGGAAGCTGATCGACGGGTTGAGGGAACACGGGCGGGTCAGCAATATGGAGGTCCGGTTCCGGATGAAGGACGGTACCATCTTGGCCGGCTTGGTGTCCGCCACGATTCTGACATTGAAGGGAGAGACACACGTCCTCTGCGTCACGCGTAACGTCGAGGAAATGAAGAAGACCCAGGATGCGCTGCGCGACCGGGAGGAAAAATACCGGGGACTGTTCGAAAACGCCCTGGTGGGGATTTACCAGTCCACTCCCGAAGGCCGGTTCCTGTCGGCGAACCCGGCCCTGGCCCGGATCTATGGATACGATTCCCCCGAAGATCTGATCGAAAGCGTCACGGACATCGCAACGCAGATCTTCTTGGATCCCGGGGACCGCACAGAGATCCTGCGCATCATGGATGCCGATGGAGTTCTCCCGGCCTACGATGTCTGGCACCGCCGGAAGGACGGGACACCCGTCCGGCTGTCCCTGCATTCGCGGGGCATCCGGGACGAGACGGGATGCATCGTCCGCCTGGACGGTCTGGCGGTGGACATTACCGAACAAAAGCGGGCTGAAGATGAGCTGCGGCGCCGGGAAGAGATCCTCAGCGGCATCTTCAAAGCGACCCCGATCGGCCTGTGCATCATGAAAGACCGTGTGTTTGAGAGCGCCAACAAGGCCTGGTATGACGTCTACGGCTATTCCGAATCCGAAATGATCGGTCATACGCCACGCATGCTGTATGACGATGAAGAGGAATATCGGCGCGTCGGACGGGAGCTGTATGCGGGCCTCGCGGAGCGCGGTCTGGCCATGGCCAGAACAAGACTGATGCGGAAAGATGGAGTGTTTCGGGATTCCATCCTGATTGCCGCTCCTCTCCCGTCGGACGACGAGGCCCTGCGTGCAATCGTTGCGATCCAGGATGTGACGGAGCAGACGCGCATCCTGGAAGAACTGCGGGAGAGCCGCCGGCAGCTGAGGGATATCATCGAATTCCTGCCCGACGCGACCCTCGTCGTCGACCAGGAGGGCAGGGTCATCGCGTGGAACCGGGCGATTGAAAACATGACGGGCATCAAGGCGGAGGAGATGATCGGCAAGGGGGATTATGAATACGCCCTTCCCTTTTACGGCTTCCGGAGACCCATCCTGATCGATCTCGCGCTTCATCCGGACCGGGATATGGAGCGGCAATACACGGCCATCCACAGGGTGGGGGAGATCCTGTTCGGCGAAGCCTATACGCCGAACCTTCCGCCCGGTGACCGGCACCTGTCTGCCACCTCCTCCGTCCTTCGCGACTCCAGGGGCCAGATCACCGCCGCCATCGAGTGCATCCGGGACAACACGGAGCGGAAACGGATGGAGGAACGGCTGAACCGGGCGGAGAAGATGGAAATCCTCGGCAGGTTGGCCGGTGGCGTGGCCCACGACCTCAACAACGTCTTGGGCGTGCTGACCGGATATTCGGAGCTGCTGGCGGAGAAGCTTCCCGAGGGCTCCCCCACGAGAAAGTATGCCGAAAACATATTGCAGTCCAGCATCCGGGGAGCCGCCATCATCCAGGACCTGCTGACCCTGGCCAGGAGAGGGGTGGCCGTTTCCGAAGTGGTCAACCTGAGCCGTGTGGTTTTCGATTATCTCCGGACGCCGGAATTCGAGAAACTGAAAGCAGGCCATCCGGCCGTGAAAATCTGGACCAACCTCGATCCCGAGAACCAGCTTCTGAACATCAAGGGGTCTCCTGTTCACCTGGGCAAGACGGTGATGAACCTGGTCTCGAACGCCGTGGAGGCCATTTACGGCGACGGGGAGGTGACAATCCGGACGGAAAACCGGTACCTGGACCGGCCGATCAGGGGGTATGACGATGTGAATGAAGGGGATTACGTCGTGCTCACCGTGTCCGACAGCGGAAAGGGGATCTCCGCGCAGGACATCGGGAAGATCTTCGATCCCTTCTACACGAAGAAGGTGATGGGGAGGAGCGGCACAGGACTGGGACTGACCGTCGTCTGGGGAACCGTGAAGGATCACAGCGGGTATATCGACGTGCATAGTGAAGAGGGGAAAGGGAGCACGTTCTCGGTCTATTTCCCGGTGACGAGGGACGAGCCCTCGGCCGCCGGTGCAAAAATGGAGATGTCCGCCTACATGGGGCGGGGCGAGTCCCTCCTGGTCGTCGACGACATGAAGGATCAGAGGGAAGTGGCCACGAGCATGCTGAAACGGCTCGGCTATCGGGTCGAGGCGGCCTCCAGCGGGGAGGAGGCCGTGGAGCGTATCAGGGAGAAGCCTTTCGGCCTGGTCGTCCTCGACATGATCATGGACCCGGGCATGGACGGCCTGGAGACCTACCGGAAAATCGTTGAGATCCGGCCGAAGCAGAAAGCCGTGATTGTGAGCGGATTCTCCGAGTCCGACCGGGTCAGGCAGGTCCTGGAACTCGGCGCCGGTGTTTTTGTCAGGAAGCCTTACATCCTGGAGAAAATCGGTGCCGCCATTCGCAGCGAACTGGACCGGAAATAGTGAAAAAATAGGTCAGCAATATCAGGGGAATAATTACTCCTTGCAATTGTCAGGCAATTGTGATGGCACTTCCCGCGCCTGCAAGAAAGCAACATCCCCCGAAACAGATCGGTCCGTCCTCGGTTGTCTGTAGCACTCGTTCGGATGAATTCCATTGTTCAGGTAGGCGGAAGAGCCCTGTGTAAGGCCATGCATATTTAGCATAGCCATAGAAGCAGCGAAACAACACGCCGTTTTCCCGGGACGGCGCAATCCTTGTTCATTGGGCTGCGGAGGAGGAATCGTGAGCGGCGGTGACGGAAAGAAAGACCCGTTTGACGGGGAAGTGGCGATTCCTCAGGAATGGCATGAAAAATCGGAATGTCCTGAAGGACTCCGCCTGGAGACGGGAGCCCCTTTTGCGGACCCCGCTGCTTTCTACAGGCTTCTCCTGGAGAATATCGATGAAGGGATCCTGGTGACGGACAGAGACGACAGAATCGTCTTCGTGAACGACCCGATGGCGAGAATTGCCGGTGTTCCGAAAGAACAGATCATGGGTGCCGTCATCGTAAGGAACTTTCCCGAAGACACGCTGAAGTATTTCCGACCCCAATATCTTGCGGCCAGGGAAACCCTCCGGTCCGTTTCTTTCGACGGCATTCCCGTCGTCACCCCGGCAACCAGGAAGACCTTCCAGTCGGGAAGCATGGTTCCCCTGATCCATGACGGCCGATACGACGGCATGATCTGCACGATCCACGACGTCACCGACCGCCGGAGCGCCGAGGAGGCCCTCCGGGAGAGCGAGTACAAGTACAGGCTCATCACCGAAAAAATGACGGACATCGTCTGGATTGCAGACATGAACCTGCAGACCGTCTACGTGACTCCCTCGGTACAGACGGTGCTGGGATATACCCGGGAAGAGCGGATGTGCCAGAGCATTACGGAGCAATTCACGCCGGATTCCCTGGCCTTCGGACTGGAGGCCATGGCCGGGGAACTTGCCATGGAGGAACAGGGGAAGGGGGACCCCGCCAGGACCGCAACGCTGGTTCTGGAATATCTCCACAAGGACGGCTCGACCCGCTGGATGGAAACCCTCATGAGCGGGATCCGCGACGAGCGGGGCATGCTGATCGGGCTTCACGGCGTTTCCCGGGACGTCACCGGCCACAGGCGGGCCGAGGAGGCGCTGCGCAGGAGCGAGGAGTATTTCCGCGCCATCACCGAGAATGCCTCCGACATCCTGTTCATAACGGATGAATGGGGAGTCATCCGCTATGTGACGCCGTCCGTCGAGCGCATCGCCGGCTATCGGCCGGATGAGCTGCTCGGGACAAGCACGTTCGACCTGTTTGTGCCGGAAGATCTTCCCAGGGCCGTCGCGGATTTTGAAAAGGCCCTCCGGACGAAGGACGTCGCCATACCAAACCGTTTCCGAATCCGGCACAAAGACGGGTCCGAGCGCATCATGGAGGGGGTCGGCAAGAATCTCCTGCACAATCCTGCCATTGCGGGATTTGTGGTGAACGTCCGCGACGTCACCGAGCAGAGACGCGTCGAGGAAGCCCTGCGGGCGACGGAGGAGCGATTCCGGCTGATCACGGAAAACGTGCAGGACACCGTCTGGCTCATGGACAAGAACCTGAAACTCACCTGGATATCCCCGTCGGTGGAACGGATGCAGGGCTATACCGCGGAGGAGCTGCTCGGACTCCCCCTGGAGCGGCAGGTAACCCCGGAATCCCTCCAGGCAGCTTTCGGATTGATCGAAAAAAATCTCGTCCCGGAAAGGATTGCCAATCCCCGGGACGAGATCACGGCATCGATGGACCTGGAGGTCTACCGGAAGGACGGATCCACGTTCTGGGCCGAAGCGGTCATCACGATGCTCCGGGACGGACAGGGTGCCCCGGTCGGTTTCCTCGGCATTTCCCGGGACACGACCGAGCGCCGGGCGATGGAATTGGCGCTGCGGGAAAGCGAGGAAAAGCATCGCCTGCTGTTCGCGAGCGCCGGGGAGGGGATCATGATCATCCAGGATGAAGTGACCCGTCTGGCCAACCCGGCCCTTTCCCAGATCCTGGGCTACCCGATCGAGACAATCACGTCGCGGCGATTCGGGGCCTTCATCCATCCGGATGACCGCGACATGGTCATCGACCGCCACCGGCGACGGATGCGCGGGGAGGCGGTGGAAACGGGCTATCCGTTCCGGATCGTGACGGCGGACGGCAGGGAGAAGTGGGTGGAGATCCATTCCCGCCGGATCGTCTGGGATGATGCTCCGGCTTCCCTGAGCTTTGTCATGGACATTACGGAGCGCAGGCAGATGGAGGAGCGCCTGGCCCGTGTCGAGAAGATGGAGGCCCTGGGCACCCTGGCAGGCGGCGTGGCCCACGACCTGAACAACGTCCTGGGAGTTCTGGTCGGCTACTCGGAGCTGCTGGCGGAAAAGCTGCCGGAGGGCAGCCAGATGAGGCGGCATGCAGAAAACATCCTGCAGTCGGGCATCAAGGGAGCGGCCATCATCCAAGACCTGCTGACCTTGGCCAGGAGGGGGGTCGCCGTCTCGGAAGTCGTCGATCTGAACGGGATCGTCGAGGATTATCTCCGATCGCCGGAATATGAAAAACTGACTTCCTATCACGGGGAAGTCGTCGTCCGCCCGGAGCTTGCCGAAGGGTTGCTGAATATCAAGGGGTCGCCGGTTCACCTGGGAAAGACGGTGATGAACCTGGTGTCGAATGCCATGGAAGCCATATCCGGAAAGGGGATCGTCACGATCCGGACGGAAAACCGCTACCTGGACCACCCTGTCCAAGGCTACGATGAGATGCAGGAGGGGGATTACGTCGTGCTTACCGTCTCCGACTCGGGCCGGGGCATCGCCCCCCGGGACATCGGCAAGATCTTCGAGCCCTTCTACACGAAGAAGGTCATGGGGAGAAGCGGCACGGGCCTGGGGCTGGCCGTCGTCTGGGGAACCGTGAAGGATCACAGCGGCTATATCGACGTCCAGAGCGAAGAGGGCGCCGGGACCACCTTCACCCTTTATTTCCCGGTGACCCGGGACGTCCCGGCGACGGCCGTGGAGCCCCATTCGCAACCTTCCTTCCTGGGCAGGGGGGAATCCATCCTTGTGGTCGACGACGTTCAGGAGCAGCGGGAACTGGCCGCCAGCATGCTGGGGAGGCTCGGGTACCGGGTGGATACGGTTTCCTCCGGGGAGGAGGCGGTTGCCTGGTTGAGCAGGAACAGGGCCGATCTGATCGTGCTGGACATGATCATGGAACCGGGCATGGACGGACTGGAGACCTACCGGCGGATCGTCGAGATCAGCCCGGGCCAGAGGGCAGTCATTGTCAGCGGTTTTTCGGAGACGGAGCGGGTGCGCAAGGCCCTGGACATCGGCGCCGGCGAGTTTGTCAAAAAGCCGTACATCATGGAAATCATAGGGCTTGCCATCAGAAGGGAACTGGACCGGAAATAAAAGCGAAACAGATCAGATCTTTTTTGCCCAGCAGAATCAATCCGACCTGTTTCTTGCCGACCTGTTTTTCTCCTTTTACCACCATGCCTCACCCTGGAGGCCTGCCGTAAAGCCGGAGGTCTCTCCGATGTAGGTAGTTCCTCCCACGCGATCCTGGAGTCCGCTGCCCCAGGCGGCATAGGTCGCAAAGACGCGAAGAACGGGACGGGCAAAGAAGTCCGCGTCCATGCGAAGTTCCGGCATCACGATCCTCCTTCGAACATGCGAGAAGTTCATCCCCGGCAGGTGTCCGTAGCGCGGATCATTCAGAGGTTTGCTTGTCGGTGAAACGGGGACAGCGGGTGGAAAGCGGGAGAGACATAGGGCAGAAACGCAATGAAATCAGTGCATAAAGTGCTTGTATGGAGTGTGTGTCCCCTTTAGGCCTGTCCCAGGCCGGCCCGGGTGCATTGCGATTTGATAAAAATAGCTATATATATCAATAACAAACAGGCATGTTGCAGACAGGAAGGGGACTGAAACCGGATTCCGGTTACGGATAAGGCGTGTTCCTCTTGACCCGGAGAGCCTGAAAAATACGACTTTGCGCAGCCGACCGTATACCACGGAACGGAAAAGACGCCGGCACAAGGGGAAGGATCCGGAAAGCCTGTTCCGGCATCGCGAGGAAACTCGGAGGATCAGCCGTAGCGGCGGACGTCGCAGGCATCGACATCTCCGGAAGGATGATTATCATAGACGGAAGCAACGCTGTGAGGGAGGAGGCGAGCCATGATCAGCTACGGCTTTACGAAGGAGCTGGACCTTTCATTCGACCGGGTCCGGGAATTGGTGACGGAGGAACTGAAGAAAGAAGGCTTCGGGATTCTCACGGAGATCGACATCCGGGAGAAGTTCAGGGAGAAACTGGGAATCGATTTCAGGAAATATGTGATTCTGGGAGCCTGCAATCCGCCGAATGCGCACAAATCCATTCTGGCTGAAGAAAATATCGGGCTGATGCTTCCCTGCAACGTCATTGTTTACGAGAGGGGCGATAAAATGGTTCTCTCGATCGTCAAGCCGACGGTTGCCATGCAGATGATCGACAATGAGGAACTGCGACCGGTTGCCGTGTTCATCGAGGAAAAATTGAAACGGGTTTTTGACGCCGTTCAATAGGGGAGGAGACCATGAAAACGATCCGCTTGCCGGTTCTTTTGCTGTCTCTGGTTTCCCTGGCTGCCTGCGCCCGCGATTATCCCTACGGTCCGGGAGGCGGCTGGGGACACATGATGTATTACGGATATGGAGGAGGGTTTATGTGGATTCTGTTCATCGTCGTCATCGGCGTGCTGATCTATCTGCTGATTCGGAACGCCAAGGCAAAGGGAGGCACAGGGGGCGCCGGAGAACCCCCCCTGGATATCCTGAAAAAACGTTATGCCAGGGGTGAAGTGACCAAGGACGAGTTTGACCGGATGAAAAAGGAGTTGTCCGAGTAAACGACTGAAAACCTTTAAAATGAGATGAACAGGGAGGCCGATATGAAGAGAAATCTGATGCTGATAGGGGTGGTTCTGGTTGTCTTGTTTCTGGCATTGCCGGCGCTGTCCCAGCCCCGTTACGGCTATGGGCCGGGATATGGAGATGAGTACGACTCCGGCGGACCCTGGATGGGACGCGGTATGGGGCCGGGTTACGGAATGGGGCCCGGCGGGATGATGGGGTATGGAACGTGGGGTTATGTGCCCCAGAAACTGCCGGCTCCGAAAAATCCGGAATGGGTGAAAAAACTTCGTGAGATCCTGGTACTGGAAAGACTTTCGTTCGAACAGTACCAGGCGGATGCAGACAAGTACAACACCTACATGCCGTATAGAATGGTCATCCCGCAGGAGCAGGACCACGTCATGACGATCGAGCGGCTCTTTGCCGCCTACGGCCTCCCGGCGGATGGCAAGCCGGCGGCCTTGACGGACACGAAGACACTCACGGAAGCTTATGAGCTGTGCGTGAAAATGGAACGCGACCTGATCCCGCGCTACGAATGGCTGGTCAAGAACGCAGAAGATCGTGATACAGCGGGCGTTCTCAACAATCTCCTCATTCAGACGCGGTATCACCTCGCCATGTTCGAGCACGCCCTGCAGGTCGGCGGCGGCGGAATGGGGAGGTGGGGCTGGCGAGGCCATGGGCCCGGCATGATGCGTGGCTGGTAAATGACTTCTCACGGGGTGCGATCCGCGGAGATTTTCCGGGAGAGCGCTCCGAGGTGTATATGACAGGGCGGTGAAGGCAGGGCCGGACGCGGTCCTGCCTTTTTTGTCGGGGATATCCATGCGGGATCATGTGCCGAGGTCTGCCTCACGGGGAATGGGAGGAGGAATAGGTATTTATTGTGCATCACAATGGTTGTCTGTCTTCCTGTTTCCTTGTAAAGTGCTCTTTATAAATCCCTCTCTGCCGAAATCGTATCATAAGGAGATAGATAAGCGCATCATGTCCAGGCATGCCGAACCCAATCAAATCGTGAAGACCGTGGATCATGAGCCTTCGGAGACCGCGATGGGGGCTGCTTTCCTGCGGGCCATGTCGGCGGTGGACAGGCGGATCGGGATCCGGGGCCCCGATTCCCTCGCGAAACTGTTCCTGCCTGAGAGCCGCAGGATCATCCTCGACGATCCCGCGTTGCGGGGATGGGTGATCCGGAACGCCGTTTCGCCCGGCATGTACGAGTTCATGATCGCGCGGACGGCTTTCTTCGACGATATGTTCAAGCAGGCGCTGGCCGCGGGCGTTCCCCAGATCGTATTCCTGGGAGCCGGATACGACAGCCGGTCCTGCCGCTTCCGGGACTTCCTGGGCGATGTCCGGATCTTCGAACTGGATATGCCGGAGACCCAGCGACACAAGCAGGAATTGCTCAACACGGCGGGCGTTCCCATCCCGGAACAGCTCACCTTTGTTCCCATCGACTTCCGGACCGGAGGCATCGGCAGCAAGCTGCGCAAGGCGGGATTCGATGCAGGCCGGGAAACGCTCTTCGTCTGGGAAGGGGTTACGTATTATCTCCCCCCCAGGGTGGTCGGCGATACGCTCAAGGTCATCAAAACATCCTCATCAGCGGGAAGCTCCGTCTGTTTCGACTATGCCTCCCATTCCATTGAAAAGCTGGAGCAGGACCGGGTGATGCGGTTGAGGGAGACGATGAAGATGAATTACCCCGGCGAGCCGACCTGCTTTTCCCTGCGGGACGGGGAAATCGAAGCCTTTCTTTCGAAGCGGGGTTTCCGGATCCTGGAGCATCTTACGTCGGAGGAGATGGAAGCGAGATACCTGAACCTGCCCGACCGTTCCCTGGCGGGGGTGATTCCCGGCGTATTCTGTTTCGTCCATGCCGCCTTTCCCGGCTAGCCTTGCCATACAGGAGGTCCGTTCTTGAAACCGTGCCTGCTCCATATGCGCCGTTTGGGGATCTCCGCGCCTGCCCCCCGATAACCCCCGACTTTCTTGACTTTACAGCCGACAACCTGTAGAAAACGTCGCGTATTCTGTCGCACATGGCATCGTTTTCGATGGCAGGCGATTTTCCAAGGGGGGAAACTCTGCATGAATTCCTTTGTTCTGAACGGGAAAGAAGCGGCATTCACACCGGGCCAGTCAATCCTGGATGCGGCCCGGGACAACGGGGTCGAGATCCCGACCCTCTGCTTCCTCAAACAGAATGTTCCCACGGGGGCCTGCCGGGTCTGTCTTGTCGAGGTGGCCGGAGCCCGCACCCTCATGGCATCCTGCTCGACGCCGGTGACAAGGGGTATGGAGGTCCGGACGGACAGCGAGCGTGTTCACGGCGCCAGAAAGCTGGTCGTGGAGCTCCTGCTGGCCAGCGGTCGCCATGACTGCCTGGTCTGCGAAGCCAACGGAAACTGCCGCCTTCAGGATCTCGCCTATCGTTACGGGATTGGGGAGCTGAAATTCCCCCGCTCCGAGGAGCAGTATCCCGTGGAGGATGAGAATCCCTTCATCGTGCGGGATTTCAGCAAGTGCATCCTCTGCGGACGCTGCGTCCAGGCCTGCAACGAGGTCGTCGTCAACAGGGCGATCAGCCTCGGCTATCGCGGCGCCAGGAGCAAGATCGTCACCGGCGGCGACCTGCCTTATCACGAGAGCGAGTGCGTGATGTGCGGCCAGTGCGTGCAGGTCTGCCCGGTCGGGGCGCTGACGGAGAAAAAGGCCGCGGGGCTGGGCCGCTCCTGGGAAACGGAGAAGATCCGCACCACCTGCCCCTACTGCGGTGTCGGCTGCCAGATTCATCTGCACGTCCGGGACGGCCGGATCGTCAAGGCTACCGGCGTGGAGGAGGCGGAGCCGAATCACGGGCGCCTCTGCGTCAAGGGTCGCTTCGGTTACGACTTCATCTATTCCAGGGAGCGGCTCACGACGCCCCTGATCCGCGAGGGCGACGGCTTCCGCAAGGCCTCCTGGGACGAGGCACTCGATCTCGTCGCCGCCCGCCTGAAGGAGATCATCGCCAAGCATGGCCCCGACAGCGTTGCCGGCGTCAGTTGCGCCCGCAGCATCAACGAAGACTCCTACCAGATGCAGAAACTCTTCCGGGCGGTCTTCAGGACGAACAATATCGATCACTGCGCCCGAACCTGACACGCCCCCACCGTCGCCGGTCTGGCGACAGCATTCGGTTCCGGGGCCATGACGAACTCCTTCGCCCACTTTGCGAAGGCGAAGATGATCTTCGTCATCGGCTCCAACATGACGGAGGCCCATCCCGTCGCGGCGACCTTCGTCAAGGAGGCCGTCACGGGCGGCGCCCAACTCATCGTCGTCGATCCGAGGAGAACGGGACTCTGCGATTTCGCGCGAATCCACGCACAGATACGGGTCGGCTCGGACGTCGCCTTCCTCAACGGCCTGATGAACGTCCTGATCGGCGAGGACCTGTACGACAAGGACTATGTCGCTTCCTGCACGACCGGCTTCGACGAGCTGAAGGACAAGGTGATGGAGTATCCGCCGGAGCGCGCCGCCGAGATCAGCGGGATCCCCGCCGACCGGATCCGCGAGATCGCCCGCACCCTGGCCTCCGTCAAGCCGGCCATGCTCATGTATACGCTGGGCATCACGGAGCACACCTGCGGGGTGAACAACGTCCTTTCCTGCGCGAACCTGCAGATGCTCCTCGGCAACGTCGGCTTCGAGTGCGGCGGCGTGAATCCGCTGCGGGGCCAGAACAACGTCCAGGGGGCCTGCGACATGGGCGCCCTGCCCAACGTCTTCCCCGGGTACCAGAGGGTCGACAATCCCGAAGCGCGGGCGAAATTTGAGCAGGCCTGGGGCGTGGACGATCTGCCCGCCAAGCCCGGCCTGATGATTCCCCGGATGCTCGACGGACTGACGGACGGAACGGTGAAGGCCTTTTACGTCTTCGGGGAGAACCTCGCCAACACGGAGCCGGACATCCGGCACGTGGAGCACTGCCTGGAATCGGCGGAGTTCCTGGTCTGCCAGGACATCTTTCCCACCGAGACGACCCGGTTCGCCCACGTGATCCTGCCGGCGGCGGCCTGGAGCGAGAACGACGGAACATTCACGAGCAGCGAGCGCCGGGTGAACCGCGTCCGCACCGTGTGCGCCGCCCCCGGGGAGGCCCGGCCCAACTGGTGGATCTTCCGGGAACTGGCCCGGCGGTTCGGCCATTCCTGGGAATCGGACAGCGCCCGGGAGATCTGGGACGCCGAGGTGTCCCGGCTGGCCCCGTCCATGGCCGGCATCCGGTATGCCCGCCTGGAGGGAGACGGCCTCCAGTGGCCGGTCCCGAGCGAAGAAAGCTGCGGGACATCATTCCTGCATCATGACGGATGTTTTACCTGCGGACTCGGTGTTTTCTCGCCCGTCGACTGGACGCCCCCGGCGGAGACGCCGGATCGCGAATACCCCTTCGTACTCAGCACCGGCCGGCGCCTCTACCATTACCATACGCGCACCCAGACGGGACGCTGCGCGGGCCTGAACGACCTTCTCGGGGAAGAGACGGCGGACATCAGTCCGCAGGATGCAGAGAGACTGAACATCGGCCACGGGGAGATGATCCGGGTGCGGTCCAGGCGGGGGGAGGTGACCGTCCGGGCCAATGTGACGGGGCAGGTGCCGTCCGGCATGGTCTGGATGGCCTTTCATTTCCGGGAGGCCTGCGCCAACTGGCTTACGAACCCGGCCTTCGATCCGCTCACGCAGACCGCCGAATACAAGGCCTGTGCGGTGGGAATCGAAAAGATATGAAAAACGGGGGGAAGATTTCAAATCTGCCCCCCGCTCTGTTTGCCTGTTTCCTTATTCGGTGACGGGTGAAAACCTGTCCTCGAATGAGGTTTTTTTATTTTACGGTGTACCCCCGCCCGTCGAGGCAGGCGCTCATCGCCCGCTGATAATCGGCGCGGTCCTTCTGTTTCTGATTCCGGGACACCGCACCCGGGGGCTGCGTCGGATCGAAGCCCGTCTGGCTCACGGCCCAGCGATGGCAGGCATATCGGTCGTCCGCCTGCTGCTTCTCGCTCTGTCCCTGGCGGGGATAGACGAACATCTCCTCCGCGGGCGGCGGGGCCTGGCTGGCTTCTTCCTTCGGCGGCGCCACGACCATGTAGCCGTCGCCCCGGTGCGTGTAATACACCTCGTTGGCATAGTAGTAGGGAACACGGCCCACCCAGACCGTCGTGTAGTACGGGGGCAGGAAGGGAACGACCAGACCGACCGGCGGCGCGACGATCATGAAGCGCGGTCCCGACGGGAGATACCAGGCGCCGTCATAGAAGTAGTAACTCAAGCCGCCATAAACCACGATGCGGTGACGCGGAGGCAGGACCCTGATGTACTGGCCGCGGGCCGGGTACATCCGGTTGTGATGGTAGCGCGAATCCCTGAATTCCCGGTGGCGGGACCAGTCGGGAGGCGGCGGTTGTGCCGCAGCCGTCTGCATGGTCACAGACAACAGGATTCCGGACAGGACGGCCGCCAGAAACCAGAATGCAAATCCACGATATTTAAAGCGAATATTTGACATGGCCATTTCCTCCCCTCATTTCACGGTGTAGCCGCGCCCTTCCAGGCAGGCGGACATGGCGCGCCGGAAGCGAAGCTCCTGCTCCTGCAGCTGTGCATTCCGCGCCTGATCCTGCCGGGCGTATGCCTCCTCCATCTGCCGGGCCGACTCCTGCCTGGCCGCGTCGGACATCGCTCCGGCAATGGCACCGCCGGCCGCGCCGATCAGGGCTCCGCCCCCGGCATGTCGGTGCCCGCCGATCAGGGCGCCCAGAACCGCCCCGGCAATGGCCATCCTGACGGTTTCGAACCCCGGCGGGGGTAACGGGACCACCTGGATGCGCTGCTCCAGGGGGATGGCCGACCGGCCCGGATCGAACCCGGTCTGTTTCACCGCCCAGTTGTAGCACTCGTAGTGGTCGCGGGACTGCTGCTCATCCGTCTGGCCCGCCTTCGGGTAAAAGTAGATCTGGGTAAGAGGAGTCCTTTGGCTCACGGCCGGTTTTTCGGGCGTGGCCGGCGAGACCTCGCGATAAGGCGCCCGGTGGTAGCAGGCGGACAACGCAAAGACGGATAGAAGAGCAAGCACCCCGAGACCGGTCCCGGTGAACCGCCGCCTGGATCCCTGCCCGATAGACGATGCCGCATGGTCTGAAGTCTTCATTTCATCACTCCTTCGTTGTTTCGCGCCGCGGAAGCGTCGATACGGTCCGGCGGCGGATCCACGGCTCCCGGTTCGTTATCCTCTCGGGAAAGCTTGGACCTCTTCCATGGGAAAAGCAATCCCTATGCCAGATCCGTGCTACCATACGGTATTGCATGGATATCATGAAGAATATGGTTAGGTCGATCCGGAGCGGACGATCCGGGATGAAATGAAAAACGGGTAAAAAGTACACAATCTGCATGTCCCGCCCGTGTACAAAGTATACACCCGCAGCCAGGGTCGCGACTGACCTCCGGTCGAAAAAAGATGATTGAGCGCCCCTCCATATTGGCATATGATGCGCGCCACGGAATGGAGGCGCCCGCAATCGGCGGCGTTCTCGATGGATTAACGGCGGCAGGTCTTGGAGGCAAGTCTGCCGGGTTTTCGGGAAGGAGGATGTATGTCGTTTGACGATATTTTCAAAGTGGAGATGGACGGCCATATCGCGTGGCTGGTGCTGAATCGTCCGGAGAAACGGAACGCCATGGGGTTCGCTTTTTATCAGGGGTTGAAAGAGCTTTTCACCCGTTTCGATCAGGATCCGGATGTGCGGGTTGTCGTGATCCGCGCCGAGGGCAAGAGCTTCACCGCCGGGACCGATCTGGCCGAGCTGGGGGGCGCCTGTGCGGATCCCAGTACCGCCACGCGGGAGAAGTTCCGCATGATGATTCTCGAGGCGCAGGACGGCATCAACGCCGTCGAGCTGTGCAAAAAGCCCGTCATCGCCGCCATCCATGGCCATTGCATCGGCGGCGGCGTCGATTTCGTCTGTGCCGCCGATGTCCGGTTCGGGACCCGGGACGCCCTGTTCAGCATCCGGGAGACCCGCGTCGCCTTCATCGCCGACGTGGGCACCCTGCAGCGCATGCCCCACATCATCGGGCACGGCTGGTTCCGGGAACTGGCCCTTTCGGGGCGGGACTTCGGCGCCGAGGAGGCCCTGAAGATGGGATTCCTGACGAGGGTCTGCGAAGACAAGGACGCCCTGTACCGGGAGGCGGGAAAGCTCGCCGCCGAGATCGCAGGCTGCGCTCCCCTGGCCGTGCAGGGAACCAAGGACGTGATCCTCTACAGCCGGGATCACGGGATTTATCCTGGACTCCGGTACGTGGCGCAGAAAAACGCCGCCGTCGTGCCGTCGGACGACCTGTTCGAGGCCGTCACCGCCTTTTTCGAGAAGCGGCCCCCGAATTTCAAGGGGCGTTGAACATATAGAGACTTTTCCCCTGTTTCCGGTCTTTCCATCACGGATTACGCAAACAGCGGGTCGCCGGCCGGCATTCATGGCGGTCCGCCGGGACAAGGAGGTCGTTATGGGAAAAATCTCCATCTTGTGTGCGGGCATGCTGATTTCCATGGCCATGGTCGCCGGTGCGGCGGAAAAAACCTTTGAGACAGACGTGTTTCCAACCTCGGACGGCGATCTGACCATCACGTTCCTGGGCCATGGAACCCTGATGATGGCCGTCGGCGGCAAGGTGATCCACGTGGATCCGGTCGGCCAGTATGCCGATTATGCCAGGCTGCCGAAGGCGGACCTGATCCTGGTCACCCATGAGCACTCCGATCACCTGGACCTCAAGGCCATCGGCCGGATCCGGAAGGCAGGGACGGTCGTTGTAGCCAACGGAACCGCGGGCAGGCAGGTGGAGGGGAGCATCGTCATGAAAAACGGCGATGTCCGGAACGCCGCGGGCTTCGGGATCGAGGCCGTCCCGGCGTACAACCTCGTTCACATGCGCAGCCCCGGTGTGCCGTATCACCCGAAGGGCAACGGGAACGGGTATGTTGTCACCTGCGGCGGCAAGCGGATCTACATCGCCGGCGACACGGAAAACACGCCCGAGATGAAGGCACTCAAGGGAATCGACATCGCCTTCCTGCCCATGAATCTTCCCTACACGATGACGCCGGAAATGGTGACGGACGCCGCAAAGGCGTTCCGGCCGCGCATTCTCTACCCCTACCATTTTGGAGGCACGAAAACGGACAGGCTGAAGGATCTACTCAAAAACGAAAAGGATATCGAGGTGCGAATCCGGAAGATGAGTTGAAACGGAGCGGTGGGAAGGAGAAAGCATCCTGCACCGGTTGCCCGGTTCGGATGATGATCGAGGCACCTGTTGTTGCGGAAAGGGATATGACATGAGAAAGTTCGTTTCGGCAGTCCTGGCGGGTGTGCTGGTGCTTGCCTTCCTGTGCGCCTGCAACCGGGAAGAGACCAGGGGTGCACCTCCCGCGGCCCGGGAGAGTTCATTCGATCCCGACGTGCTGACCGTGAAGGAGGCTGACTTGAGGAAGGTGCGGGGGCAGGTCCTGTACGTCCCGATCTATTCGAATCTTCCCCGCGACGAGAAGCGGATGTTCGATGTCAGCGCCTTCATCGCCATCCACAACACGGACCTGGATCACAAGATCCGGATTCTGAAGGTGCTGTATTTCGACAACGACGGCCGGCTCGTCAAGGATTTCACGCTATCGAACCTTTCCCTCCCTCCCCTCGGGGCGACCAATTTCTTCATCCCCCAGAGCGACCAGAGCGGAACAGGGGCGAACTTCCTCGTGGAGTGGGTCTCGGAAAAGCCGGTGCGCGAGCCCCTGATTGAGTCCGTGATGATCAACCTGGAGACACACCGCTCCTTCGCATTCCAGAGCCGGGGTCACGTCGTCCGGGAGCGGCAATAGAGGCCGTCTCCCCCTGTTCCAGGAGCGCAGGCTCCGGGAGCAGGGGCGGACAGCCCGTAAACGGCAGTCTTGAAATCATTGAAAAGGAGGTTGGAATGGCAGACCAGAACATCAACATAGCGGAGTTTCCCCAGACGGCCATGAGGGTCATCATGTCTCCGGCGGCATTTTTCCGGGACATGCCCAAAAGCGGGGGTTACGTGGAACCCCTGGCATTCATGGTTGCCATGGGGGTCATCAGCGGACTCCTGCAGGCCGTTTTCAGTTTCCTGGGACTGCAGTTCAAAGCAAGCATCGGCATGGCGCTCAGCTCCATCGTAATTTTCCCCATCATGATCGCCATAATGGGTTTCATCGTCGCCGCCATCATGTTTGCCATCTGGAAGCTTATGGGATCCGAGGAATCCTATGAGACCTCCTACCGCTGCGTGGCCTACGTCTCCGCCCTGTCCCCCATCATGACCGTCCTGAACCTGATTCCCTATCTCGGGTCCGTTGTTTCACTCGTTTTCGCCTGCTATTTCTACGTCATTGCCAGCGTGGAGACGCACGGAATCCCCGCGCGCAAGGCATGGATGGTGTTCGGCATCATCGCCGCCGTCCTGGCCGTGATGAGCCTCTCCGGCCAGTTCGCCGCCAAGAAGGCGCTCCGCGAGGCGGAGCGGATGCAGAAGGAAGCGGAGGTCATGCAGCAGAAGTACCTGGAACAGGCGGAAGCCCTGCGGAAACAGGCTGAAGAAGCGGCCAGGGCGGCACAGCAGCAGCAGGGAAGCCAGCCGGGAGAACAGCCGACGATGACTCCGGAGCAGGCCAAAGAAGTTCAGAAGGCCATGGAGGAAATGCGCAAGGCCATGGAAAAGCAGAAGCGGGACTAGCGCTGACGCATTGGGTCAGCTGAAATGCAAAAAGGGGACAGGCTGCAATCTGTCCCCTTTTTGCATTATTATAACCATTTGATTTTATGCTTGACATATTAGAATTTGCATTCTAATAAAGCCTCCATGGGACGCAAACCTCACTTTACGAACGACCAGTTTGCCGACGCCGCCCTGGAACTGATTTCGGAAGGTGGGCCGAAGGCCGTGACCATTTCCGCCATTGCCGCCCGGATTGGAGCGCCCGTAGGGTCCGTGTACCATCGTTTTCAGTCCCGGGAGCGCATCCTGGCCGAGGCATGGCTTCACCTGGCCGAGTCTTTCCAGGAGGGCTTCATCAGCCTGCTGGAGAAAGATGACGCCGTGGAAGCGGCCCTTTACACCCCCCGCTGGGTCCGGCGTTATCCGAAGGAGGCAAGAGTGCTGCTCCTGCACCGGCGGGAAGAGCTGGTTGCGGGACCGTGGCCCCAGGAAATCCGGCGCCGGGCCGAGAAGCTGGAAGGCGATCTCCGGGCGGCCCTGGCCGCCTTCTCCCTTCGCTTCTTCGGTTCGCCGGAGAAGGCCTTGATCCGGCGAACCGTTTTTGCGCTCATCGACGTGCCCCTGGCGGCGGTGCGCCGCCCCCTGGAAGAGGGACGCCTGCCGCCGTCGGCCGTTCATTCCCTGATCCGGGAAAGCTGCAAGTCCATCATGAGGAGGAAGCCATGAAGGTCCTGAACATCCATGAGCGAAGCATGAAGGTGAAGCCCGCGGAGGCCGGAGGAGCCATTGACGGCCTGGCCGGACGGGACGATTTTCTCTGGCCTCGACACCGCTGGCCGGCAATGGAGTTCGACGGCCCCCTGGCCGTGGGCTCCTCGGGCGGGCACGGTCCGGTCCGCTATTCCGTTACGGAGTATGTTCCGGGGCGGCGCGTCGAATTCCGGTTCAGCGGGGCGGGATTGACCGCAGGGCTGGACGGACGCCACTTTTTCGAGGTCATTCCCCGGAACGGCCACGTCGTGCTCCGCCATGTCGTGGACGCCGAGTGCGACTTCAAAAGCTGGCTGAAATGGCAGCTTCTGGTCGGTCCGCTCCATGACGCCCTTTTGGAAGACGCCCTTGCCGGTGCGGATCGAACGCTGGCGGACGGCAATGCGAAGCTCCCGAAGTGGAGCCCCTGGGTCCGCTTTCTCCGCTGGCTGATCGAGAAAAAAAGGCGGGGGGTGCCGGGTTGACGAACCCGAAGGGGCACGGTATGATGGTTCCGTGATTCGGGGATTGCTTCCCGAAGACTCCTTTCCTTCAGGGCCGCCCATGCAGAATGTCGAGGAGCTGACTGCAATCCGCGAAGCCGCCGAGTTCGTCTGCAACGGCCTCCTGTGCGGCTGCATCCAGATGTCCACCGAGGCGAACCGGGCCCACCGGGAGCTGGTCGACCGTTTCTTCATCGAGAATGAGGGTTGCATGGACGGGGACCAGTACGAGGAAGCGCGGCTGAACATCTTTCACTTCATGGAACTGATCGACCGGGCGATCGCCGACCGTAAAAAATAAATTTCACAGTGACGGAAAGTTGGAAAGATTGCCGGCGGCCTGTAGGATGCCAGTCCCCGTTTCTGCGGGATCGGCGTTCCCGGGCGTTCTCTTTCCCGTATTCCCGCTATCCTCCCGCGGATGAAACGATGAAGAAAAGCCCCTCCGAACGGACGGCCTTCCCGGCCTACATGCCGGCATCCAGGACGGTGCCCGTGCCGGAGGGGACGTTCGTCGTCGTTTTCAACCCGCAGGTGGAGAAATGGGTCTCCCGGCGCCTGACGAAGGATGCGGTCCGCGAGATCCGTTCCGAGCTGGAGCCATCCCTGCAAATCCCCCTGACGAAGGAGGGCTTTGCCCGGGCCGCTGACCGGAGAACGGACGGAATGCGCGACGAGCTGCATTACGACACCGTCTGGATCCGCGATGCCATGTGGGTTTTCTTCGATCTCCGGGAGCGTCCCGAACGGCGTCCGGACGCCCGGCGGCTCCTCCTGGCCGTCTGGGATTACTATGCCACACCCGCCCAGCTCCGGCGGTTCGACGAGGTCATCGCCCGTCCCCGCCTCGCCTCCGATATGATGCGGGTTCCCCACATCCGCTTCGACGTTCATCCCCATGGGCCCGACGACGTCCTGGCCGCGGACGGACGGCCCCAGACCTGGAACCACCGGCAGAACGACGCCCACGGCCTGTTTCTGATCGCCCTGGCGGAAGCGGTCCGGGAAGGAATGGTCGATCCCGGGGATCTGGGCGAAGGGCGATGGGAGGTCCTGCTCCGTTTCCCCGCCTTTTTCAGGCGGATCCGCTTCTCGACCTTCGAGGACGCCGGCGCCTGGGAGGAACTGGAGAGACGGAACACGTCGAGCATCGGACTGGTTGCCCGGGCGATGGAGGCATGGCGAGGCCTTCTTTTCTCCGGCGAAGGGGAGCGCGCCCCGGAGCCTTTCCGCAAACGCTTCCGGCAGCTTCTCGATGCCTCCTCCCCTCCATGGAATGGGGAGTGGCGTGTGGAGGCCCTGAACCGTCTGATTGCGCGGGGGGTGAGAACGATCCGCCGCCAGCTCGCACTGGGGGGGGAGTCGCCGGATTACGATCCCCATGACGTCCGGTTCCGGACGGCCGATGCCGCACTTCTCATGCTTCTTGTCCCGTCGCCGCTGGAAGGCCTCCGGGAGAGCGAACTCCGGCAGGCTGTCGCCATCGTGGAAACCCTCCGGGGCCCTGCCGGAATCCTGCGCTACCGGAACGACAGCTACCAGTCGGGGAACTACTGGATCCGGTCGCCTGCGAAGAAAAAGGAGCTCCGGCGGCAGGGCGGGACGGAGGAGTCCTCTTCCCGGGATGCCTTCCTGAGACGGGGGGAGAACCTGATTCCGGGCACCGAGGCCCAGTGGTTCTTCGACAGCCTCCTGTCGCTGGCCAGGCTGCAACTGGCCGCGATGAGCAGGGACGGAAAGAGAAGAGAACGGGACCGCTTCCTGGCGGTCGTACACCTGAAGCGCGCCCTGGGCCAGCTGACGGGGTCCTTCGGCGGGAATCCCGTCCTGGCGGCCAACGGCGAGATCCTGGAGCCGCTGCTCCCCCCGGAGAGCATCAACACCCTGATGATCGGGGGACGGGTACACTGGCTTCCCTCCCCGATCACGCCGCTCAACTGGGCCCGGGCGGCCCTGAGCATGGCCCTGCGCCGCTGCGAGCAGGAGGCGTTTCCGTAAGGAGAAGCGGGAATGAAGGGGGGGCAGGCATCCGATTCCCGGGCGGAAAGGATTGCAGGTCCCTCCTCTTTTCCCGTTCAAAGGTTGGGACTGTCGGGGATCCGGATGATGTGGAGACGGCTCTCCAGGCCGATCGCCCTGAATTTGTCGGTGATGATCGCCTCGAGGGTGCGGCTCGTGTCCGTGGCGGGCCGGGGGATCTTGCACATCAGGACGAGGCGGCCCCCATACCGGTAGAAGCTGGTCCCTACCGTGTCGTGGGCCAGGCGGACAACGGCGGACAGCGACAGATCCCGGTCATCGAGAACCAGGGCGCGGGTGCGGATCATCGACCGGACGTACGGCGGCAGACCGAAAAACGCGGCCAGCCGCTCCCCCAGGTAGGGATGATAGGCATCGATGAATTCTTCGTCCAGGACGCCCTCTTCGTCCCCAACCGTTTTCCGGTATACGATCATTCCTTTTCTGCCCATCTCCAGAAGCATCCCCCCCAGTTCCGCCTTCCTCACCGCCTCATCCCGGAAGCCCATCTGGATGGCCAGGACCTGTGCCATCACCGAAGTGGCATAGGATCGCGCAAACAGCAGCTCCAGTTCCTCGTCGCCGCGACCGTGGTGAAGGATGGCCAGGGTCAGAATCAGGGCCTTCACCTGGTGGAGGCCGAGACGGTTCACGACCTCGAAGAACGTCTTGGCGTCTCCCCGGCGCAGCGTGCCGAGATAGACCGAGTTGGCGATGCTGAAGAGGGAGAGGGAAATGTCGTCGCCGATCTTGCCTCGCAGGGCTTCGATCTCTTCCCGGGCGGCGTCCGGGTTGTCGAGGATCTGAAATATTTCCGGCTTGAGGAAACGATCATGAATCGTTCCCGTCAGCGCCGTCTCGATCTTGTCAATGAGAGCGATCGCGTTGTCGGATACCATGGAACGTTCCTTTCGCGGGAGGCTTTCGAGGCCGAAAGGATCGGGAACGGTCTCTATTTCATTATTTCGGCACGTTTAGCACGAAACTTGACCCGCGGCCACACCCTTTCGACCGGAAGGCCGGCGTCCGGCGGGGGACCGTGTGGCCCGATCCGCCGATCCGAGATTCCTGCGGGCCTTCGCCGGTGCGTGCAAACGCATTTGACAGATCCAATTCACTGACCTATCTTCATCTCTCCAATTCACGATTCGGATCGGAATGCAGAACATGAACAGAAAGCGTGTATTGTTCGTCGCCCTTGTCGTCCTGGCGGGGATCATCCTACTTTATGCAGGCCGGGTGGAACCGGACGCATCGGCGACGGTGGCCGGTCGGACGTCGAATCATTTCAACGGCGAGGTCTTTTTCAATCCCGTCGTCCAGGGACAATCGTTACCGCAGGGCACGGAGCAGAGACGCGGTTTCTCCCGGTGGGTCTGGCGCTGGATTTTCAGCGACGACTGGCCCCGATGGCCTGAGGCCGCGTCCTTCCCTGCCGGTCCGCCCCCGGCGGCCCGCGTTTCCCGGGGTGATCTTCGCGTGACCCCCGTCGGTCATGCGACTTTCCTCATCCAGATGGACGGGATCAACATCCTCACCGATCCGATCTGGTCGGAGCGGTGCAGCCCCGTTTCGTGGGCGGGGCCGCGGCGATACCGGGCACCGGGCATCCGGTTTGACGACCTGCCTTCCATCGACGTTGTCCTGGTATCCCACAATCACTATGACCATCTCGATCTTCCCACCCTGAAGCGCCTGGCCGGAAAAGGCGTGCCGCGGACCGTCACGGCCCTCGGCAACGGGGATCTTATCCGGGAATCGGGCCTGACCACCGTGGAGGTGCTCGACTGGTGGCAGACGGTCCGACTCTCCGCCGACATCACGGTCACGCTGGTGCCCGCTCAGCACTTCTCGTCCCGGACCCTCTGGGACCGCAACCGGACGCTCTGGGGAGGATTTGTCGTTACCGGACCGTCGGGCAGCGTCTACTTCGCCGGGGACACGGGGTACGGACCCCATTTCCGCGAGATCGCCCGCCGTTTCGGTCCCATCCGGATGGCGCTCCTGCCGATCGCACCGTTCAATCCGCAGCGGGCGAAAGAGCCGTCCCGCACCCGTTTCCCGAATGTCCACATGGGCCCCGACGAGGCCGTCCAGGCGCACCTGGACCTGGGTGCCCGGGTGAGTATCGCCGCTCATTTCCAGGTGTTTCAGCTGGGCTGGGATGCCTTTGACGAGGCCCCGAACGGGATCGTCTCGACACTGAAAGAACGGAATCTGGATCCCGCCTCGTTTATCTTGCCCGCCTTCGGACGGGCCGTTTCCGCTCCCCGGGAAACGGAACGCGCGAGCGTGACCTACCGGGAGGCTTCCTGATTCGGGCCGGCGTCCATGGAACTCAGGTCCCGCCGAGGTACTTCTCCCTGTTTTCCAGGAAGTTCCGGTAGAGCCGATAGTTCTCCGTGTCCTCGTACTTTACCGGTGTGATGGGAATGTGGTCGAAGCTGTAGATGACGGCTTCGGGGCAGGCCAGCAGGATCGGGGAATGGGTCGCCATGACGAACTGGGCTTTTCCGGTGCGGCTCATCGTGGAAAGAACCTCCAGCAGCTCGATCTGGGAACGGGGCGAAAGGGCCGTTTCGGGTTCATCCATCAGATACAGGCCGCGGATGGCGTAGCGGGCCCGGAAAAAGGACATCACCGATTGGCCGTGGGACTGGGTCAGGAGAGACCGGCCGCCCAGGAAATCGAGCTGGCCCGGATCCGCCGCCGCCCATTCCTCGATGATCCGTGCAAAGTCCCGGAACACGGAGGAGCCGAAAAACGAACCCGGCACGCGGCCGTCGGTCCATTCCACGGAGATGTACTCGCAGAACCGCTTTTCATGCGGATTGCGCTTGATCCGCCTTCCCTCGACATTCTGCCAGATATGGATGCCGCAGCGCCGGGCGATAGCCTCCAGCAGGGTGGACTTGCCCGTCCCGTTTTCCCCGGTGAAGAGCGTGACGGGGGCATCGATGCGGAGGCTCTGCGTCTGCTGGAAGGCGGGAAGGTGGAAGGGGTACATGTCCCGCACCGGATATCGTTCCGAATGAAAGGTGATGCATTTCAGGTGCATGCGGCCTCCATTTCCTTCCTGGCCGCCAGGACGGCATAGGGACAGGCTGCGGAAGTGGCGGCGGCGATGTCCACGAATCCGACCCCTGCTGCAAAGGCGGCGAGATCCTTTCGGGAGAAGCTCTCACCGAAGATGATGTTCCGGAGACCCCAGAAAAGCAGGGGGTCGAGGGGACGATAGGGGCTCAACCGCTTCATGAAGCTCCGGAGTTCCCCGTCCGATACCTCCCGGTCGGTTTCCGACAGGATGATCCACCCGCCGGGCCGGAGGACACGATGGATTTCCGCAAGTCCCTGGTGCCGGTCCCTCCAGTGTTTGAAGGATCCGACGGTTACAACTCCGGCGAAAGAGGCATCCGCGAAGGGGAGGTTGAGAGCGTCGGCCTGTTGGAAGCGGCAGTTGGCAATGCCGCTCCTCCGGCGCAGGCGCTCGGCGGAGCGAACCTGCGTGGCGGAGTAGTCGATGCCGGTGACGTCCGCGTCCGGGTGGGATGCCGCAAGTTGAAGGGCCATGTACCCCCTGCCGGTGCCGACATCCAGGTAGGAAACCGGCCCCTCGGGGGGGACGCTTCTCGCGAGGTCCTCATAGAGACCGAAGACCGCCCCATAGATGTGGTGGTTGTAGACGGGACCAAGAAGGTTCCACATCCACCGGGCGTCCCGAGCCATCGTGACGAGTTTTTTCAGCATGGCATCTGCAGTGCCGGAGAGGAAGGCACGGGTCTTCAGATCTTCAGGCCGACGGTCAGGCCCTCCTCGACGGCCTCCCGGATCATGCGGGGCCGGACGCAGTCACCGACGGTGTAAACTTCCGGGGCCTTTCCCCGGAAGGCCTCGACAACCGCCGGGTCCAGGCGGAGACCTGCGGCCAGAACCACCGCGTCACCCTCGATGAATTCGGGGGTTCCCTTCCGGTTCACCTTCACGCCCTGCCCGGTGATCTCCTCGACGGTCGTCTGGGTCTCGAGGCGAATACCGAGCATTTTCAGCATCCCCAGGAAAAACGGCCGGTAGCTTGTGGAGATGGTCGGCGCCAGCCGGTCCAGCATCTCCAGGACGGCGACGCTCGTGATGCCCTTGGTCTTCGAAACCAGGAACTCCGCCGTTTCGCACCCTACCAGGCCGCCCCCGAGGATGATGACCCGGCCCTGGACGACTTTTTCCCCCGTCAGGACTTTTTCCGCGGGTACGACGTGGGCCGCCTCGACGCCGGGGATGTTCGGGACGATGGGGGTGGCCCCTATGGCCAGGATCAGGGCGTCCGGCTGCTCCGCCTCCACGGTCCGGGGATCCAGCACGCTTCCCAGGCGGATCTCGACGCCTGCCTTGCGGGCCTGCGTGACCAGGCTCCGGGTGAGGTTCGCGATTTCCTCCTTGTGGGGTGGCAGGCAGCCGATCCGCATCCAGCCGCCCGGTTCCGCCTCCTTCTCGAAGAGCGTGACCCGGTGTCCCCGTTCGGCAGCCGTTATGGCTGCCTGCAGGCCCGCGGGTCCGCAGCCGGCCACGAAGACCCTTTTCACCTTGCCCGCAGGTGCAGAAACATAGAGCAATTCCTTTCCCGTGCGCGGATTGACGGTGCACCCGGCGGACGCGCCGCAGTGGGGATCCTTGTAGACGACCATGATGTCGGAGAGGCAATTCCCGCAGGCGAGGCAGGGCACGATCTCCTCGGCACGCCCCTCCTTCGCCTTGTTCGGGAGGTATGGATCGGCGATGAGGGCCCGCCCCATCCCGACGAAATCCGCCTGCCCCTCCGCGATGATCCGCTCCGCCGTTACCGGATCGTTGATCCGGTTGGAGGCGATGACGGGGATGCCGACGACGGCCCGGATCTGGGCGGACAGGGGGGCGAAGGCCCCTTTCGGAACGAAGGACGCCACGGTGGGAACGCGCGATTCGTGCCACCCCGTGTAGGTGTTGATGAAGTTCACCCCTGCCCGCTCGAGGGCCCGGGCCACGAGTTTCGATTCTTCGACGGTGTGTCCCCCCGGCATCTGCTCCTCGATGTTCAGACGGACCCCCAGCGGGAAGTCGTCTCCCACTTCCCGGCGGATGCTCGCGATGATCTCCAGAACGATGCGCATCCGGTTCTCCAGGCTTCCTCCGTACTCGTCTTCGCGATGGTTCGTGATGGGGGACAGGAAGCGGTTCAGCAGATAACCCGCGCCGACGATGAACTCCAGGGCGTCGAAGCCCCCCTTGCGGGCCCGCCCGGCGGCCCTTCCGTAGTCTTCGACCAACCGGTGGATCTCATCGACCGTGAGGGCCCGGGGGACGCCCCGCATCATCTGGTTCATCACCGGCGAGGGACCGACAAGCTCGGGCACGTCGTCTTTGAAAACCATGTGGTAGGAGGTGATGAGCTGGCAGGCGACCTTCGCCCCGTGAGCCTGGATGGCCTTTGTGAACCGTTGAATTCCCGGCAGGTAGCGGTCGTCGAAGATGCCCGGCGCCATGTGCGAGCCGGCGTACATGGGCGTGAAGGGAATGATGATCATGCCCGCGCCGCCCTTTGCCCGTTCGGCGAAGTAGGCGATGAAGCGGTCTCCGACGGAACCGTCGGGTTCCGAATACCCCATGGTCATGGGCAGCATGACGATTCGATTCCTGATTTCCAGGATTCCGATGCGTCCGGGGGTGAACAGGTGCTGGAACATTTCCTTCTCCTTTCGGGATGATCCCTGGCGGGACGGGCATCCGGCCCGTGAAGCGGCTGCGTCGGCGGAGACGGTTCCCGGGCCGTTGCTGTATCGGTATGAAGTTCATACCTGAATCCGTGCCGGGCTTCAATGCCTGATGACGTTCCCGGGTGTGATTTCCCGGCGGGACGGACAGTCCCTGCCGCACATGTGTTTTTCATATCCAGCGAATGAAAAACGGAGACATCGAATGAAAACTCAAGTTCCGGATGAAACTGTCGATTAAACATAGAGTAAAGATCTTCGTCATCAACACGCGGGATAAGGAAAAACAGTTACCGAAAAACCAACCGCATGTGATCTTTATCACAGAAAAAAGATCATTTTTCCGTAAAGTCCTTCAGCAGCAATGAACAGTGTAATGGAATTCCCGATGCGGAATTCCTTCTTCAATGTCGCCGGCAGTGTGTTTTTTATTTGTCGAATTCGGAGGAGGCCGTGGGAGAAAAACTGGTGTGCATCTATGAACTCGTGACCGAGAAAATCGGGCTGCATGGAAGGCTCGAACTGGCCGTGAAGACTGGAATCTCCATGAGCCAGGCGGCTGAGGTGGATGACACGGAAGAACTCGTCAACAAGTTCAAGGATGCGGCAAGCGACGTCTATGAAGAATTTTGCGGCAAAACGACAGCCTGATGTCTTCGGCAGGAGATGAAGCCTGTGGAAAGTGCTACCAGAAGAGATCTGAAACTGATTGTGGACAATGAAAACTTGACAGAATCTCTGCCGCACGCAGAAAGGCCGGCTTCAAAAGAGGAATTGAATCGCTGGCCCATCTGCGGCCTTCCGGTGGGGAGTTTTCTGCAGGTCATCTCCATGGACCAGCAGACGTGCGTCCTGGAAGTCTATCAAAACGCCGATCGTCAGGGCCGTTTCTGCTTCGTTCAGGGAGCTCTTTTCGACGCTGTCTGCAACGGCCTGGAAGGGGAAGATGCGGCGCTGGAGATGGTCTCCTGGGAGAACGTCAGGCTCAACATCAGGCAGATCATCGATGCCGGTGGTTTTGTAAGGAAGATCGACAAGAGCCTCATGTCGATCCTGATGGAGTATTCGAGGCGACGCGACGAGGCGGAAGAGAAGCGGGCAGGCGAGGAAGCAGAGGAAGCGGAGGCGGAGGATGAAGGCGGCGAGGGACACACATTCAAGAAATGCCTGCGCATTCTTCGGGAGAACATGGGGGATGCACTCGTCTCGGCAAGCATTTCAGACCTTCGTGACGGTAAGGTGCTGGCCTCGCATCACGATCGAAAAACCCTGGAAACGGCACAACTGTTCATAAACCTGACGGGTTCCCTCCGGAAGGCCTTCGAACGGGATCCCGACCGGAAACAGCTCGGCGGCCACTACATCCTGAACCTGAGAGACGAGCGGACCCTGATGGTGCTTCTTTTTGGAGACCATCAGCTGGGTATCCTCTTCAATCATGCCAGATGCTCTCTGGGACTTGTCTGGAAGGCCGTCATTCCCAAGGTATCCGGAATTTTTGAAACAGGAGATTTGTAAGCGGGCTTCGACCGTATCCGCGATCCATCGGACCGACCAATGAAGGGGGGAATGTCGATGATTTCCCGATAGGCAGTCAGTTGATAGGTTACCCGGTATAAATATCATGATTCAGAAAGAGGAGGCGTGATGAACATACAGAAACTGAACGGTTGTCTGGACGGCTTGAGGAAAGATCTGGGGGATGGTCTCCTTGCATCGAGCATCGTTTCCACGGAGGACGGACAGGTACTGGTCGCAACGGAGGGATCCAATACGGCCGGAGCAACCCTGCTGAACGAAATCACGGCGTCCATTCGCGAGGGCCTGAAGACCTATCCCGTGGAGCTGGGGCAGTATTACTACATCGACGTTGCCGGCAAAATGGGCATTCTGGCCATTCCTTTCGGCGATTACCAGTGGGCGATCGTCGTCAACAAAAAGCAGGTCAAGCTTGGGCTGCTTTTGAATATTGTTCTGCCCAAGATCATCAACGCATTCGAGGATGCGGTCGTATCCTAGAAAGGCAGAGAGGAAGGACGATGGGAGAGAAAATGGTCCGGATCTTTGAGATTGTCATGGAGCAGGCAGGTCTCAAAGGGAGAATGGAACTGGCGACCAGGACGGGCATTTCCCAGGCCATGGCTGCTCAGATGAAGGATACGGAGGAGTTGGTGAAGAAGCTAAAGGAAAACGCCAACCTGATCCTTGATCGGAGCAATCTGAATTCAATCGGCCATTGATGTGCGCTTTCCCGCGGCAGGTCATCGTCAGGGAAACGCCCGGCATGGGCCGCCGCGGGGTCTGTTCTTATCGCGATGATCCGGGGTCGGGCAGAGGCGTCCGGCAACCGGCCCCGGCGGGATAAAGCAGCTGAAAAAAACCGGTCGCCTGAAGGGTGTCACACGACGGCCGGGGGCCGAAAGGAAAGAAAATGAATATCGGGCGATGCGTTCGCGATGCGTTCTACCCTTTACGAGAGAAATCACAGTGAGTCTGATCTTAGGCAGGCAACATCTTGACAGGATACAGGACACCCTGAAGAAAAACCTGATCGGGTCGGGTGTGCAAAACACCATGCTGATCGATATGGCCGGCAACGTCATTGTAACGGTCGACAACGGAGGGGAAACCCGCGACATGTATTCCCTGGCGGCCCTCGCGGCCGCCAATTTCGGGGCCATGTGCAGCATGGCAAAGATCGTCGGGGAGGACGAATTTTCCCTTCTGTTCCACAAGGGCCAGAAAGAAAACATCTATTTCAGCAGGGTCAATGACGAACTGCTCCTGATCAACATCTTCAACAACCAGGTGACGTTGGGATTTCTCAGGCTGAAGATGGCCCAGGTCATTGAAGAATTGTGCAAAGTACTGGACTAGGCGGAATCTTCGTTCGGCTGGCGTCCGGGCCGAGCGGGCAAAGCGCGTCAGGCATCCCGGCGAGGAGGAAACGGATTTGGCATTCATCAACCTGAAAGACAGGGTCATTCAAGCCAAGATTGTCTATTACGGCCCTGGAAGGTGCGGCAAAACGACGAACCTGGAATTCATCTACAGCAAGTGCCGCGAGCAGATCAATTCCGAGATGGTAACGGTCAAGACACAGGGCGACCGCACCCTGTTCTTTGATTTCTTTCCTTTCGATATCGGAAAGATTGCCGGATATGACGTGAAAATCCAGCTGTATACCGTTCCCGGCCAGGTGAAATACAACTCGACGAGGCGGCTGGTCCTCAAAGGAGTGGACGGGGTTGTGTTTGTCGCGGATTCGGAAGCGGAGCGTCGAAGCAAAAACGTATCCTCCCTGGCGAATCTTCAGGAAAACCTTGCTCTTTACAACAAGAACATTTTCGAGATTCCGCTGGTCATCCAATACAACAAACGGGATCTCAAAAATCAGGGCATCGAGGTGCTGGATGTCGAGACGATGGAGAGGGATCTCAACGAGACCTTGAAGGCGCCTTCGTTTGAAGCGAGCGCGCTGGATGGAGACAACGTCGTTGCGACCCTGAAGAAAATCATATCGCTGACCATGTCCTCCCTGGAAAAGGAACTGGAGAACGGGGATTGGCAATGAAAGAGTCGTCATTCGTTCGGGAAGTGGAAGATCGCCTGGATGCCCTGTTCGGAATCGATGAAGATTCCACGGGCCGCAGCGGGAAGGTCGGACCGGATCATTCGAACGCCAGGGACATGCTGGAAAGCATCGCCGCCGAACCCGCGGAGCCGGCCGGGCGGGATGCGGACGCCACGGTGGATCCGGATGTCGGCGATCCGCTGAATGGAAAGGATGAATCCGAGTCGCCCGTCCGCGACGGGCGCTATCATATCCTCCTCGAGGAGAACGAACAGGAATCCGCAACGGAATCACCCGTCGCCGATCACCCCAGCCTCGACGAGATTGCATCCGTCGCCGAACCGGACGCGGGAGACAGGGAAGGAGCGGAGCGCTTCGAGCGCATCTTCGGCGACATCGCGTCGTACACGCCGGCCCTGTTTTCTCCGATCAAGAATCTGAAAAGCATCCTCCTGTCCCTCGAATGGGAAATCAACGACACCATTCTGAACAGGCTGGACGCGGAACTGAGCGGATTGCAGGATCTCTATCGCCACGAGCGGACCGTTCTCGGCTTTCTCAGGATTCTTCGATTCCTGGAACGTTACATCCGGGTGAAGCAGGGGGATTCTCACACCGAGTCCATCCGTCTGCTTTTTTCCGTTTACGACGACCTGGAGCGGATCATCCTCTCGAAAACCGTGTCGGAAGATATGAAGCGGGCCATCCTGGTGGCCGATATTGGGAAATACAGGGATTGGGTGGAGAATATCGACCTCTCCGCCCCGCCGGAAGCGGACGCCGGAGAAAACGTCACGCCCGTCGCCGCGGAGCCCGGGAGCCCCGCTCCCGAGTTTCTGCCTGAGGTTCCGGCAGTTGAAGCCCCTGTGGAGCAACCTGTGGAGGCATTCGAACATCCCGCGCCGGATCCCTGCGCGGCCATGCAGAACATGGAGCCGCACGAGGCATTTGCCTATGCACTGGAAGAGATCAAAAAGACGATCCACAGGGAGTTCGAGGAGCTGAGAGCGGAAATTCGAACGCATGGCGCCGGAGGGACGAATCCGCAGGCATGAACGTCGCCGGTGGGGCATGAGACAAGGCGCCCGCTGCTTGTGGCGTTTCAGGAGGGACTGCTGATGAGGACTGTCGAACCATGATCGTTTTCTGCGAAGAGTGCGGGGAAAGAATCATCATCGAACCCGAGGAGATAAAGGGGTCTGTCATTGTCATGGTTTGTACGGCCTGCAGCGACGTCATCAAAATAACGGTTCCGGATGTCGTGATGCAGGGGCTTCGGCTTCTGAAAGCCTGAGTTGCGAATCATGCGGAGAATTCATTCCGACACACATCGGCGTGACGACAGCGCGCCGGGATTCCATGGAATCAAAGGGAAATGATGAACATCCAGAACGAAGCCTTCGATCTGATCCGCGAAAAACAGGAACTCGATCTTTTCCTGTCCACGTTTACGAACATGCATCCGTCCCCGGCTGCGGAAAAAGAGAAGGGGACGGCTACCCTCGCAATTCCCGAGCCGCCACCGCCGGCGGAGGGAGAAAGCAATGGCTCCCGCGCCGAAACGAGCAGGGATATCCATGACTCGACATCGGAGACGGCCCTTTCGGCACAATCCGCCCTCCCCGATGCGGAGGTTCCGAAGGATCGGGCTGAGGAAGAGGTCGCTGCGGCCGCACCGGAAACAGAGCGGGAAAGGCCGCTGTTCCTGGAAATGGAGCCGGACCGGCAGCCGGAACCCCCGGTGGAGGCACCGGAAACGGCGGTTCCTGCGCAAAACTCCCTCTCCCCGGAGGAGGCCGTGAAAGACCCGGAACCGCCCCCCGCAGAGACCGAAGCCGTTGCCCTGGAAACGGAACAGGAAGATTCGTTGTCCCCCGAAGGGGAGTCGGACAGGCAACCGGCGCCGCCCGTAAATCAAGCGCCCCCCGCCTTTTCGGAGTTTCTGCAGATCGGCCGGCCGTCCATTGCAGTGGAAAGCCGCAGCGATGTGCCGGAGATGGACCGGACCCAGAGGATTGAGCGAAAAAAGATCGAGGAAGCCGCCGCCGAGAACAGGGAAGCCCTCGAGTCGGCTGGGGACGGCGGGGCCGGAAGCGTAGAGGCAGGGTATGATTCCGCTCTCCCGGGCATCGGAAGAAAATCCCGGCGCGTCGTCATCCTCTCCGTGCTGCTCTTCTGCCTCGTTCTCGCCTTGGCCGCGCTCGGTTATTCATGGCTCAACCCGGCAAGCGGACACGGGGCCGTTCATTGGCTGTCCATGCATATGCCTTTTGCCAGTCAATATCTGGAAGCAGGGCGGCCGGACCGGAATCCCGCGGGCGAGCAGGTTGGAATCGTCAATCTCAGGCAGCGGCTCGTCAGGAACGCGGCCTCGGGGCGGGACATCCGGATCATCGAGGGAACCGCGTTCAACCGGGGGCAGGAAAACATATCCAAAATCGGGATCAGGGGAGAGCTTTACGATGCCCGGGGCAGGCTCCTGGCCGCGCGGATCTCTTTCTGCGGAAGCGTGATTCCCGTCGATCAGCTGGAGATCCTGGGCGAGGAAGAACTCCGTCCGGTCCTCTCGAATATCCAGGCAAACAATCAGACGAACAGTGTGGTTCCACCCGGAGGTCAGACACCGTTCATGATCGTGTTCCTCCAGGAGCCTGCCGGGGTCGTCCAGGCGATGGTCGAACCCGTCAGCATGGAAAAAGCCCGGTAATCCCGATGTCCGTCGACATGGAACCCTGAAACCTGCGGATGGCTGATGGATCACGAACCGCTGCCGCGCCGCTCGAAAACGATGCCGGCTTTGCATCGCCGGATCAAAGACCGTGCTTTCCCAAAGACGTTCCGCATGGAGATCCGGCTGATGTTTCGATGAATCCCCATCCCTTTCGAACCCATTGTCTTACAGACTCTTCCACTTCCGGTCCCGGTCATGCAAGCAGCAAATCCATCCGCTAGAAACAGCAATTATAGTGAAATCAACGAACTGGAGGAGATACTCCGCCTCCAGAACGAACTTCAGGATATCACCAACGAAATTTACGCCTCACAGGGCATGGCCCAGATATTCACCGATTGCAGCGGGCGGATCATGAATCTCTTCAACGTCGAGGCCGTGAACATCTATGCCGTCGACGCGCAGAGGAAGGAAGTCTACACCATCATCAAAGCGAGGCACCTGTTCAGGGAACAGAGAATGGCCATCAACAGCCGGACGATTCCCGGTTATATCGTCGGAACGGGTGCCGCAATCAACATTGCCGATGTCGAAGACCCGGACGAGATGAAAAGCGGCTGCCCGGGACTGATGCTGGCCAGTGATCGGGACGGCCGGTCGAATGTCCGCCTGAAGCAGGTCATGGCCATGCCCGTGATTCATCAGGGCGAGACCATCGGCGTGATCGAGGTGATCAATAAAAAGGGGCGGGGCGGCAGATTTGTCGATGAAGAGCCCGTTCTGCTCCAGGAAATATCGGAAGTCCTCGCCATTGCGTTCTCCAATCATGCGCGGTTTGCCCGCCGCCGGAAAACGCGCTTCGACTCCCTCATCCTGAAAGGTTTCCTGAAGGAAGAGGAGCTCGACCAGGCCTGGGACGAATCACGGGAGCAGAAAGAAACGATGGAAAGCTTCCTGATGAGAAAATACAGCGTCCCGAAAGAAGAGCTCGGCAGGTCGCTGGAAGAGCATTACCGGTGCAAATTCTTCCAGTTCAGCGATCAACTCCCCATTCCCACAGAACTACTGACCCGTCTGAACAAAGAATATCTTCAACGGGAGTTGTGGGTGCCGATCGAGAAAACAGACGGACAGATCCATATCCTCGTGAGCGACCCCGACAATATCATCAAGCGGGACATGATTGAAAATCTTCTGAAAACGAAGGCCATCCGGTATGATGTCGCCCTTCCGGAGGACATAACCCGGTTCATCGGCCATTTCTATAAGTCTTACGGCGATGAAACGTCGATTTCGGACATCATCGGCAAGCTGGACAACACGGAGGAGGGGGAAGAGGAGGACGAGGGAGAGTCCGTCACGGAATCGGACAGCGCGATCATGCTGCTCGTCAACAAGATCATCAACGATGCCATCATTCGAAGGGCGTCCGACATCCACATAGAACCCAATATCACGCGCAAGAACGTGGAGGTCCGCTTCCGCGTCGACGGCGACTGCGCCGTTTATCAGACCGTTCCCTTCAGCTACCGGGCCGCTTTGGTGTCGCGGATCAAGATCATGTCCAATCTGGACATCACGGTCAAAAGGATCCCCCAGGACGGCAAAATCAAGTTTCGCCGGAGCGGAAGCGACGAGATCGAGCTTCGCGTGGCGACGCTCCCGACCCAGGGGGGAGTGGAAGACGTCGTGATGCGCCTTCTCGCCAAAGGGGAAACGCTGCCCCTGGAGGCCATGGGGATGCTGGAGAGGAATTACAGGGAACTCCTGAATATCTGCGAAAAACCCTATGGCATGGTCCTCGTGGTCGGGCCGACGGGGTCGGGAAAAACAACGACCCTCCATGCGGCCCTCCGCCATATCAACACGCCGGAGAAAAAGATCTGGACGGCTGAGGATCCCGTGGAAATCACCCAGTACGGCCTCCGGCAGGTCCAGGTGCAGCCCAAGATAGGCTTCGATTTTGCCACCGCCATGCGGGCCTTTCTCCGCGCAGACCCGGATGTGATCATGGTGGGGGAGATGCGCGACTTCGAGACGGCCAAAACCGGCGTGGAGGCTTCCCTGACGGGGCATCTCGTTTTCAGCACCCTGCATACGAACAGCGCCCCGGAAACCATCATCCGGCTGCTCGACATGGGCATCGATCCCCTGAACTTCGCCGACGCCCTCCTCGGCATTCTTGCCCAGAGGCTGGTCCGGACATTGTGCAAGAAGTGCCGGGAGCCGTACCATCCAACCGAGAGAGAATACGACGAGATGGCGGCCAGTTACGGGCGGGAAGCGTTTGAAAAACTGGCTGTACCCTACACGGGCGACCTGACCCTATACCGGCCCCGGGGGTGCGATGTCTGCGACCGCTCGGGATACAAGGGACGCGTCGGCATTCACGAACTGCTCATCGCCAGCGACAGTGTGAAACGCCTGATCCAGAGGCACGAGACCGTCGAAGTGCTGCGGGAGAAGGCCACGTCCGAAGGGATGTCCACGCTCCTCCAGGACGGCATTCAGAAGGCCCTGCAGGGCATCACGGACTTCCGGCAGGTCAGGAGGGTCTGCATCAAGTAGGGCTTCCGGGACATATGCCCGCCTCCGTCCCTACCTGCCGGTGTTCACCCCGTATCCCACGGAAATCCGCAATTTCCCCCCGTAACAATCCCTCTCCTCCCCCGTCCCGCAACGATCCGTATCCATGAGTGAAACTGCATTTTGCGTTGACAAGCCCCCCCGGTTCTTCTAATGGCATGGAAAACAGGCCCTCCGCGAACGCCGTCGAAGGAAGCTGACCGAATTCAACATCTGCGCTGAGACAAGAAGAGGGACCGACTTGCAGAAAAGCGAAATCCATGCCTCCGACCTGTTTGAGGCCTGTCACGTCCTATTTGGCAAACAGACCGACGTCTCCGTTCAATTTTTGAACAATTACCTGCAATTATCCGGTTTGAAGGCAGCCTACCGAAAAAGGGCCCGGGAGACCCACCCGGATCTTGCCCTGTCACTCGCCGTCGAATCCCACGTCCTCGAGGAGCAGTTCAAACAGGTCCAATCCGCTTTTGAGCGGCTTCGACTCTATCTGGAGAATCCATCCCGTTTCCGTCTGGTTGAAGGAATTCCGCGCAAGGCGCCGGTTTCCGCCTCCAAGGGAGACGCCCCGATCAAGAGAAGAGCGGCGAGGAAGCGGGATCCCGTGCACGATCATGTCCATACGGGGCCGGTTCCCGGAGGCAAGCTCCTCTTCGGACGATATCTTTATTATTCGGGCGTGATTTCCCACCGGATTCTGGTCGATGCGGTGGTGTGGCAGAAGAAACAGAGGCCCCTCCTCGGTATGATCGCCTGCAAGTGGGGCTGGCTGACCCGGGAAGACGTCATCGTTATTCTGAAACGCTGCCGTCCGGGGGAGCGTTTCGGCGAATGCGCCGTCCGTCTCGGGTATCTGGACGGTAAGCAGCTGCGCCGCCTGACGGTTTGGCAGAATCTGCTGCAGCCCCGGTTCGGCGACTTTTTCGTCTCGAAAGGGATCCTGACGGCCGGGCAGATCGACCGTCTCGCGAAGGATCACCGGCTGCACAACTGGACCTTCCGAAGAACCGCAAGGAAGCGTCCCTGACCCTTTATCAAGTTGAGGACCATGAAACAGCCCGCCATATCGATTCGCACCGATTCTCTCCTCCAGGAGCTGCCCATTTTCCGGGGCCTTCCCGGCGGGGACGTGGCCGAATTGCGGACGGTCATGGGCGAACGGAATTTTCGCCGGAACGAGGTGATCCTCTTCGAAGAGGATACGCCGCGCTGCCTCTATGTCATCTATGAGGGACGGGTGAAGGTTGCGCAGATCGATGAGGAGGGACGGGAGCAGATCCTGGCCGTCCACAAGCGGGGCGATTTCTTCGGCGAGATGGCCCTCCTGGACGGAAAGACTTCCCCGGCGAGGGTCGTGGCCCTGGAAGAGACACGGGTCGGGTTCCTCGGCCGGGCGGATTTCGAGACCCGTTTTCTGAGCAATCCCATCGCCGCAAGACAGATCATGTCCCTGCTGTGCGAGCGGCTCCGGGATGCCTGGTTCATGCTCAAGGTCCTGAACCTGCAGCGGGCGGAAGACCGGGTCCGGGCGGTTCTGAGCCACATGGCGGCCCGCTTCGGGACGAGGGACGCTCGGGGCACCGCGATCCGCCTCCGGATGACCCATAGCGAACTGGCCGATTACGCCTCCCTCTCCCGGGAAACGGTCAGCCGGATTCTCAAGCGCCTGGAGCAGGCCGGGGAGATCTCCGTTCTGGAAAAAAGGCGGATCCTGATCACACCGGGTTTCCAAAAAATCGATTTTGTGTGACGCCCGTCACATTCATTCCTCTCCGTTTCAGGCAATCTCCTCACCGAACTCTCTCGCCGGCCCGCCGGTCCTCTTCCAGGCGCCGGCTCCCTTTTTCGACATTCGGAGGTGGAGCATGGAATCGATCTGGTCGATGGATGTCGTCATCCCCTTTTCCAACATCTTCGCCGTTTTGCTGATCAGCACGGTCGGTCTGATCTTCGGCCGTCTGAAACTGGCCCTGTTCGTCCTGTACGGTTTTCTCCTGTACCGGGGGAGGGTGTGGGATGTCACCATCTTCACGGATTCACCCTCGTGGCTGAGCGGACCGGCATTGCTGACCACCGGCCTGCTTGTCCTCCTGCTGCTCTTTGCCGTGCTGGGCCTCACCCTTCATCGGGAATAGCGCTGCCGCCGGCCGCCGTTCCGGAAGCCGGCCGGCCGGCGATCATCCTGCCCATTGCATCTGCCGGCTCATCCTGCCCGCGTCGCGCGGGACCGGACAACCGGCGGAAGAGCAACTTTGTCTTGCCCGAACCCCCCTCGACAGGCTATCAGAGAAAAACTTTTCGGGGGGACTCATGAAATATCGCGTCATCCAGTGGGCGACCGGTTCGATGGGCAAGACCTGCCTGCGGGCTGTCATCGATCATCCCGACCTGGAGCTGGTGGGCCTGTATGTCTACAGCGACAAAAAGGCCGGCCGGGACGCCGGTGAGATCGCGAGGCGAAATCCGACGGGGGTGATCGCCACCCGGAGCGCCGAGGAGATCATGGCGCTCGATGCCGACGTGGTCATCCACGCACCACGGATCCAGTTCCCATACAGCCACCACAACCGGGACATCTGCCGGATCCTGGCCTCGGGGAAAAACCTGATCACCATCAACGGCCACAGCTTCCCGGCCTGGCACGGTGCCGCCTATGCCGCGGAGTTCACCGAGGCCTGCCGGCAGGGGAATTCGACGTTCTTCAGTACGGGCCTGAATCCGGGCTTCGTGGTGGAGAAGATCGCCGCGGCGGCGACGGGAATCTGCGTGGAGGTGGAATCCGTCCGCGTCGAGGAGGTCTTCGACGTCAGCGGTGCCCCGGATCACGACTATGTGTTCAACGTCTGCGGGATGGGTTCCGATCCGAAGCGGTTCGATGTCGGCACCAGTCCTGTCGTGGAGCTGATCACGGGGATGTACGCCGAGGTGATCGCCCTCCTGGCCCATCGCCTGGGGGTGACGCTGGAGCGGGTGGAGCCGGACCACCGGGTCACGACGGCCCCGGAAGACATCGAGGCCCGGGCCGGGACCGTCCGGGTCGGGACGGTGGCGGCGACGAACTACTGCTGGCACGGGATCGTCGGAGGGCGAAGGTTCATCACGCTGGCGGTGAACTGGGTGATGGGAAACTCGGTTCCGGGATTCGAGAACTTCGACCACTGGAAGATCTCCGTCCGCGGGAAGCCGGGGATCGACATTGTGATGAACCTGGTGGAGCCGGAGGATACGACGGCCAGAACCAGGTCGGAGCAGTACGGCGTGGCGGGATCGGTCATCAACGCCATTCCCGAAGTCTGCGCCGCCCCGGCGGGGATCTTTCATTTCCCGCTCTTTGCACCGTATCGAAGACGATTTTCCGGGGGATGACAAAATCCCCCGGCTGTGCAAAGAAGCGGCCGGAACATGGCAGAACGGATCAAAGACAATCAGGGAGGTTACCTTTGACAAACGATGTGTATGACCAGTTGGCGAAAGTTCTCGACACACTGCCCAATGGTTTTCCCAGGACCGACAGCGGCGTGGAGATCAAGCTCCTCAAGAGGATCTTCACCCCTGCCCAGGCGGAGCTGTTCGGCCGGCTGCGCCTGACCTTCGAGACGGTGGAGGAGATCGCGGCCCGAACGGGAATGCCTGTCGAAGGCCTGAAGGGGGCCCTCATGGATATGGCAAGGCGGGGTCAGCTCTTCACGATCAAGCCGGGCGGGGTCCGGTACTTCCGGATGCTGCCCTGGGTCTTCGGGATCTACGAGTTTCAGCTCGACAGCATGGACAGGGAGTTTGCAGAGTTGAATGAGGCGTATTGGCCCCACTTGGCAAAACAGTTCTTTTCCGAGACGCCCCAGCTGATGCAGACCCTCGCCGTGGAGGAGACCGTTCCTTCGCACCAGGAGGCGCTGCCCTATGAGAAGGTATCGGCGATCATCGAAAAAGGGCACTCGTTCATGGTCAACGAATGCATCTGCAAGAAGGAACAGGGGCTCCTGGGGAAACCCTGCGACCGGCCCGTGCATGTCTGCCTGGGCATCGCCCTGGAGCCCGGGGTGTTCGACAAGACCCCTTCGGCCCGCATCCTGACGAAGGAGGAGGCTTACGAGCTTCTGAAAATGACGGAGGACGCAGGCCTGGTACATCTGACCGGCAATGTGCAGACGGGGCACTACTATATCTGCAACTGTTGCAAATGCTGCTGCGGCGTGCTCCGGGCCGTCAACGAGTTCGGGGTGCCCGCCTCCCGGGCGGTCAATTCCCATCATTATGCCGAAATCGACGGCGATCTCTGCTCGGGCTGCGGGATCTGCGCGGACAGCCGCTGCCAGGTCGGCGCCGTCGTGGAGGAGGGGGACGCCTACCGGGTCGTCAGGGAGCGGTGTATCGGCTGCGGGCTCTGCGTCACGGCGTGCCCGATGGAGGCCGTCCGGCTGGTCCACAGGGATCCGGCGGAGATCGAGACCCCTCCCCTTGCCGAAGACACATGGTTCGAGGAGCGGGGGCGCCGCAGGGGGGTGGATTTCAGTACGTACAGGTAACCAATCTGCCTGAACAGGGTCTGCCGGCCGGTCCCGGCGGCGGGTGAGAGGCAACCGGTCAGGCGGGCCGCGCGTCCCGGAGCGCGGCGGCCCGTCCTATGCTCCTTCCTCTGGAACCGATCCAACGGAGGTGCAGGGATGTTGACCGCCGCCATCCTCCTGTCGGCCGTTCCTCTCCTGGCGGGCCTTCTCTATTTCAGGAAGCGGGATTCGCTGCCGGGGATTGCTCTGACCAAGCCCACCCTGTCGGCGCTCTTTGTCCTGGCCGCCCTGACCGGTCCCCACGGTCACCCGGAATATTTCGCCTTCATCCTTGCCGGTTTGCTGTTCTGCCTGGCCGGCGACGTGTTCCTCATATCCGCCGCGAGAAAGTTTTTCCTGGCGGGCCTGATCGCATTCCTGGCCGGGCATGTTCTCTACAGCATCGCTTTCTTCACCGCGGCGTCGCCGGGCATGCCGACCGTGTTCACCGCGGCGGCGTGCGTCCTGATAAGCGGCGCCTTCTTTCTACGGATCAGGCCGTACCTGGGAACTATGATGCTCCCGGTCTTGGCCTATGTCGCAATCATTACGATCATGGTCATCGGCGCCGCGACCCTCATGGGGGAAAGCGAGCTGCCGGTCGGCGGACGGGCTTTGGCCCTGACCGGCGCCGTTCTGTTTTACCTTTCGGATCTCTTCGTCGCCCGCGAGCGGTTCGTGAAGCATGAATTCCTGAACCGCCTGATCGGCCTGCCCCTGTATTACGCGGGCCAGTTCATGATCGCCTTCTCCATCCGGCTGCTGTGAGCAGTCCGGAGCCGCAGCGATGGCCTGCCTGGCGCTGCCCCGGCTGCTCCCGGCAAATCCGCCTCGTGCGTCGGAGTCCTTCCGCTGTGTCGACCCGGAAAACCGGAAACCTGCCGGGATGGACGGGAGAGCAGTCTCTGCGTTTCGTGACCGGCGGCGATTGACTTTCATTTCGATTGACAGAGGAAGAATCGTTTCCTATCCTGCACGCTGGGCGAAGGGATGGATCGAGCCCGCTGTCCGCAGACAGCTGAACGGTGCTCCATGCAGGGGGCCGCGGATGAAAAGAGTCGTGCTCCCGACTCCCGTCGGTGTTTCGTTCAAATTGCAGACAAGAGAGGACCTTCCCGTGGGAGTGAAGTATTTCCCCGTTGCCATCCTGCATTACGGACTTTCCCTCACCGCCCAGGTCATCAGCCTGGGAATGGCCGTCATCCTGATCTCCACCGCGTATTCGGTGGCGGTTCCCCGCCTTGCTCCGTACGGCCTGTCGATGGGCAAAGACCACCGATACGCCAGGGCCGCCATTGCGCTTGAACAGACGGTGACCAAGCCCGTCCGCGCGGTGTTTCCCATCCGGATCGGCGGCCACGACATGACGCCATGGATTGTCCTGGTCCTGTCGTTTGTCCTCACCTTCTGGTTCAACACCCTGAGCTATCGATATTTTTACGAGGGACAATACTATCGGCACCGGAAGAGGATCGATGACCTGCAGCGCCGGCTTCATATCTCCGATCAAGCGATGAGCGCATCGGCGCTTGGCCGGCAAATGGATCTGCTGAAAACGGCAAAGGGGAAAGACCGCCATCAGATCCTCCGGAATATTGCCGAGACGGAGAAAAAGCTCGACGAGGAGGGGCGCGACCTTGCCTTTCTGTCCATCGACGTCGTGGGCTCCACGGGCATGAAGCAGGACGAGGACAAGGCCGTCGTTCAGAACGATTTCACCCGTTACCGTCAGTTCGTCAGCGGGATCTTCGACGAACACGGGTGCCTGAAGTCGACCTGGACGCCCGACGGGGTCATGGCCTGCTTCCCGACCGTGGACGATGCCGTGCGCGCCGCCCGCGCCGTCATCACCGATCTGGATACGTTCAACCGGGAGGTCAGGCAACTGCGGCGCGAGTTTGCCGTCCGTTGCGGCGTGAACTCGGGATTCGTCATCTACGACGAGAACTTGCCCCTCGAGGAGATCAGCGATCCCGCCATCGACATCGCGGGCCACATGCAGAAGCATGCCGCCCGGAACGCAATCAGCATCCCGAAACCCGTCGTCGAACCGCTCCCCGGGAACGGCGGCTTCACGCCGTCAGGCCAGGTCATCGACGGGTACGAAATTTACGAGTGGAAGAAGGGCTGAAACGGACGTCCCGATTTCTTTCTGAACCGGTTTTCCGATTTCCTTCAGACAATCGTTCGGTCGGTTTCAGGGAATCCTCTGTCCCGGGGGGAGCCCGTGAGACCGGCTGTCTGCATTTGCGATCCGACTCGTCCGTCCCGGATCGGCTTCTCCCTCAGGACTTTCATGGCAGCAGGAATCCTATGATCGCCAGAATCACCGCCTGGAAGAAGCGGATGACCGGGTCCAGGACGCCGAGATACAAAAGGCCGATGATGATGAAAAAGCCGAAGGGCTCGATCCGGGCCAGGGTGTTCTGGAATTTCACGGAGGTGAAGCCCATGAGGATCTTGGACCCGTCCAGCGGCGGAATGGGAATCAGGTTGAAGGCGGCCAGGATGATGTTGATTTTCGCCAGGTAATAGAGAAACGTGGCGATCGTTCCGGCCGGCTGCGGCTCCAGGATCCGGTAGAGGAGAAAGGCGAGGAAGGCCAGGATCATGTTGGCGACGATCCCCGCCGAGGAGACCAGGATGAGTCCCTTGCGGGCGTTCCGGATATAGGCGAGATTGAAGGGCACCGGCCTCGCCCAGCCGAAGCCGAAGAGGAAAAGCATCAGCGTCCCGATCGGGTCGAGGTGGCTGACGGGATTCAGGGTCAGCCTGCCCATCGCTTTCGCGGTGGGATCCCCCATCCTCCATGCGACCCAGCCGTGGGCCAGCTCGTGGATGATGATGGAATAAAGGAGCGGAACGGCCAGAAGGATGAACGTGATCGGATCCTTGACCAGCAGGTTCAGGAGGCCCATGTCTTCTCTTTCCCCATGATTGAATCGTGCACAACGGCTGCATCGTACACGAAACAGCGGCAGCAATACCAGATTGATTTTCAGACGCCGCTGTCGTATTTCACACACGGACGGATTTATCTCCCTTCAGGCAGCCCCGACATTCCGAATCTTCAAAATGCGCACCGACAGGCAGAGATATGAGCATACGCGAGCTGGATCTCAGGACCATCCTGGAAAACATGATCGATGTCGTCGTGATCCTCGATCTGAACGGTGTCTTCCGATCCGTCAGCCCGTCCGTGCGGTGCATGCTCGGTTATGCTCCCGCCGACATGATCGGAACGGTCAGTTTCGACTATCTTTTCCCCGACGATCGGGAGAGGGTTGCCTGGACCTTCCTGAGAACGCTCGAGTCCGAACGGCAGATGGAGTGGTTCCGTTTCCGCCATGCCGACGGCCGCTTCATCTGGCTGGAAACGGTTGCCCGGGCGGTCCGGGACGGAAACCGTCTCCGGGGGATTGTCGTTTCCGCCCGCGATGTCTCGGATCGCATGCGGATGGAGGAGGCCCTGCACGAGCGGGAGAGAAGATACCGGATGATCGTCGAGAATGCGAACGATGCCATCTATCTCCATGATTTTGAAGGAAATATCATTGATGTGAACGATAACGCCTGCCGGATGCTCGATTACAGGCGGGAGGAACTGGTCGGGGCCAATCTCGGAAAGATCGACCCGAAGTGGAGACTTCCGGAGAATCCCGAGCTCGCAAATCTTCTGACACATGAGAGGCATACGTTTGAACGCGAGAATGTCCGCAGGGACGGGTCCGTGGTCCCCGTGGAAGTCAGCGTGAAAATCGTTGGCTGGGAGGGAAGCGGGCTTGTGATGGGATTCGTGAGGGACATCACGGAACGCAAGACGGCCGAGGCCCAGCTGCGCCGAAGCGAGAAGCAGTATCGGCTGCTGGTTGAAAACACGATGGATTACGTCGTGCGTTTTCATCTGGACGGGACCGTGCTGTTTGTGTCGGAGGCCATCGAGACGAATCTCGGTTATCTCCCACAGGAGGTTGTCGGAAGATCCTATCTCGATTTTGTCCATCCGGACGATCGGCCTTCCGCCGGGAGAGTCTTCCGGCTGGCGAGCAAAGAGGGGCAACAGGGAAGCATGGAGTGCCGCCTGCGCAGAAAAGACGGCCGGTATCGGTGGATGGAGATCCGGGGCAAGAGCTTTCGGAATGACGTTACGAACCGGCTGGAAATCATTTCCGTGGCCCGCGACGTCACGAGGCGGGTGGAGATGGAGCAGGCGCTGCGCCGTGCGGAAAAAGGGTACCGGGACATCTTCGACAACGCCCTGGTCGCGATCTACCGGAGCACGCCCGAGGGGCGCGTGGTCATGGCCAATGAGGCGTCCGCCCGGATTCTGGGATATGAATCTGCCGATGACATGGTGCATTCCGACACGGACGTTGCGGAACAGATTTACGTGGACGGAACGGACCGGCAGTGGATCATCGACCGGCTGGAGACAAAGGACAGCTGCGTCGTGGAGATTCCCTACCGGCGCAAGAACGGGGAAATCACCTGGTCGATGCATTATATCCGGGCCATCCGGGATGAAGCCGGCGGACTCCTCTGTTTCGAGGGGGTCGCCCAGGACATCACCGAACAGAAGAAAGCGGAGGAGAACCTCCGGACGACGCTCAACAACCTGGAGGGACTCGTCCAGGAGCGCACGGAAGAACTCGAGGATGTCAACACGGCCCTCCGGGTCCTTCTGAATCGGAGCAAGGAGGACCGGAGGATTCTCGAAGAGAGGCTCCAGCGAAACGTCAACGAACTGCTCATGCCCACAATGAACGAACTCAGGACCTGCGGGCTGAACGAAAAGGGTCTTCTTTTCCTGGATCTGCTGCAGTCGAACCTGCGGGAAATCACATCTCCGTTTCTGTCGAATCTGAGTTCGTTCTACAAGAACCTGACCCCCAGGGAAATCCAAGTGGCCGGCATGATCCGGGAGGGCAAGAGGACGAAGGAAATAGCGGAATTGCTTGGAGTCAGTACGGTTACGGTGGATACGCACCGGATCAATATCCGGACCAAGCTGGGGTTGATCGGAGAAAAAGTGAACCTCCGCTCGCACCTGCTCTCCATGGCCTGACGGCCGGCGGACGGAAAGCAGGTTCAAACCCCGCGGATGGTTCCTCTGATCCTGTCCGCGCTGCGGGACAGGCGGCCGATCCCTGAAGAACGGCGGATTCATGAGCATCTCCCAGTCGAATAAACGGGACCGTGTCCTTTCGCGTCTGGTCCGTCTCTTTTCCGTTTCCGTCTCGCATTCGCGGAGCATCATCGGCGGATTCCACGAAGAGATGGCGCGCGGCCTCGCCGGGGAGCGGAGCTCCCTGCGGATGATTCCCTCCTTTGTGGGCCGCCCGACGGGCAGGGAAAAAGGTCGGTTTCTCGCCCTCGACCTGGGCGGAACGAACTGCCGGGTCCTGGAGGTGGAGCTTGACGGAAGGGGAGGGGCCTCGATTGCGGCGGCGAGCCGTTTTGTCATTCCGCAGGACCGCATGCACGGCGCCGGCGAGCTGCTCTTCGATTTCCTCGCCGGGTGCGTCGACTCCTTTATCCGGGAGCATCCCCGCCGGGACGGGGGGCGGGAAAGGATCCTGGCTTTCACGTTTTCCTTCCCCGTAGAGCAGCACTCCATCGCATCCGGTACGCTCATCGGCTGGACGAAGGCCTTCACCGTCTCCGGCGTGGAAGGCGAGGACGTTGCGGTGCTGCTCTACGAGGCCATGAAGCGAAAAGGACTCGGATCCGTCCGTGTCACGGCCCTGACGAACGACACCGTGGGGACGCTGGTGGCCGGATGTTACGCCGACCGCTGCTGCGACATGGGCGTGATCCTCGGGACGGGAACAAACGCCTGCTACCTCGAGCGGGCGGCCCGGATCGGGAAGTTTCCCGGGCCCTTCCGCTCCGGCGAGATGATCGTCAACATGGAGTGGGGGAATTTCGACCGGCTGAAGGCCAACCGGTATGATGCGATGCTCGATGCGGACTCTCCCAACCCTGGCCGGCAGCGGCTGGAGAAAATGGTTTCCGGCATGTACCTGGGAGAGATCGCCCGGCTCGTGATCCGGGAGATGATGGAGCGGGGCATGCTCTTCGAAGGGAAGCACCATCCTGCCTTTCTGGCGTCCTATGCATTCACGACGGAGCATCTGTCGACCATGGCGGGAGGCGGTGACGAGGCATTCGCCGATCTCGGTCTTGCGGACCTCCCGGGCGAGAGCAGGGCGGCCATCCTTGAGATCGGCCGTCTGGTCGCCCTCCGGTCCGCGCGCATCGCCGGCGCGGCGATCACCGCCGTCATAACCTGGATGGATCCCGGTCTGGAGGCGGATCATGCCGTGGCGATCGACGGGGCTCTGTTTGAAAAATACCCGGGATACCGGGATGGAATTCAGGATGTCCTGATCGAGCTTCTCGGAGGCCGCGCGGAACGGGTCGCGCTCGTACCGGCCAGGGACGGTTCGGGAATCGGTGCCGCCGTTGTCGGTGCCGTGGCGGCTTCGGCCGGCCGCCGGACTGTATGAGGGGGACGCTCCCCGTGTCGAGACGCCCGGTCGTCCATATCCGCCGGAAACGGCTTGCTCAAGGAGGATCATGAAGTTTTCCAGTTACCGCATATCCGGGGAAATCAAGAAAAACCTGGACCATCTCGGCTTCAAGAGGCCTACGGACATCCAGTTCAAGGCCATTCCTTCCATCATGAACGGAGAAGACGTCCTGGCCGTCGCGCAGACGGGAACGGGGAAAACCGCGGCCTTCGCCATTCCCGTCGTCGACCGGATCCACCGGGCCAAAAGCAGCAGGCGCTCCACCGGCATCCGCTGCCTCGTCATGGTTCCGACCCGCGAGCTGGCCTTGCAGATCGGAGACGTGTTCATGAGCATCGCCAGGCATACGAACGCGACGGTTTATTCACTCCACGGGGGTGTGGAGCAGGATTCACAGGTCAAAAGGCTTCAGGACGGCATCGACATCCTGGTTGCAACCCCGGGGCGGATGTTCGATCTCATCCACCAGGGACACCTCCGCCTGGATCGCATCGACACGCTGATCCTCGATGAGGCCGACCGCATGCTGGACCTGGGTTTCATCGAGGACATCCAGTCCGTGAAAAGAAAGCTCACCCGGCCCCACCAGACCCTGTTCTTTTCCGCGACCATCAACCCGGAGATCAAGAAGCTTGCGTTCTCCCAGGTGAAAAGCAACGCCATCCGGATCCAGATATCCCCGGAGGATCCCGTTTCAAAAAATGTTTCCCACGCGGTGATGTTCGTGGAGATGGACGACAAGCGGTTTTTCCTGGAGAAATTCGTCCGGGAGCACCCCGAAAGCAGGCTCATTGTCTTTGTCAGGACCCGCGTCCGCGCCGAGCGGGTCGCGAAAGCAATGGAAAGAGTCCGGATTCCCGTGGTCTCCATTCACGGCGCGAAAGACCAGGATGAAAGAACCGCCGTGATGAAGCGGTTCCGGGACGGAGACTGCAACATCCTGATCGCCACGGACGTCAGCGCGCGCGGGATTGATGTCCCGGACGTCCGCTACGTCATAAACTACGATCTGCCGGAGAAGCCGGAGAACTATGTCCATCGGGTCGGGAGAACCGGACGGGGCGTCAACAAGGGGGTTGCACTCTCGTTCTGCAGCGAGGATGAGAAAGCGCGCCTGGGGGAGATCCAGCAGTTTTTGAACAAAGAGATTGAAGTGATCAAAATCGATAAAAGGGATTATGCCAGGACGCTCGACGTTTCCGGGGAGGAAACCGGCCTGCAGGCGATGATCGAGGAGCACGAGGCATGGCTCAGGGCGAAGAAGAAGAAAAAATCCCCCCGGGGCAAGGCAAAGTAACGGAAACAGCAAATGCAGCAGGTCATGGAGGTCTGGACATGAAAAACGGGGTCCCCGGCGCCGTCGCGAAAAAATCGTTCAAGCATTCGTTGGCTCTTTTGGCAGCAATCGTTTGCCTTTTGGCGGCGACTCCTGCGGATCCTGCCCAGCCGGCGCTGCTCGATGCCGGCATGAGTCCCGATCGGGCCGTGTGGGCATTCGACCGGGATGTGCAGGATGCCGCGAAGGATGTCCGGTTCTGGATGCGCGTCCAGAGGCAGGGAAATCTGAATCAATACGGCACGTTTGATTACTATTTCAGGATACGGGTATTCCGGCCGGACGGTTCGGAGGTGTGGGACACGCAGTACGGCTTCAACGAACAGGGATATTCCGAGCAGACCTTCACCTTCCCGAACTTCTTTTATGACCGGAGCCCGGACAAGCGATCGCCTTCCTACGGCACCTGGAAAGTCAGAACCGCCGTTGTTGAAAAAAATTCAAAAAGGGAAGTCTCGGTGAAGGAATACCCGCTTCAGTTTATCGATGGCAGGAAAACGGCGTCCTCGTCGACCGCGGGTCCCGCCGCGGGAGGCGGCAAACCGTTTCCCGTTCCCCGTTTTCAGCACGGGAAATGGACCTTGAAGGACTGGGGCATCGGCATCTACGACGAGGTTGTCACGGGGAGCAATACGTATGACCGGGAAATCAGGGAGCTTGAATCCCGGGACACCTTCTCGGTCAGGGAGGTTATGAATGCCTGGGCGAAAGGACACAAGTTCGGCGCCCTGCTTGCCGGTCCGCCCGTCCGGACGTACGTCGACAGCAACAGCATGCCCCTGTATCTCTTCGGCTATGTCCTGAAGCGGCCCGGCGGCGAAATCGACGGCCGGAACCCGCAGCACCGGGTCAGCCAGTATTGCAACAACCCGGGTTCGCTGATCTTCCCGTTCGACCTGAGAAAGCCGGGTCGTTACCGCATGGAGTTCCTGCTGAGGGAGCGCGACAGGCCTTCATGGGAAGAATCCTCCTGGGTTCCCATTGGCGGTATCGATTTCACCCTGACCGAATAGAGCGGGAGGTTCCGGAGGTCTTTTTCAGCAGAGGCATCCCGCGGCTTGACAGGACGGCTTCGGTCCCTGATAACCTGTAACCGGTCAAATGGAACGGGAAACGGGTTCAATCGTAAACGGAAACCGGGTGATGTGCCAAATAGGGAGGTGTGAATCATGAAAAAGAATCTCACCCTTTTTGCCGTGTTGTTGCTGTTACTGGTTGTTTCCTGCGCCCCAACGGGCAGCTCGCGCTATCGCGAAGGCAGCAACGTGGGGCAGGAGACCGGCATGACGGTGCAGGACGAGCGGCGTCTGACGGAGGAAGCGCTTCCCAAGATGATGAAAGACTTTCCTCCGGCCCAAAACCAGGAGCTGCAGAGGTACGTTTCCAGTCTGGGCATGAAAATCGTCAGGGCGAACAACCTGGAAGGCAACCCCTACCATTACGATTTCACGGTTGTCGACGTCGTCGATGTCAACGCGTTTGCGATGCCGGCGGGAAAGATCTTTGTGACCGCGCCGCTGATCGCCGCGGCATCCAATGAAGCCGAGCTGGCCGGAGTCATTTCCCACGAGATCGGCCATGTCGTTGCCAGGCACTCGGCGGAGCGTATGTATGCCATGGAAAAGGCCCAGAAGAAGACCTGGCTGTACGCGGCGGGCGGGGCCGTGGTTGGGGCGGCCGCCGGACTCGGCCTGGGAGCGGTTCTATGCGAAAAGGGGGACACGGCATGCCTGGCGAAAGCGGCGGCCTTGGGAGGAGTCGTCGGGGCAGGGGGGGGCCTGCTCGCGCAGAAATACACCTTCCTGGTCAATTCGCGGGAAGACGAGATGGAGGCGGATCGTCTCGGATTCCGATATGCCGTGGGCAGCGGATACGACAAGGACCAGGTCGGGAAATTCTACGAGAAGCTTCTCATCATGGAAAAGAAGTCGCAGCAGGGCGGCGGTCCTGTCTTGAAGAGTCTTGCCGATGCGATGAGCACGCACCCTCCCAGCGAGGAGAGGGTAAGGCAGATGAACGACCTGGCCGCGAAAAGTCCGGAAAGAAAGGCCGTTACGAATACCCCGGCATTCAACCGGGCCAGACAGCTGGCGGCGGGAATGCAGAAGAAATAACGGCGGCGGCAAGGCCTTCCCGGCAATGGGAAGGCTTTCTCTTTTGCCCGGCGACACGGATTGCAGCTTGGGGGCGGAAATCAGACGTTAAATGTGATACAGGACGCGAAACGGCGAGCATTCCGTTCGCGCGGGAATACTTCGAGTCATGCGGGCCGTATCCATGAGAATCAGCCTTCATCACATTTTTGTCGCCGTCGTGGTTGTCCTGTTCGGCGCCTCTCTTTTCTTCACGGTCCAGGTGGTCGCCTTCAAGAAGAGCCTGGCGCCCGGCTCCGCCGCCCCGGGCCTGAAAAGCGGCCAGGCGGCGGTCGTCACGAACATCATCGACGGCGACGAGGTGATCGTCAAGTGGGGCGAAGAGTCGCTCCGGGTCCGGCTTCTCGGGATCTATTCCTATGATCCGACCGCCGACGATCCCCTGGTCAAACCCATGGCCAGGCAGGCGTTTCTCCACCTGGACCGAACCCTGCTCAATCAGAATGTGGAAATTGTCTTCGACGAGCTGAAGTTCGATTCGCGGAAGCGGCTCCTCGCCTATCTCCAGAAGGGCGGCGCCGACGTCGGTCTGGAGATGATCGCCGGGGGCCTGGCCCTGGCCTACACGAAATACCCCTTCTCCAGGATGAATCCCTATCTGCTGGCGCAGGAGAACGCCATGCAGGACAAGGCGGGTCTCTGGGCGGACCGGCAGCTGGCCCTCCGGTCCAGCCAGCTGAAGATCCTCTGGGATGCGGAAAGGACGAGGGGAGACTGACCGTGTACCGGATCCTTCAGTTCTTCCTGCGAAAAAGCCGGGTCCTCACGGCGGCGAACATCAGGGTGAAGGCCTCCGCGTTCTTCGTGCTGCTCCTCTGGTACGCGGCCTCGGGCTTCCTGTATTTCGAGCTTCCGGGAAAGCCCGACCTGAACTGGGCGGACGCACTCTGGTGGGCCCTGGTGACGATGGCGACGGTCGGCTACGGGGATTTGTTTCCCGTCACCCCGGCAGGGCGCTATCTCGTCGGCGTTCCGGCGATGGTCTTCGGAATCGGTTTCCTGGGCTATCTGATCTCCGAGATCGCCGGAACCATCCTTGAAACCCGGTCCAGGAGGCTGAAAGGCATGATCGACATCACGGCGAAAAACCACATCCTGATCGTCAATTTCAACCAGATCGACAAGGTGTTGAAACTGGTCCGGGAGCTGAAATCGGACCCGTCGACAAGGGACAGGGGCATCTGTCTCGTCGACGACACGCTGGAGGAACTCCCGGCGGAGCTCCTCGCAAAGGGCATCCTGTTTTTCAAGGGCGACCCGACCCGGCGGGAGGTCCTGCGGGGGGCGAACATCGCCGAGGCGAGCCATGTCATCATCCTGGCGAAGAACCCCGCCGACGTCCACTCCGACGACCGGAACCTGGCGACGACCCTGGTGATCGAGAGCCTGAACCCCCGGGTCTTTTCCGTGGTGGAGGCGGTCAGCGAGGAGAAAATCGAACAGCTGCGCATGGCCGGCGCCGACAGCGTCGTCTGCGCCTCGGAGCTGGCCGCCGGCCTGATCGTCCAGGAGCTGCAGGATCCCGGCATCCAGGACGTCATCCAGGACTTGGTCAGCGACATCGGGGGACACCAGATCTATTTCGTCCCCATCCGGCAAATGGCGCGGTGGGACTACGGAGAGCTGGTCAACTGGGGGCTTGCCAACGGCCACACGGTCATCGGGCTGGCCCGGGAAGGGGCCCCGATGCTCAACTGCCGGGCGGCGGAGTCCGTCCGGGAGACCGACCGGGCCATCGTCATCAGCGGCACCCGGGCGGACGGGGTCGTCGTTTAGGATGTGATCCTCTTCGGACCGGCACCGTCCCGTGTTTGCCGGCGGGACGTTCAGCCTGCCCGCCCGTGTTCCTTCCGGCGGCGTGGCAGAAAGACAATACAAGGAGCGACAAAACCGATGAAAATCTGCATGCGACTGGCCGTCATGGCCGGACTGGCCGTCTTTCTTGCAAGCGGCTGCAGCAGCCCGGTCCTGAAGCAGGACATCCCCGTATCGACCAATCCGATGGGTGCCAGAATCTATGCCAACGGACAGCCCGTGGGGATGACGCCGGGCACTGTTTCGCTGGAGCGGAACCGCAGTCATATCCTGACCCTGGTCAAGGAGAACTACCGCCAGGAGGACGTGGTGATCGAAAGGCTGTACCAGAAAGACAAGGCCTATCTGAAAGCGATCCAGGCGGGTGTCCGTTCGGGCCTCTTTTTCAAGGATGCCGCCATGGGCGTCGGCAGCAGCATGACGTCGCTCTCCTCGCAGGAAGAGACGGGGGAAGCCTATATTCTTTATCCGCCGGCCGTCAAGGTGGCCCTGACACCGCTGGGCGGCATCGGCGGGAACGATCCGGTCGCGCCGTCCGCACCGTCGTCGCCGGGCGCCGTCTCACCGGACCGGTCGGCAGGGTACGGCGAGGCCCCGCGAATGGCCGATAAGGACTTTGCCCGAGAGGTCGTCAAAATGGGCGCCGGCGCTGCGCTGACCCAGGTCAAACCCATCGGGAAGAAGGTGGAGACCTCTTCCTCGTCCAGGAGCTACGTCACTCCGGGCGGGACCATGGTAACGGAAAAATCGAGCACGTCGGTCGGCGTCGGCATCAACCCCGCGGGGCTGGTCGACGTCATCGATACGCTGTTCAAGTAGGTTGCCGAACGGCGCCGTGCGCATCCTTACAGTGCCGGAGGGAAAAGGAGTAGTATATGAGAAAGAGCGTGCTGATCATTCTGTGGGTCATCCTGATCCTTGTTCCGGCGTCGACGGCCTGCGCGGTGGGTCTCGCCGCCCTTGACCGGGTGAGTGTCCTCATGACGAAAACACAGGTGATTTCCATCCTGGGTGTGCCAGCCGAAGTAACGTCGATGGGCCCCCTGAAGGTCGAGCTGTACCGCGTCACCGGTGCGAGTCCCCTGGTGAGTGCGGGCTGCATCTACGAAAAGGAAGCGACGCTGGCCGGGATCGTCTTCATCTTCCAGGGGGATCTCACGATCGAGACGGCGAAGAGGCTGCGGGAGAACGGATTCACCCTTTCCGGAGGAAGGGGGACCGCCGTTCGCCTGTCGGGGAAAGACGACGATACGGGCCTCCCCGTGATCGTCACGATCGACGTGAACAACGAACTGATGACGGTCATCGCCTTCGAGAAGGGATTTTTCGAACGGAACGTACAGCACTGATCGGGCGGCCGCATGCCGGCACACCCGAACCGGTCACCCGCTTCAGGAGCTTCCGTCCGGGTGTCCGGGGAAGAAAGACGGGAACATTCAATCCGGGCGTTGCATTGCCGGCTCGCGCCCGGAGAAGGACACAGGCCGGCGTGATCACATTCGACATGGAAAACTGGAAGAGGGTGCGCGAAGCGACGCCTGACCATTTCGACGGCTGGCTTGAACTGGCAAGGGAGGTCGAACCTCTGTTCGGCCCCATGGTGGACGATGCGGCTTTCCGGGAGGGCTTGAAGCGGGCGATTGAAGAGAAAATCGCCTGGTGTATCGAGGAGCCGGAAGAGCAGGACCGCTCCGCGTTTCGCGGCGGTATCGTCGCTTCGAGGGAGGCAAACGAGATTCTCTGGCTCGCGGTGTCCGGGGACCACCGGGGACGGGGAACGGGGGCGGCCCTGCTGTCCGAGGCAATCGGACGCCTGGATCGGAGCCGGCCGATCACCGTGACGACATTCGACGACACGATCCCGGACGGACTTCCCGCAAGGAGGCTTTACCAGCGATTCGGATTCGAGGATTCGGCTGCCGCGGGCTTGAATCCAGCCGGAATCCCAACGGTCACGATGACCCTGATGGAAAAGGGGGCACGGGGAGGGGAGGGCTGACCCGTTTTCTCCCAATAGGAAAAAGGAGGGTGCCATGACGCCGGACGAAATGAAGGACAGGGCAATCCAGATTATGTTGAAGAGGTTCCATTGAAGCCAGGCGGTTCTTGCGGTTGCGCAGGAAAAACTGGGGCAGGAAGCAAACGAGGGGCTGATCCGGGCCATGGGACCGTTCGGTGCGGGCCTGGCGGCTACCGGCGAGGTATGCGGGAACGTTATCGGCGCTCTCGCCGCGTTCGGCCTGATGTTCAGCCGCAGCAGGGAGGAGGAGCGGGAAAGTCCCCTGATGTGGTCGTATTCTCAGCAGTTTCAGCGACGCTTCCGGGAGGAGATCGGCCGGGGAAGCATTCTCTGCCGCGACCTGATCGGCGTGGACTGGCAGGACAAGGCCCAGGCGAAAGATTTCCATGCCGGTGAAAAGTACCGGGAGTGCCTGCGGATCACCGGTGAAACCGCGAAAATCTTGGGTGGGATGATCGAGCAGTATCTCTTGTCTCAGCGGGCTTGAGTCTTCCACCGTCCCGGTAGGAAAACGGTGCCGGACGTCTTGATTCGGGAGGGATGTAAGATGAATACCATCGATCGGATGACCAGGGACGAGATCGTCGAGTTCTTGAACCGCTCCTGGATGACCCATGACGGGATGTGGTTCTACAACTGCTTCAAGGAATGCGGCATCGAGACGGCCAACCGGCTCAACAAGGCGGCGATCCGGTCCATGGCGCCCATGGAGATGGCCAGGATGAAAAAAGCCCTGGGCATCGTGGCGGAGAGGATCGAATCCTTCGCGGAATTCAAGGATTTCTTCACGGGCGCCGCCCGCTTCTGCATCCCGCCGTTCATGAACGGGAAGTTCGATACGTCCCGTGAAAACACCCTGCACTGGGAATTTGCGCCCAAGAACTGCTTTGCCTACAAGGGGATGGTCAGAATCGGGGCCATCGACGGGTACGAGTGCGGGGTCATCTACCGGCTTGCCTGCTGGTTCGACGCCCTGGGTCTCAAGTACAGGGCAACGCCGGAAATCACGGGCTGCCGGATGCGGTCGGGGGACACCTGCGAGGGCGAATTTGTCTTCGACTTCGGCACGTTTGCCGCGTCCTGATCCGCCGTTCCGGGAAAAGGGAGCAGACCCCTTTTCGGCAAAAGCATGAGGAAGTAGAAGAGAGATCTGATACCGCTCATCCAGTCATAACGGGTATTCCGGGAGGAGGACCTGTCGCCGAAGGTCCGGCTGGTGTCCCTGGAAAAAATCAACGATGGCCGCCCGCGGGCGGAGGGAGGGACAGGAGAATGATCGTACATGACACCGCGATGATGGCGGAAGGCCGCCGCCGATCGACCCCGAAGCATTTCATGTTCCTGGCAGTCTGCCTGGTGTTCCTGGTCATGACGATCGGGACGGTGTCTGCCGCCCCGGCGGACTGGCCCCATGTCGCCCTGTCCGGTGACGGCACGCCGGTTTCCTACGAGGTCTATGGCACGGGAGAGCCGGCCCTGGTGTTCGTCCATGGCTGGAGCTGCGACGCCCGCTACTGGCGCGAGCAGGTGCCGTTCTTTTCCCGGACGAACCGCGTGGTGGTTCTCGACCTGGCGGGACACGGCCACTCGGGAATGGGGCGAACGAAGTACACCATGGGGGCCTTCGGGGAGGACGTGCGGGCCGTGGTCGAGGCCACGGGCAGCCGCCGAGTCATTCTGATCGGCCACTCCATGGGCGGCTCGGTGATCGCGGAGGCCGCCCGTCTGCTGCCCGGCCGAGTCGTCGGCCTGATCGGTGTCGACACGCTCGAAAATGTCGAGTACCCCATGACCCGCGAAGTGCTCGAAAAGATGACCGCTCCCCTGAAAAAAGATTTCCGGGCCGGGAGCCGGCAGTTCGTCGGGCAGATGATCTCGCCCCGGACCGATCAGCGGCTTCGCGAGTGGATTCTCGCGGACATGTCGGCGGCGCCGCCGGCCGTGGGCCTGAGCGCCATGGACGAGTTGATGATGCAGTACGTCACGGGGGAGGCGGCCAGGGTCTTCGATCAGGTCCGCGTTCCCGTCGTCAGCGTGAACGGGGATCTCTGGCCCGTCAACTTCGAGGCGAACCGGAGGCACATGCTGTCCTTCGATGCCATTGTCCTCAAGAACGCGGATCATTTCCTGATGATGAACCGCCCGGAGGAGTTCAACCCCGCCCTGGAGAAGGCGATCCGGATGCTTCGGGAGAAAGCGGCCGGGAAGTGAAGCCGGGCACATGGATCCATTGGACGGCCGGCAGCAGCCGCCGCCGACCGATGTCCGGCGGAGGGAACGCAAGTTGGAGGTTTCGGTCGATGCAGCCTGTCCGCTGTCGAGGGCGTGGCGGTCTCGAATCGTCCGATAAAGAAGCAAGGCAGGGCCGATTCCGACAAGCCCGAGAAGTCCCGATCCGAGGAGCCACACAGCCAGGATCCCCGCCAGCGTCGCCGTCCCGGTGACGTTCAGGATGTCGCAGGACATAAGGCTCGCCAGCCTTTACCCGTCTGCCGGTTTATACATTCATGATTTTGGGAACACCCTGTAGCCAGCCATATATTTATCTATGTCTTTGGATCGAAAAGAGCGGGGATCCTACCGAAATGATTGGCGGTCCTGAAGAGGGACGTTTGCACAGGTCTTTTCATCCGGCGGAATGGCTTTATTCTGCTGCCGATCGCGGCGCAGGGCCGCGCGTTCCCTGTCGGATTGTCCGCATCGTGCACAATTCCGTTTGACATGAAACCGGAATTCATGTTCGCTGCATGAAAGATAAGGATCCGCCCGGTTGCGTTATGGGGATGCACTGCCGGGACGCGCATCGTTCCCGTCCTCACAATATCCGGGTGTGAGACACATCGCGAGCACTCACACCGTTTCACCAGAAGGAAACCATGCTTCGCTGGACTCGCATCCTGCCCGGCCTGTCTTATCTCCTCTTCACGGCTTTGCTGCTGTTTTGTGAGGGCGCACCGGACGCGCTGGCGGGAGATACGATTCGAATCAACGGATCCGGAGCCGCCCTGGAGATGATGAAGCCCCTCGTGAAGGCCTACGGCAAAACGGCGAGGGGCATCTCGTTCGTCATGGTCAAACCGCTGGGCAGCTCGGGCTCGATCAAGGCGCTTCTTGCCGGGGCGATCGATATCGCGGTCGTCAGCCGCCCGCTGAGGCCGGAAGAGATTGACCGGGGGGGGAGAGCGAGGCCTTTCGGCAAAACCCCCCTGGCCATCGTGGTGGAGAAATCGAACCGGCTGAAAACCATTTCGACGACCGAGCTGGAAGACATCTATGCCGGCAGAATGACAAAATGGCCTGACGGAGAGACGATCCGGATCATCCTTCGTCCCAGGGAGGATACCGATACGAAGATCTTGAGGAGTCTTTCGCCTCGCATGGACGAAGCTGTCGCCGCGGCGCACCGGCGGCAGGGACTCCGGATCATGATTACAGATCCGGAGTCGAATCAGGCAGTTGCCAGAACGATCGGGGGTGTCGGCGCATCCGCGCTGACCGGTGTTCCGGTCGACGGACCGCCGCTCAACGTTCTTGCTCTCAACGGCGTCAAACCGGGCCGAAAAACCCTTGCCGATGGAACCTACCCGCTTGCCAAGGAGATAAGCTTCGTCACGACCGATCGTCTTTCCGATGCCGCTGCAAAATTCCTGGATTTTGTCTACTCGAGAAAAGGGCGCGCCATTGCGGAGAAACATGGAGTCCTTTTTACCGCTGACACAAAATGAAGCCACGTGGCGAGTCCGTAACCCGCATCTCATCCGTTCTGGTGGCCATCATCAGCCTCATGGTTGCCATCATTATCCCTGCAGGCTACTTCCTCATTTCATACGAATACATGGGAGGAGGCACCAACGCCGAACTCGCGTTTTGCGCGCGAACCGTTGAAAGTCTGGTCGCCAACAATCCCAAGACCTGGCAGTTTGAGGAAGTCCGTCTACGGGAGATCCTGGAGTACCGGCTCGATTATGGAATTCAGGAGAAGCGTGCAATCAGAAACAGGAAAGGACAGATCATCGCCGAGACGGCGGAATCCCTCACGGGTCCCGTACTGACGTTCAGCGCGCCCATTTACGATGCCGGCATTCGAATCGCAAGCATCGAGGTCACCCGTTCCATAGCTCCTCTCATGCTGAAGACGGTCATCGTCGGTGCCGGTTCCGTCATGACGGGAATATTGATTTTCCTTTTCTTTCGGTATTATCCGCTGCGGGCGGTGCGGGAAGCCTATCAGAGACTGGAGGAGAACGAGCGACGCCTCGCCCTCGCCCTGGAGGCGGGTTCTTTCGGCGTCTGGGATTGTGACATCGGGAAAGACGTCGTGACCTGCAATGACAGGATGTACAAAATATTCGGCGTATCGAGAGATTCCTGCGTCACGAGAGATGACTGGCTGAATTGCCTTCATCCGGATGACCGCGACAGGGCCCTGAGAGATTACATTCCCAAAACGATAGAAGAAAAGGGATTCAACACCGAGTACCGCATCGTACATTCCGATGGCGCGGTCAGGCATATACAGGCCAACGGCATCGTGTTGCGGGATGACGGAGGCAGTCCGCTGGGACTGATCGTCCTGAACCAGGATATCACCGATCGCAAACGGGCGGAGGATGAGCAGCTGAAAACCCAAAAGCTGGAGTCGGTCGGCACCCTGGCTGGGGGAATCGCCCACGACTTCAATAATCTTCTGGCGGTGATTCACGGGAACATAGAGCTGCTGATGATGGACATACCCTCGGGGGACAGGGCCCATAAAAGGCTTGTGGCCGCGGAAAAGGCCGTCATCCAGGCAATGGATTTGACAGGTCTTCTGATCACGTTTGCAAAGGGGGGGGAACCGGCCAAGGCAGTCGTCGACATCGGCGACATGCTCAAAAATACCGTGTTAAGAAGCGTCGCTGAATGGCCCGTGGAAACGAGATTCTTCATGGACGGCGATCTCTGGGCGCTTGAAGTCGATGAAAGGCAGATGAGCCAGGTTATCAGGAACCTGGCGATCAATGCCGTGGAAGCGATGCCGAAGGGAGGGATCCTCACGATCCGGGCCGGGAATATGAGAGCCACGAAAGAGGACGGACTGCCGATCGAAGAGGGGCCTTATATCCGGGTATCCGTTGAAGATACGGGAACCGGCATCCCGAAAGACGATCTGCCGCTCATCTTCGATCCCTATTTTTCCACCAAGCAGAGAGGAGCGGAAAAGGGCATGGGGCTCGGCCTGTCGGTCTGCCAGTCCGTGGTCAGAAAGCACAAAGGCTGTATAACCGTGATATCACAGGAGGGAAAAGGGACCACGTTCCATGTTTACCTTCCCGCAGGCGTCAACCTGAGCGTTTCCGCTCCGCCAACTGTCTCCGGCTGAAACGGGGAGCGGCGGAAACGGCTCCATTCGATTCAATAACCAGGGAGGACAGGATGATCAAAACGAGCGGCCGCATCAATGTTTCATGCCTTCTGGCTTTTTTATTTCTGACAACGTTTCCCGCATTCCTGCCGATGGATGTCCTGGCGGCACCTCCGATCGGCTCCGGCATGGTTTACATGACCGAACAGTACCCGCCCTTCAACTATAAGGAAAAGGGGCGGCTGGAGGGCATAGCGGTCTACCTGCTCGAAGAAATGACGAAAAAGGCGAACATCGATTTCAGCCGCGACCGGATACGGCTGACGAGCTGGACGGCGGGCTACCGGGAGGCCCTGAAAAAGAAGAATACGGTTCTTTTTTCCACGACCCGAACGCCGGAGCGGGAAACGCTCTTCCAGTGGGTCGGTCCCATCGCCCCGACGAAGATCGTCCTGATCGCCCGGAAGGACCGGGCGCTAAAGATCAATGCCTTTGACGATTTGAAAGGGCTGAAGATCGCCGCACTGCGGGACGACATCGGGGAAGCGCTCCTGGCCCGGGGGGGGATCAAGGGCAAGGCCGTCACGGTCGGGAAAAAAGCGGAAGACGCGATCCGCATGCTCGAGGCGGGAACCGTCGACGCCTGGGCCTACGAGGAAACGGCGGGGCTCTGGCTGATCAAGCATATCGCGGGCGATCCGGGAAATTACGAAAGCGTTTACCGGCTCTATGAAGGGGAGCTCTACTACGCCGTGAACCGGAACACCCCGAAGATCGTCGTACAAAAGATGCAGGATGCGCTGGACGATCTCAAGCGGGAAAAAACGAGAGAAGGATTCACCGTCTATGAAGACATTTTTGAACACTACCTGAAGCCCCGTTACGTGAAAGACCGGATTACCGACGAGCAGGCGATGCAGCTGGTCGACCGTACGGCAAACGACCTGGCCGGGGACGCGGCCGCGACGATCCGCAGGATCAACGCCGGCGAGCATCCCTACCGGGACGCGAAAAATCAGGCTTTTTATGTCTTTATTTACGATTCGGGCGTGACGATGATCGCCCATGCCGCAAATATCAAAACGGTGGGCAGAAACTTCAAGGGCAAAACGGACGTCGACGGGAAAGCCTTCCGGGACGAAATCGTCGGCAAGGCGCTGAAGAACGGGAGCGGATGGGAGGATTACGTCTACACCAATCCCGGCGAAAGCGGGCTTTACTTCAAGACGACCTACTTCAAGGCGGCAAAGGGGAGCGACGGCAGAACGTATGTCGTCTGTGCGGGCAAATTCAAGGAAAAGCCGGGACCGTAGAGGAAGCGCGGCAATTCCCCGATCGTTCGGGAACGGATCGATCACGCCGCCAGCATACCATGTTTAGGCAATCTTATTTCGAGGAAAGGATTATTATGAAAAAATACGGTTGGTTCTGTCTGCTGCTGAGCTTGCTGGTTCTTTCCGGGTGTACATGTCCGTTGCAGAAGAACATGAAAGGCTCTTCCAACCTTCAGATGCTGACGGAGGAATACCCGCCGGTCACCTTCATGAAAGAAGGGAAGGTCGCCGGTTTCGTCACGGACGTGGTGCGGGAGATCGCCGCCCGCCAGGGGATCCGGGACGACATCCGGCTGACCTCCTGGGATGAGGCCTACAAGACGGCCCTGAACAGGCCGAACGTCGTGCTTTTCAGCACGGAGCGAACGGAAAAGCGGGAGCAGCTCTTTCGCTGGGTGGGGCCGGTCGGAAAAAACAGCGCGATCTTCTATGCGAAGAAAGGCTCCGGTATCCGGATCGACAGCCTGGATGACGCCAGAAAGATTGCCGCCATCGCCACGACGACCGACTGGTTCACGGAACAGAACCTGAAGAATAAAGGATTCACGAATCTCAAAAGCTCGCCCCTTCCCGTCACCAATGTCAGGCAGCTCATGAAGGGCGAGGTGCAGCTTGCCGTCTTCACCGATATCACCGTCCCGGAGATCGTGAAAAATGCGGGATACGCCATGAGTGACCTGGAGCCGGTCTTTACCGTGAGCAGCACATATTTCTATATCGCCATATCGCGCGGCACGCCTGAAGAAACGGTCAGGATATGGCAGACAACCCTGGCCGGCCTGAAGGCGGACGGAACCTTTGAAAAGATATACCGGCGCTACCTGCCCAATGCCGATCTCGCCGACCTGCTGAAAAAGTAGGGAACAAGTTTTTGCCGGCGGCACGCCGTTTCCATGTTTCCCATCGAGATCAGGAGGAACTCATGGCTGTCCGTCCTGCCGGGAGACGCGATACATGTCTCCCGACAGGACCGGCGGCATAATCCGCCTCATTCACACCGATTGCCCGAGCCTCTCGGCACCATGAAACTTTCTTCATCATTTTCTCCAAATAATTAAAATATTCGGCTTTGTATCAAAATCTGGTATAAAAAAACCGGCCGTATCCGGGGCAAAGAAGCGGGAGCCGGAAAATCGGCTGCGGGTCCGTTCGTCCGCCTGACACATCTTGGAGCTGGCCGGTTGTGAATATTTCCCTTTCGTGCTGGCAAGAAAAATGAACGTTTCAGCAAAGAACCGAAATTTTCTCTTTCGTCCGGACAGTGACAGGCCGGAAGTCGAGGAGTTCCGCCGGACCGTCCTGAATAGGATCCTCTTCGTCATTTCGCTGCTCGGCCTGCCCGCCGCCGGCATCGGCGCGGTCCAGTCCTGGATGCAGGGCCGGTGGGTGTTCTCCGTGCTCTACCTGGGCCTGTACGGTATCTTCCTGTCAGGGACCTTCGCCTCCCGGAGGCTGCCCTACCGGGTCCGGGCGCTGATCCTGGTGTCCGCGCTGTTCCTGGTCTCCTTTTCAATCCTCCTGCGCATCGGCATGAGCGGCGTCGGCATGCAGCTCCTGCTCGGCGTCTGCTTCCTTTCGGCCCTGCTCTACGGCATGCGGACGGGGATCCTCGTCCTCCTCATCTGCATCGCCGCCATCAGTTTTGTAGCCGTCGGGATGACGACCGGCTTCATCGCAATCTACCCGGAGCACATGCTGACCTCCAGGTCTGCCATGGCCTGGATCACCGGCCTGTTCATCTTTACCATGCTGGTCGCCGTCATGGTGATCGCGCCGGAAATGCTCAGGCGGCGGATCGAGGAATCCCTGGACGTCCTCGAGGAGCAGAAGAAGGAAGCAGAGGAAGCAAACCTTAAGCTCCAGCAGGAGATCCAGGCTCGAAAACAGACCGAGGAGGGGCTGCGGGAGAGCGAAGAGCTGTACCGGAACCTGTTCGACAACCACGCCGCCGTCAAGCTGCTGATCGATCCGGAAACGGCCGGCATCTTCGATGCAAACCGGGCGGCCGTGGAGTACTACGGCTGGCCGCTGGAGCAACTCCGGCGGATGAAGGTGAGCGAGATCAACATGCTCTCCCCGGAGGAAGTGAAAGGGGCCATCGAACGGGCCAAGACCGGCCGGCAGTTCCGGTTCGAGTTCCGCCACCGCCGCGCGGACGGTACGGTCCGGGACATCGAGGGGTTCAGCAGCCGGATCCGGGTGAAGGGGAAGGACCTGCTTCACTCCATCATTCACGACATCACGGCGCGAAAGGAGGCGGAGAGCGCCCTTCGGGACAGCGAGGAGCGGTTTCGCCGGCTGGCGGAGAATGCGCGGGACGGCATCTGGACGACGGACCTGGACCTCCGGTTCACCTATGTGAGTCCCTACATCGAGGAGATGCTCGGATATACCGCGGAAGAGTTCCTGGGCATGTCGCCGGGCGACATACTGACCCCTGCCTCCCTGGAGAGGTGCATGCAGATCTTCGCCGATGAGCAGGCCGCCGAGAAGAGCACAAACCGGGCTCCCCTGCGGTCGAGAATCATCGAGGTGGAACACGTTCATAAAAACGGCGGCTTCGTTTGGGGCGAAATCAAGGTGACCTTCCTGCGCGATCAGGCCGGACGGGCAACGGGAATCCTGGGCTTTACCCGGGACATCACCGAGCGAAAGCGGGTGGAGGAGGAGCAGGAGAGGCTGAAGGAGGAGCTCAACCGCTCCCGGAAACTGGAGTCCATCGGCACGCTTGCCGGCGGCATCGCCCACGACTTCAACAACCTGCTGACGGGAATCCAGGGCCACGCCTCCCTGATGATGCTCGGTCTCCCGGAAAACCACCCCCACCGCGTCCGGCTTCAGTACATCCAGGAGCAGGTCGTCAGCGCCTCCAGCCTGGCCGGCCAGCTTCTGGGATTTGCCCGCGGAGGCCGCTACGAGGTCAAGCCCACCGACATGAACGACATCGTCGGGAAAACCGCCGACATGTTCGGGAGGACCAAGAAGGAGATCGTCATCCGCAGATCGCTTCGGCCGGATCTCTGGACCGTGGAGGTGGACCGCTCCCAGATGGAGCAGGTCTTCATGAACCTCTACGTGAATGCCGGGCATGCCATGCCGGGGGGCGGCGAACTTGGCCTCGAGACGGACAATGTCGTCCTTGAGGATGGAAGAACGCTTTCCCTCGCTCCCGGGCATTACGTGAAGATTACCGTCAGCGACACGGGCATAGGCATGGACGACCAGACCCGGGAACGGATCTTCGACCCGTTTTTCACGACCAAGGGAATGGGACGGGGTACCGGCCTGGGGCTGGCCACGGTGTACGGGATCGTCAAGGGGCACGGGGGCGCGATCAATGTAGCCAGCCGGCCCGGCCGGGGGACGACCTTTGTAATCCATCTGCCGGCGTCGCAGAAGGCCGTAGTCCGGGAAGCGGCCCCACAGGCGACCGCCACGGGGGGAGCTGAGACGATCCTCCTGGTGGACGACGAGACGCTGGTCCTGAATGTAGCCAGGGAAATGCTGCAGGTCCTGGGGTACCGGGTACTGCGCGCGGGAAGCGGCCAGGAGGCGGTCGCTGTCTACCACGAGAGAAAGGACGGGATCGACATGGTGATCCTCGACATGATCATGCCGGGCATGTCGGGGGGGGAAACATTCGATCGCCTGCGGGAGATCGACCCGCAGGTCCGGGTTCTGCTTTCCAGCGGCTACAGCATTGACGGGGCGGCCCGGGAGATCCTCGACCGGGGCTGCAACGGCTTTCTTCAGAAACCCTTTCAACTGGAGCAGATGGCCCGGAGCGTACGGTCCGTCCTGGATGGAAAAAACGAGGGCCGGACCGGATAGGGCGGATTGACTGCGGCGGGCAATCGTCGTGCCCGCAAAGAAAGCCGTTGGCTTCAAGGGGAAAGTGGAATAAAGTCGCGCGTCGGTCACGGCGCGAAGGCCGTTCATCCGGCAGGGCCTGCAAATCACCGGAGGAAACCGCAATTCATGAAATCATACAGAGAAGAGCTCTGGTTCAACGTCCCTGCCCGGCGGGGCTTTGTCAACATCACCGCCGCGGTGGAGGAGTGCCTGCGGAAAAGCGGCGTCCGGGAGGGGATGGTCCTGGTCAACGCCATGCACATCACCGCCTCGGTCTTCATCAACGACGACGAGCCGGGGCTCCACCAGGACTACGAGGAGTGGCTGGAGAAGCTGGCCCCCCACGAGCCGGTGTCCCGCTACCGCCACAACCGGACGGGGGAAGACAACGGGGACGCCCATCTGAAACGGCAGGTCATGGGCCGGGAGGTGGTCGTGGCCGTCACCGCCGGGAAGCTGGACTTCGGTCCCTGGGAGCAGATCTTCTACGGCGAGTTCGACGGGCGCAGGAGGAAGCGGGTTCTCGTCAAGATCATCGGCGAGTGAGGCAGGACAGGAAATCAATCATTTTCAGGAGGAAACCATGTTCATGTTCGTTGTGTTTGTCGGGCTGGTCGCCATTTTCATCGTTTCCGTTTCGATTTACAACGGCCTGGTCCGGGGCCGGAACACCATGGAGTCCACCTGGGCGGATGTCGATGTCCTCCTGAAAAAACGCTACGACCTGGTGCCCAACCTGGCCGAGGCGGTCCGCGCCTATGCGGCCCATGAAAGGGCCCTCTTCGACAAGCTGTCGGAGGCCCGGTTCGCCGCCGCCGGCGCGCCGACCCCGGCAGCGAAGACGAAGGCCGAGAATGCGCTGACGGAGGCCGTCCGCGGCCTCTTCGCCGTCGCGGAGGCCTACCCGGACCTGAAGGCCAGCGAGGAGTTCATGAAGCTGCAGCAGCAGCTCCGGGAACTGGAGGACAGCATCGAGGGGGCACGGAGGACCTACAACGCCGTCGTCCGCGAGTTCAATATCCGGATCGAGGCGTTCCCCTCCAACGTCATCGCCACCTGGTTCGATTTCAAGAAGGCTGATTTCTTCGAGCTCGAGGCGCCCGAGGTCGAGAAGAAGCCGGTCAAAGTCACCTTTTCATGAACCCGGCCGGCGACCGTCCGGGAAGGCTTCTCCACTGGGCCTGGTTCATTCTCGGGGCCGGCTTCCTGGATCTCTTCGTCAATTACTCGGTCCGTCTGGGCTACGGCGTCGTCCTGCCGGAGATGATCCGGGACCTGGGCCTCAGCCGCACCGCCGGCGGGACGATCTACAACGCCTACCTGTTCACGTACATCGCCCTGACGCCCCTGACCGGCTGGCTCACAGACCGGATCGGGGCCCGGCGGGTGATCCCCGCTTGCCTTGCCGTGTTGGGCCTTGGCGTCCTCCTGATGGCGAAAGCGTCGAGCCTGGAGGGCGCCTGCCTGGCCTACGCGGTGGTGGGCGTGGGGGCCACGGGAATCTGGACGCCCGTCCTTGCCGTCGTCCAGCGCTGGTTCGCCCCGCAGCGGCGCGGACTGGCCCTCGGCATCCTCTCGACGGGATATGGCCTCGGATTCGCGGCAGTCGGGGCCTTCTTCCCCCTGGTGGCGCTCCACTACGGCTGGCGCCACACCTGGACGATCCTGGGGACGGCCGCCCTTCTCCTCGTGGCGGTCAACGGCCTGCTGCTCAGGAACGATCCCGAATCCTCGGGAACCGCCGCTTGGGGAGGTGAGGGCCGTGGCCCGGGGACGGCCGGAAGCGGTCCTGAAGCGGCGCCGGGCGGAGTGGGGGCGGTGATCCTCCGGAATCGCCTGTTCTGGCTGATCGGGTTCTCCTACTTCTGCATCTCCTATTCGCTTTACGGGATCACCACGTTCATGGTGGATTATGCACGGGACCAGGCGGGGCTGTCCCTCGGTGCGGCGAGCTTCCTGGCGACGATCCACGGCTCCTTCCAGGTCCTGGGCGTCCTGACGCTCCTTCCCCTGTCGGACCGCCTGGGACGGAAGCGGACGATCCTGTTCTCGAACGTCTGCATCGCGCTGTCAGTCCTGGGAATCGTGGCAGCGGGGTCGGGCCAGGCCGCGCTTTCGGCTCTGGTCGCGGTCTTCGCCGTCTTCTACGGCGTCACGTTTCCCATTTACGGCGCCTGCGCCGGTGATTATTTCCCCCGCCCGATGATCGGAACCGTCATCGGGGCGTGGACGCCCCTGTACGGCGCCGGGGCCATTCTCTCCCACTGGGTCGGGGGAATGCTTCGCGACGCGCTGGGAACCTACGACGCCGCCTTCCTGCTGGATGCCGGGATGGCCGCCGTCGCCGTCGCGCTCTTCTGGTTCGTTGGCGAAAGGCCGGCGCAACGGCCGGAAATGACGGTCCGTCCGGAGGCGGAGAAAGAAATGCCATGAGCCACCACCTGCAGAAATCGGGATACACGGCCCTGGTGGACCGGCTGAACCGCTTTCCCCAGGGGGCGCCCCCGTCGGAGTTGCTCTACAAGATTTTGAAGATCCTCTTCCGGGAGAAGGAGGCAGCGCTGGTCTCCCTGCTCCCGATCCGCCCTTTCACGGCGGCCCAGGCGGCCCGGCGCTGGAAGATGGGCCTGACGGAGGCGCGCAGGATCCTGGACGAGCTGGCGGGGCGGGCGATCCTCCTCGACACGGAGGACGAAAGCGGTGCGCAGACCTACGTCCTCCCGCCGCCCATGGCGGGCTTCTTCGAGTTCTCCCTGATGCGGACCCGCGGGGATATCGACCAGAAGGTCCTGAGTGAGCTCTTCTACCAGTACCTCAATGTGGAGGAGGACTTCGTCCGGGAGCTTTTTGCGGACGGGGAGACCCGGCTCGGCCGGGCCTTCGTCCACGAGCCGGCCCTGCCGGAGGAACCGGGCCTCGTCATCCTCGACTATGAGCGGGCCACGGAGGTCATCCGGACCGCCACGGTCCGGGGCGTCGGCACCTGCTACTGCCGCCACAAGATGGGGCACCTGGGACGCGCCTGCGACGCGCCGCTGAATATCTGCATGACTTTCAACGGCTCCGCGGAATCCCTGGTGAAGCACGGCCACGCCCGGGCCGTGGGCCCGGAGGAGGGCCTGGACCTGCTCCGGGAGGCCTGGGAGCGGAACCTCGTTCAGTTCGGCTCCAATGTTCGGGAGCAGGTCAACTTCATCTGCAACTGCTGCGGCTGCTGCTGCGAGGCCATGATCGCCGCCCGCCGTTTTTCCCTCCTGCAGCCGGTCCACACGACGAATTTCCTGCCGGAGGTTTCGGAGGAGGGCTGCACAGGGTGTGGACGGTGTGCCAACGTCTGCCCCGTGGAGGCCATGACCCTGGTCTCGGCAAACGATCCCCGCCGACCGAAGAAGCGAAAGGCCCGGCTTCGGGAGGAGATCTGCCTGGGCTGCGGTCTCTGTGTCCGGGCCTGCCCGGAAAAGCGGATCCGGCTCGTGAGCCGGCCCGAGCGGGTCATCACCCCCCTGAACACAGCGCACCTGGCCGTCGTCATGGCCGTCGAGCGGGGAAAGCTCCAGAACCTGATCTTCGACAACAGGGCGCTTTTCAGCCACCGGGCCATGGCGGCGATCCTGGGTGTCATTCTCCGGATGCCGCCGGTGCAGCAGGCCATGGCAAGCCGGCAGATGAAGTCGCGCTACCTGGAGGTCCTGATCCGGCGCATGAGAGGCGACGGGGGGATCGCGCCCTCGTCCCGCGAGTAATTTGCCCGGCCTCGGAATTTTCCCGCCCCCGGCCCCTTCTGTTCCCTTCCATTTCCCGTAAAAATAGGGTATCTCGTGTCGGCGGTCCGGTACAAAAATGTTCCGTATGGGGACCAAAATTGTTCCGGCGTGCACCCATCAAGCGACGATCCAAAGGAGGAAGGGATGACGGGGCGGGAGAGAATGGGCTTCGACAACGAGCAGTACCTCCGGGAGCAGACCGGGGAGATCCTCGAGCGGGTGAAGCGGTTCGACAACAAGCTCTACCTGGAATTCGGCGGGAAGCTCCTGTACGACTACCACGCCGCCCGCGTCCTGCCGGGGTACGACCCCAACGTCAAGATGCGCCTGATTCAGGAGTTGAAGAGCAGTGCCGACATCCTGCTGTGCATCTATGCCGGCGACATCGAACGGAAGAAAATCCGGGCCGACTTCGGCATCACCTACGATTCGGATGCCCTGAAGTTGATCGACGACCTCCGGGGATGGGGCATCGACGTCCTGGGCGTGGTCATCACCCGCTACGACAGCCAGCCGGCGGCGGCGCTCTTCAAGAACAAGCTGGAGCGACGCGGCGTCCGGGTCTTCACCCACCGGTTCACGAAGGGCTACCCGACGGACGTCGAGTCCATCGTCAGTGACGAAGGATACGGTGCCAACGAATACATTCCCACGGAGAAGCCCCTGGTCATCGTCACCGGGCCCGGGCCGGGGAGCGGGAAGCTGGCCACGTGCCTGTCCCAGCTCTACCATGAGTACCGGCGCGGCGTGAAGGCGGGGTACGCCAAGTTCGAGACGTTCCCCATCTGGAGCATCCCCCTGAAGCACCCGGTAAACGTGGCCTACGAAGCGGCCACGGCGGACATCCGGGACTTCAACCTCATCGACCCCTTCCACCTGGAGGCCTACGGGAAAAGCTCCGTCAACTACAACCGCGACGTGGCGGTCTTTCCCGTCCTGAGGCGGATCCTCGAGAAGATCACCGGGACGGAATCCTTCTACCAGTCCCCCACCGACATGGGTGTAAACCGCGCCGGCTTCGCCATCATCGACGACGGCGTGACTCGAGAGGCGGCGAAGCAGGAGATCCTGCGGCGCTATTTCCGGTACCGCTGCGAGTACGTCATGGGCTTCGCCGACCGGGAGACGGTACAGCGGGTCGAGCTGTTCATGAAGGATTTTCGCCTGAAGCCGGAGAACCGGCGGGTGGTGGCACCCTCCTGGGAGGCCGCCCGGGAGGCGCAGGAGCAGCAGAAGGGCAACGAGGGGATCTACTGCGGTGCGGCGATCGAGCTGGTGGACGGGACGATCGTGACGGGGAACAATTCACCCCTCATGCACGCCGCATCCAGCCTGGTTCTCCACGCCATCAAGCATCTGGCGGACATTCCCGACAAGATCAAGCTGCTGCCCGCGTACATCACGAACGCGGTGTGCAACCTCAAGACAGAGGCCCTGGGAGAGAAGACCGTGAGCATGGACCTGGAGGAGACGCTGGTGGCCCTGGCGATCAGCGCGGCCACCAACCCGGCGGCCCAGCTCGCCGTGGAGAAGCTCCACGAACTCCGAAACTGCGAAATCCACATGACCCACATGCCCACGCCGGGCGACGAGGCAGGCCTGCGGCGGCTCGGCGTCAACCTGACGAGCGAACCCAACTTCGCCACGAAGAACCTGTTCCTCTTCTGATCCATTCGGCGGGCTCAGTTTTCCTCTTCCACGATCCGGATGCGGACGGTCACCGTGCCGGTGCTGGTGTCGCTGGACGATCCGGCCGTCTGCAGCTCTCCCAAAGCCCGGAGGCGCTCGGACAGACCGGGCAGGGCGGCCGCGGGGAGGTCCGCCGTGATCGTGACCACTCCCTGCCGGGCCCGGCGGCGTATATTCCCGACGCTCAGTGCGCGCAGCTCCAGCTCGACGGCGGAGGCTGCGGAGAGGACGTCCTGCACGCGGAGCGAGAGATCCCAGGCGGGTTTCGGCGCCCGGGCTTGTTTCCTCATTGTTGCCGCATCGGACCGGTCTTCCTTCGCCGCCATGACGGCGGATTCCGATTGATCCTTCCGCTTGGATTCGTAGACGGCACCTGATCGGGCCTTCCCGGCTTCCCGCAGGGGTGTGAATCCGGTGTCATGGGGGGATTCCGCCGCCGGGGCCCGGGCGGCGCTCCTGCCGACAGGGGCGGGGGCACCGCCGGTTTCCGGCTTCAGCCGGCGCTCCGCTTCCGGCGGGACAGCCGATTTCGCCCGGTCCGGCGGGGGCGCGAAGCCGAACCCTTTTTCCTCCATCGCCTGCGGGCGAGACCGGGCCGGCTCCGCCTTGGACGGGGCCGCGCCGCGCATTGCACGCTCCGCCTTCGATTCCTCCTTCCTCAGATCCGGAGCGGGGGCGGGCTCCGGGATCCCCGGGGCCGCGCCGGGAGCAGCCGCCTTCTGCTCGACCCGGGCGGGGGGAAGCGGCAGGTCCAGGGCCTGCCGCTCCGGCTCGCTTGTCTTATAGACCTGGAAGGCCAGGACGGCGATGAGGACCATGGCGAAGGCCTGGATGGGGACCTTGATGTGAAGCGGGAAGAAAAGGGTCCGGAAGATCCCCCGTTTCGGCGCCGCCTCCTCGCGGACCCGGGTCATGATCTTCTGCTTGAGCCACGGCGGAGGCTCGACTTCCTCGAGATCCCGAACGAGGCCGACGGTTTTCCGTAGGTCCTCGACGGCCCGGCTGCAGGACGCGCAGGAGGAAAGATGCTCTTCGATCTGTCTCCGCTCCTCGGGCGGGAGGGCGTCGTCAAGAAAGGCCGACAGTCTGTCTTCAATCTCTTTGCAGGTCATCGCCGTTCACCCAGAAGCCGGGAGAGGCAGTCTTTCATGGCGCTCCGCGCCCGGAACAGCCGGGAGCGCACCGTGCCGCCGGGGACCTTGAGCATGTCGCCGATCTCCTCGTACGAGAAGCCCTGGATGTCCCGCAAAACCAGGACCTCGCGGTATTCGCCCTCCAGCGTTCCGATACACTCCTGAACCTTTTCCTCCCGCTCTTTCCGCTCCAGCATTTCACTCGGATTCTCCAGGGGCGAAACGGCCCGGCAGGGGAGGCAATTCCCGTCCTCCGACGGAAAGCCTTCCGGCGCGGGCGCTTCATGCCGGAAGCGGGCCTGAATCTGTTTCATCCGGTTCCTCGTCACGTTCAGGACGATTTCATGAAGCCAGGTGGAAAAACGCGCTTCCCGTCTGAATTTCGGCAGTCCCCGCCAGGCGGACAGAAAGGCCTCCTGGACGACGTCGCAGGCCTCGTCGTAGTCTCCGAGCATCCGGTACGCCAGGTTCAGCATCCGCTTCTGGTGCCGCTCCACGAGCGCCTCGAAGGCGTCCACATGGCCGTCCTGGCAGCGGGCGACGGCTTGGGCGTCCGGATCATCGACCGGTCGGTTTGCAGGGACATCCGCGGGATCAGCCATTCGGATCGGAAAACATCGCTCCTTTGAAAATGCGATCCCATGGCAGCGGATGCACCGCTTCTTGTCAAGTCCTTTTAGCCCTCTACCGGTAAGACAGGCGGCAGCCTGGAAAAGTTCCTCCCGCGAAAAATAAATCTGACCAATTTTTTCTTTGATGATACGATCCGCGCCATCCGGCACGAGGTGTGACGAATGGACGAAAAGGTGAGAGAAGCGATCTTCCGGAGGGTGGAGAAGGAGCCCTTCGCCCGGAAATTCGACCTGAAGCTCCTGGATCTGGCGGAGGGCTACTCCAAAGTTGGAATGACCTTTACTCAGGACATGGAGAACATCTTCGGCATGGCCCACGGCGGCGCGATCTTCGCGCTCATCGACGAGGCCTTTGAAACGGCCTCCAACTCGCACGGCACGATGGCCGTGGCCCTGAACATGGGCATCAGCTTCCTGGCCACGCCCGGCCCGGGAGCGGTGATGACCGCGGAGGCCCGCGAAATCAACCGGACCGCGAGGACCGCCGTCTATGACATCAAGGTCACCGACGACGGGGGGCGCCTCCTCGCCTCCTGCCAGGCCCTCGTATACCGGAAGGGAACGTTGCTCCCCTTCCTGGAAGAAGGGGCGTGACGGGCGCCATGGACTGGCTCTTCGCCCTGCCCGCCTACGCCAAGATCCTCGGCTCCTTCCTGGGGATCCTGCTCCTGAACCGCTTCGGGGCGCCCCTCGGCGTGGCGATCCTGTCCTTCGCGCTCCTGCTCACGGCCTGGACGGGAACGGGCCTCCAGGGATTCATCTACCAGGTCGAGACATTCATCCTGCCCCATAACGCGCTCTTGCCCCCGATCATCCTGCTCCTTCTCTTTTTCAGCGATTCCCTGAAGCAGACGGGACGGATGGAGCGGACCATCGCCGGCCTCAAGGCCTGGCTCCGGAAGAAGCAGCTGATCATCGCGGGGCTGCCGGCGCTGGTGGGACTGCTGCCCATGCCGGCGGGGGCTCTCTTCTCGGCGCCCTTCGTGGCCGCCATGGACGAGGAAAAGGAACTGGCGCCGGCCCGCAAGGTGGCGATCAACTACTGGTTCCGCCACATCTGGGAGTACTGGTGGCCCCTGTATCCCGGCGTCATCCTGGCCATGCAGTATGCGGGCCTGTCGGTCCTCACATATTTCCTCATCCAGGTTCCCTTTACCGCCGCGGCGATCCTGGGGGGCTATCTCTTCATCCTGCGCGGCATCGGGAGAAGAGGGAAGGGGGCCGGGCGGGAAAACGGCTCCTGGAATGCGGAGGCCGTGTTTTCGGCCATCCTTCCCATCGGGATTCTGGTGCTGGTCTCCATCCTGGGCTCGGCCGTCCTGCCGCCCCTCGGGGTGAAGGGAACGCTGGCCAACCTCTTGGCCATGCTGGCGGGACTGCTCCTGGCCCTGGCGGCGTCCTTCGCGGGCCATGGATCTACCTTCCGGCCGGCCCTCTCCCTGTTCCGGAAACGGGAGACATGGCTCATGGTCGTCCTCGTCCTGGGCATCCAGGCCTTTTCGGCGGCGCTCGTCTGCCCGCTGGACGGTACGGGAGGAAACCTTGTCACGGGCATGCGGGACGAACTGGTCCGGACGGGCATCCCCCTCGTCACGATCATCATGGTGATCCCCTTTATCTCCGGGGCGGTCACGGGGGTGGCTTTCGGATTCGTCGGGGCCAGCTTCCCCATCGTCTTCGCCCTCCTGGGGCCCGATCCCTCCCTGGGCGTGGCGGCGGCGACGACGAGCTTCGCCTACACCTTCGGCTACATGGGCATGATGCTCTCCCCCATGCACGCCTGTTTCGTCGTCACGGCGGAATACTTCCGCACGCCCATCTACGGGGCCTACCGGTACCTCCTGGGGCCGGCGGCGATCATGCTGGCAACGGCGGGGATGCTGTCGGCGGCGTGGTATTTTCTGCTGTAACCTCACACACAAACGGGGGCAGATTTTTAATCTGTCCCCGTTTTCCTTTATGGTCGCCCGTCAAGAGCAGGTTGTATCACCTTAGCCTGAATGCTTCTTTCCTCCCGAACTGAAATGCTCATGGAGGTATCGCATATGGTCTCATCTGTGTGCCCCGGCCGCCCGCCTGTTCCTGATCAGCTCGACATAGAGCGCTTCCATCTGCTCGGTTACGCGGTCCCAGGAGTAATTCTTCCGGACATGGGCCAGGGCGGCCGCTTTCTTCTCCTCCACTTTTCCCGGGTGTTCAAGAAGCTCGGCAAGCACCCGGCGCAGATCCTCGGGGCTGCGGTTGCGGAAGACATAGCCGTGATCTTCGATGGCCTCCAGGTTCTCCGGGATGTCGCTGGACACGCAGCAGTTGCCGTAATTCATGGCATCGAGCAGGGCAACAGGCAGTCCTTCCACCGTGGACGGCAGGCAGAACAGATAAGCATTGCTGAGCAGCTCCTGCATCGGCTCGCCGGTGACGAAGCCGAGGAAGAGAATTCGCGGATCATTCCCGGCCAGGCTCCATAGCTCTGCCTTGTACTTCTCCATGTGGGTTGCATCTCCCGCGATGACGAGCTTCATGTCCGTCTCCAGCTTGCGATAGGCCTCGATCAGGAAATGAGCGCCCTTTTCCTGCACCAGCCGGGCGGCAAAGAGGATATACCGGTCGGGTTCGAGGCGCTGCTCCAGGATCCATTTCGCCGGTCGTTTCTCCATAGGGGAAACGCCGTTGGGGATATAAACCACTTCACGCTTGAACCGGTCTTCGTAGTACTTTTTCTGCACTTTCGAGACCGACGTTGTCTTGTCCGGGAAATAGACGACGGAATAGTCCGAGAGCTTGAAGAAAGTCTTGCCGATGATCCCCCATTTATCCCGCTTCCACTCCAGGCCGTGGGTCTGTACGACTGTCGGAATGCCCTTCATCCGGGGAAAGATGGAGAACACGGACGGCCCGACGGCGTGGACGTGGACGATGTCGGCATTCCTGCTATGCACGATGTCGCGCGTCGCATGGTAGCAGATGGAAAGCTTGTGAAGGGCCCTGGTGTTGATAGAAGGGACCGTTACAATCCGCATACCCTGATGGAAACCGTCGACCGTTCCATAATCCCGGCTTGAATACACGGTCACTGCGTGACCCTTCTTAACCATACGTGCGCCGATCTCTTCCGTAACCTTTTCGATACCCCCGCCGATGGGCATGCCTTTAACGGCAACGTAGGCAATATGCATTTGATCTCTTATTCCTTCAAAGCTTTCCGATATATCTCCATGAGGCTCTGATAATGCGATTCTGTGCCGTATTCTCTCTCCGCTTTCTTTCGGGCCGCCCTGCCCATGTTTTCAATCTCCGTTGCATCCATCTCTGCAAGACGAGCCAAGGCAATCGCCAGTGCATTGCTATTCCCGGATTTGAAGAGAAAACCGTTCACTCCGTCCTCGATCATTTCCGGTATTCCTCCGATTGTTGCCCCGATAACCGGTTTGCCGCATGCCAGCGCTTCAAGAATGGAAATAGGCGCATTTTCATACCATTCAGAGGGTACTACGACAGCGAGAGCGTTGCGGGTTGCGTCCAGAAGGGAATTCCCCGACAGGTACCCCGCAAAACGGACTCTCTGATTATTTTCTGCCTGATTTTCCAATTCTTTTCGAATCGGGCCATCGCCGACAACAAGCAGTTCCGCATTCCGGTTCTGCAGTTTTGAAAAAGCTTTAATCAATGTTCTGATTCCTTTTTCTTCAGACAGTCTGCCAAGATAGAGAAAGTATTTACCGGGAGTGTAATTTGGATTAAAGTCAGACAAATTCAAGAAATTTGGGACAAATTCAATTTGATTTTCGGACCAGCCGAAGTCGATTAATTTATGTTTTAAAAAGTGGCTTGGCGATATTAAGTATTTGATGCTTTTCCTGTATTTGTTCAACCGCTCATTAACGTACGATTCCATGGCAATGACGGCCGATGCCCAATAGCTTTCCTTATGACAGCGATTTTTGACGGCTTTATAATATCGTGCCCGCTTGCAATCCTCACAAATGTGACCATTAAACATAAATTTATAGCTTGGGCATACCAGTTTATAGTCGTGCAGTGTCATGACCGCCGGTATTTTTTTCTCCGAAAGAAGGTCAAGGATCGAAGTAGTCAAACGTCCATACATATTATGGACGTGAGCAATATCGGGCTTGAATTCGTCGACCAACTTCTTCAACCTGTCTTTTGCACGGATAGAATAGAATATCTCTTTGATAGTCTTGACTGCCTCCCATGACAGGCTGATCTTGTTTGTCGTAATATCCGGCGGGAAAAAGCGTTCGTATTCCGATGGCATGTCTAGCGAATGCCTGCGGGCAAATCCGGCAACCGGATGGCCATGCCTTTTCATCATGTCCATCTCGCCGAAAAACACTCTCTCTGACCCGCCGCGCATGTAATAGTAATTATTCAGAAAAATGATTTTCATGAAATATCTTTTTATGGTTATGGGTTAGATGGAATCAACTCACGGAAGCGGAAACACGCTCCATAACCTGCGGACGCTTTTTCTCACCCTTTCCCTGTTTCGACTCATCGACAATATTCGGCTTTCCGGCACTGATCATGTAAAGTGCCAGAAGGCTCATCGCCGGAAAATGGTCATAGTTGTTTTCTGTGAAACAGAAGACGGCTATCGCGATAACGATCCAGCGATATTTTATGGCCATGCGGCGATAAAGAACGCCCCAGACGATGAGATTGAGGATCAGGCCGATGAGGCCCGTCTCGAAGAGGATCCTTATGTAATCATTGTGTGCCTTCTGCTTGAAAAGGATGTCCGTCGTCCCGATACCGTATCCAAACATGATCTTGTCCAGTGAAGAACTGAAAAAAAGTGTGAGGATGCGGTGCCATTGATATAGCCGCCAAAGGCCCGATGTATTGTCGACGCCTTGTCTCTCAACAATCGAATAAAAGTTGATTTCTTTGCCCGAAAGAACACGGCTGTAGTTTTTCTCTATAACTGCGATTTTTCCCCTCGTCATATCAATAGCCTCGAATCTGTCATTCGGCATGGCGGTGAACAATATAATGATCAAGGATATGGAGACAGCAAGGATAACGCTTCTTTTTATAAGATTTCCTTTTTTGGCAAAGAGGTTCAAATGGATAAACCCGGCAACGTATCCGATTAATGCACCACTTGTTCGAGCGAGGAATAAAAGTGTTATTGCGACTAAGTGGCTGGCACGTATGGCAGAAGAACGAGAGGATTCGCCATTGGTCAGAAGCAAAAGCATCATGGCAGTTAAGGCAAATGTATTTGGATTTGGTAAAAATCCTTTCATTCGAGGGTCTTTGTATCCATGGGCAATACTCCAGAAGCATCCGATTACAAGAAAAAGCAGGATCGCGGTATAGAGAATCCATGCTTTTTTTGTACGGCTGAGGGGGGTGAGGGGCAATGAGATACCGAATAGAATGACGATGTGTAACGCCAGGTATTTCGTCAGCTCTTGCATTGAAGAGATCAGGGTTTTCCCATCATACGACATCATCGGTATGAAGGGTATGAAAAGACAGAGAAATATGCAGAATGTCAAAAAGTTTAACCTTATCTTCAAGAGGTAACGCCAATAACGGACGTACAGGAACAGCAGGAACAGGGAGGCTCCATATATCGTTGTCTGCGTGCCTGTGATTCCTCCCACAAAGATTATACAAATATAAATGGTATAATAATAAAGAATCGAATCCCACCTGAAATCGTTGGTTGATACTGGATTCGGTTTTTGCAGAACATCTCTTTTGATGGTTTTTTTAGACATATATTTGCAGATGCGCGATAAACTTGTGGCATCCTATTCTAAAATATTATCCTTTGTTTCGGCGCCTTTGTTATTAAGAATGCGCACAGGTGCATTGCGGCACCTGTTATGTTTAATGATCATCTTATGATCACCGTCTGCCAATATGCCCGGTTTTGCATCCATGATCTCGTTGCCGGTTACACGAACAGAACCATGGATATATACGCCGCTGCCCTTCGTATTCGATATCCTGTTTTTTTCTATTCTAATTTCGGATCCGGCGGCAAAAATTCCATGCCGTCCGATATCACGAATTTCGTTATTTCTTATAAAAACGCCTCTTACCATCGGCAATCCGGATCCTCCCGCATGAATAAAAATGCCGTCTCCGGCAGTATGAATGATTTTATTGTCAGACGCCGTGATGCTTGTGGCGCCGCCCTTGATACCGATGGCGCCGCGCGTACCGCCGGCGATAATATTTTTATGAATGGTGACGTCACTCAGTTTGCCGGTATGACCCAGGGTATCTATCCCAAAAGCGCTGATGCCAAACGACGATCCTTCACATTCAATGTTATTCGCTTGTATTGTTACGTTTCTGACGGATGCCATCCAGCCGAAGACGGCCAATGGTTCGTCGCAGTGAGATTTCAGCGCGTTGTTTCTTATGATGATATTCCTGGATTCCATATTGGTTTGTTGAATTCCGTTACGGACCATTACGGCGCCACCCTGTCCTCTGTTCTCGATCATGTTGTTCTCTATTACGGCATTTTGTATATTGGCGGACAAATCGATTCCATAATACTTTGTATCCAATGTCATCGATATATTATTAATTTGAAGATCGTTGACATTTTCAAAACGCAATATGCCTGACGAATCACCCTTTTGAATTGGAATATTGAAAATTACCCTGAAGGAGCGGAGAAGAATGTTCTTGCCACCATTTCTTTCATTCAAACTCGTTATGAACCGCTGACCGAAGAAAGGGGACGCTGCTTTCAGGATCGTGTTCGGCCCTGCTCCTTCCAGTATTGTGTTCGATGGTAATACAATTGTCTCGGATATATGATAAAGTCCGGACGGTAAACGGATAATATGCTTTCCATTTACAAGCTTGGTTAACTTGGTTAAATCGAATTTTCCCTTTACTTCATCCGTATGTGCAATGGCCGGCATAAACAGAATTGCATGTATTAAGGAAATGATTATGAAGTAATTGATGAAATAACTATGATGGCTTGAACTGAGAAACGAGGGTATGCAAGAGGCGTTTATCAAAATGGTTTATCCTTCAAGCGCCAGGCGTAATACGTAAGCCTGTTCATGCGCGATCCCCATAAGAATTTTCGAATTCTGGAGGGAGTGCAAACGCCGCAGGACAGCATTTGACGGGCTATTTGGTAATTTCCGCTAAGTACATGCTGTCTTGCATTTTCAAGCTTCAATCGTCCGATATATAAATTAATATCATTTTCATTGAGAGCCGTTGGTTGTTTGTTGCAGAATGTTTTATAGGATTCGACAAATGGATGTTCGTCAGCTTCAGTGAATTTTACATTACATGCTCTATTTTCTGCTTCCTCATGATAAATGGCCCCGATCATCGTTGAATATGCGATTGGGTAGCACAATGCAATTCTGGCCCACAGATCCAGGTCCTCCCCCATTCTTCTTCCAATGCGGAACATGCCAACTTTATTGAGAACACTTCTTGGTATGCAGACTGCAGACGAACATACCGGCGGGGTTCCAAAGGCTGCTGCCCTGAAGTAATTCGGCATGATGCCTTCCCAAGGTGGTGGAGGTATGAATTTGAAATTCACAGCTTCTATGTTTCCATTTGAGTGCATCTTTTCATATGCTGCCGCATAAAGACCGGCTTGCGGGTATTTATTGACAAGCATCATGATTCTTCTCAGGAAATCCGGCTTCCATTCGTCGTCGGCGTCAAGAAACGCGATGATCCTGCCCATTGAGTGCCTGATCCCCGCATTCCGGGCTTCAGACACGCCTTTGTTTTCCTGCCGGATCAGTTTCAATTGTAAATCGTGAATGCTCCTTACGATGTCTGGACCATTGTCCGTTGATCCGTCATCGACGACAATCAGTTCCATGCCCTGCATTGCCTGAATGGAAACGGAATGTATTGCCCGTAATATATAGGGTGCTTTATTATGGAGAGGTATGACAACGGAAATATCAATCATATGTTCTTGGCAACTGCTTTATTCGGATCTGTCATCATAAATCAATGCCTGTTTTTGTCGTACGCATAATTATATATTTATAGCCGGCATGATTGCTTTCATGTACCTCAAGCGAACGAGAAATTAAGCATGGAGAGCTTTTCCGCTTCCGGGTAACTCAATCGGGGATAGTTGTAATGCCCATCCGAGATCTCAAGAATGAGATCCCTCAGGTAGTCGACGTCCAACGCGGTACTGTCGATCATGTAACGCTCCGCCAATCCGATCTGCGACGCCCAGCCCCGGCATTTGGGGTGATAGGTTATCATCATGGTAGGAGTATTCGTAATGAAACCGAAGACGGCCCCATGCAGCCTCATCGCAAGAAGTAAGCGAAGGTTTCCGATTTCTTTTAACGTCTGGAGAGGATCCGCAAGGTATGGGATGTGCCTGACTTTAACATCGTGTGAAATTTCTTGCTCTATGTCTCGATGAATGGATGCATCTCCAAAGTATCGATGACCATTGAAGTCTATGAAAACAACCTCATCCATGATTTCTTTCGAAATTTTTTTAATTACATTGATAATGACTTTTCGCCTTGCCATTTCATTTGCTCGGTCGCCTCCTGTGTATCTTTCGTAATCACATAGAGCAATTCCGATCCCTTTGCGCTCCCTGCTGCTTTGCAGGAATGGCTCAATGGCGGTATTGCATGACCTTGGCAGTAATGGCGCCAAGTCAAATGTCTTTTTATAATAAATATTTTTCGACATGGATTGGGCAATATCGACACTTTCTTGATCTCTTAATCCTACAAAAGACAACCGCTTCAGTAATTCTTCACAGCACACTTCCGATGCCTTGTCGCGAAAAGGACCAAGGGAGACACCGATCGCATAGTGAGGCCCCCTTCCCGATAACTTTAGTAACTCCATCTTGTGCTTTATGTCCCGGGCCGTATGGAAAATTGATCCTCCGCCAAATACAATGGTTTTTACCCCAAGTGCAGTGATACACTCCGTCAGCCTGTGTTGTCCCGGTAAAAATTGCTTATATCTTAGAATTGGAGTGGCCAGCTTGCAATTCACAATACTTGGAACCTTCACGGCAGATGCCAGAAGCTTGTGAGGTTTGATGAATGTTCTGGTGCCCCAGCTGGCAACCGCAAGAAGACAGTCGTCCCCTGTATTATCCATTCCATAGTATCCCGATATTAAAGCCATTTTCTTTTCACGGTGATTAATATTATGATTCAAAACGATGCGGTTGAATATTTTCATTTATAGAGACTTCGTTGTTTCAATAAATGCCTTGATATACCGAGACTGTAAATTATAATTGCGGTTCCATGGGATATCAGTAACGCCCAGGCTGCACCGATTGTGCCGTTTGCAGGGATTAGTACATGGCAAAGAAGTATGCTCAGTATGCTGCCTGTAATTACAGCATGGAAATACATTTTTTCCAGTCTCGCCGACAATGCATATTGCGAAGAAACGATTCCAACGGCAAAAAGAAATAAATAAATACCCATAACAGGAAGTGTGTCTGCTGCCGCATGATATTCAGGCCTGAAAAGTAATTTAAAAACAACTTCGGGGGAAAAAATCATGAAAAGCACCACCGGGGTGACCACAACAATCATCACTGAAAAATATTTGATCAGAAATTGTATCTGATCGGACTTTGATCTTCCGGATTTTGTGATCCTCGCCACAGCAGGACGCCCAACTCGCGAAACCTGATCCAGGAGGAGGGTGCCCGCGATTACAAACTGCCATGCCGCCGCATAGCCACCAAGTTCCGCATAGCCGCAGTATTCTTTTAAGATAACCTGGTTTATCATTGCGGTTACCAGACCAGCGATTGCCGAAAACCAAATGAAAGTGTTGTTCCGAAATAGCCAAACAATGCCGTTTGCCAGCTCGGAATAGCTTTCTTTTCTACTTTTCATTCGTCTCATTACAAAATTATGCTGTAAAGCAAGGTATAGAACCACACTGATCAGTAACGATGAGCCTATGAATAAAATTGAAAAAGAATCTTTTAATATAAAAATGCCGATCCATATAAGTATGAGGTAAAAGAATTTTTGAAAAAGAAAGAATATGGCATGCAACTTTATGTTTTGTCGAACATCATATACTGGTTGCAGATCGAGTGATAATATTGCTGTCGCTGTAATAATGAGGAATACGCCCCAAGAGATGTAATACTGCAGAAATAGAAGCTTCAAGGTCAGCAAAGCGGAAATAGTAATGATAGTTAATATATAGCGCAAAAACAGGCTTGCCCGTACTAATGCTGAAAAACGATCGGGATAATGAATAAGGTCGCGCACAAGTGTGCGATCCAGACCAAAACGAATGAACACCTGCAGGAATGTGCCGATAACTACTGCAAAGGCAAATTGCCCGAATGCATCTTTACCGAGGGTATTTGCAATTTTAATTTGCGTCAGCCAACCCGCGGCGGCAATAATAATATTTACAAAAACAAGAAAAGATACGTTCTCTATGCTGGATCTGTAAAAAGTTATCAGTTCATTGACCTGATCATTCATCGAACCGACATCAAAATACTGTTTGAGTGACATAAAAAACGGCAAGAGATCCTAAATAAAGTTAAGTTATTGTTTGCTTCCAACCACCAATTGTATGGGGCATGCACAAGTCAATGATTGGAGAAAGAGACAATGATCGATATTCGCGAGTTGCATATACGAATTACTTTTGCCGGCGTGATTCATGAATCAGATAGTTACGCAAATTCGGAATATGATTTGAACAAGCCCGCTTTCCCGTCATGGATCTGAGCTTATTTGTGACGATCCAAGGCAGCAGATGAAAAGCATATTTCTTCATCACCGGGGAAGCGGAACCAATCATCCAGCAGTTCTTGGGACACGTTCTGACTTGTTCCCTTACTTTTTTTGCCTGATCGCTCTCCCAGATTTCCATGAAGTTCTTTGCATTGTTAAGGTTCCCCATGGTGGCATACCAGCATTTGACTTCCATGCCGTTGCATGGAAGTACCTCGCCATAGGGATCGATGAAGAAGTTTTCCGAGCCTGCCTCGCAGGGCAGAAGTCTCGGACAACCCCTGATGTAATGAATCAGGCCGAGGTTGAACAGGGCCCTGAACCATGACTTCGGGTGGTTTTCCTTCAGAAGCCGATTGATGAGTTCTTCCAAGTCGGCGATGACTTCATCCAGGTTGGTGATGACGTTGTCGTCCTTGTAAAAGTAGAAGGAATTATGAAAGGCCGCCGTGGCGAATTCCAGCTTCAGGTTTCGAGACAGTTCGTAAAGATGCAGCATGTCGGCGGAATTGCCATTCGAGACGGTAATGCCGAAACCGATGTCCTTAACGCCCATTCTGCGCAGCTCCAGGAGGGTTCTAAGGCCGCGATCAAAGCCACCTTCCCGGCCCCTGAGCTCATCGTTCTTCTGCGACAGTCCCTCCATGCTTACCCGGAACCCAAGATTGGGATACTTTTCGGCCATCCGGATGATCCGGTCTTCAAACCAGCCGCTGGTGCTGATAACAACACGATCGGTCTTCGTGAAGATGATCCGGACGATCTCTTCCAGGTCCCCCCTCACAAAAGGCTCGCCTCCGGTGAGGTTGACCAGGGCCAGTTTCGGGAGCTTGTGCATGAGATCGGGCTTGAATTCATTTTGGGGATCTGACGGATTGTCCCAGATGTTGCACATCCTGCAGCGCATGGGGCAGCGATATGTGGTGATCACGGAGGCTTCCATGAATGTTTCCCTATTGAGCCATCATTCAAGAATTGATTTTCTGATGCATTGGGGGCTTTGCGCCCGCATTTTTCTGGTATCGTGTTTCAGTTTATCGAGGTCGAGAGCGGCGGGCGGCATTGTCTCCCGACCGCTGCCGTCTTCCCTCGAGCTCATTGCGTGAGAAACGTCTTCTTATCATTTCAACATGCATCGATTGACGATGCATTCCATGCCATGCAGGGATGCAGATATGGCTCGGCCCCGTTGGTTGCGCGAGGACATTCGTCCTTGTGACCATGCAGATGAATGTCAGGCTATGGGAGTGTCTTCAATGGCAGGGGTGATCTTTATTTCTGGGGAATGCTGTGCTACCATTGCACAAAAGAACATCAATTGCCAGAGGTGAACGGCAGAAAAGTGGAATCCATCTTCAACGGCCACCGAACAATCCGTGATTCCCGGCGCAGACAGACTGTTGTGCTCCCTGTTCGTCAAATGTGGGCCGGTCCTTGCGTGAATTCCTGTTGATTCCAGATAAAGGCCAACCGGCTCTTCACGACGTCAGGCAGGAGGGCAATAAACGGAAATCCCGTCCCGGGACCCGGAGGGAGGTGGTGCGGTGGGATCGGGTCCACCGATTGACGCGTCCTTGTAAGAGCGACTTGAGCGGAGCGGGGCAACCGGGACAACAAGGCCCGTCGCGATTCGTGTCGCGACGGGCCTTGTTTTGTGATATCCAGATGCTGTCTCTGTGCCGGCAGAGCCCCGCCGGTGCCCTCTCTTCCGGAGGCTGGTCCTCATGAAAGACGAAGCGAAGACAAAGACGCAGCTCATTGAAGAACTGGACGCTCTCCGCCGCCAGATCGAGGAAGATCGGCGGCGGGCCGGAGAGGCGTCGGCCGCCCGGATGGCGGAAAAGGCGGGATGGGAGCGCCGGGAAAAACTTCTGCGGGAGATGGGGAGGCTGTTGAGGTCCTGCGGCGTTGCGCGCGAAGGGCTGGCGGTGATTCAGCTCTTCGGACCGCAGCTGTTTCCCGGTTCGGCGGGAGCGTTTTTCCTCCATGGCAATGCGGTCGGGGACATGGAAGCCGCCGTGGCCTGGGGGCCGGACCTTCAGAGCGAGTCGGTGTTTCCCCGGGAGGATTGCTGGGCGCTGCGGAGCGGAAGGACGCACCGGGTCGATTTCGGTCCCTCGGCCCTGCGCTGCCGTCACATGAAGGCGAACAGCATGGCCCTCTATTTCGACGTCCCGGTTGTGGACGAGGCGGAAGGGCCGTTCCTGCTGCATCTCGAGTATCCCGGCGATCCTTCCGCGGTGGAACCGGATCTCCATGAGCTGGCTGCGTCGGTGGCGGAGCGCATGGCCCTTTCCCTGTCGGGCCTGAAGATGCGCGAGAAGCTCAAAGCCCTGTTCATCCGCGATCCGCTCACTGGGCTTTTCAACCGGGGGTATGGGGAAGAGGCGCTCGGCCTGGAGATTTTCCGCGCCGCGCGAAGGAAGGGTCCTGTCGGGCTCGTGGCTGCAAATCTCGATCACTTCGAGAAATTCAACCATATGTATGGATACGAGGAAGGGGACGCCCTGCTCCGGGAGCTGGGGGAGGTGATCCGGCACCAGGTGCGCGGCGGAGACATCCCCTGCCGGTGGGAAGGGGATTCGTTCATCGTCATCATGCCGGAGGCCCCGCTGGAAACGGCGAGGAATCGGGCCGAGCGGATTCGCGAGGCCATCGGATCGCTGGTCGTCGTGACGGGCCAGAAGAAGAAGCCCTTCGACGCGGTGACAGCGTCCTTCGGCATTGCGGCGTATCCGGACTACGGGAAAAGCGCCGACGATCTCCTGCGGATGGCCGACAAGGCGGTCTTTCAGGCAAAGCGGGAAGGCGGCAACCGCGTGGCCGTCGCCCGGATGATCCCCCCGCCGGAGTGAGGGGCGGGTCTGGTTTTCTCAAGGGAGCCAAGCGGAAACGGCGGGGGCGGATTTCAAATCCGCCCCCGCCGTTTGTTTTTGCTATTCCTGCTTCCCGAAGGAGACGACGGCTCGCAGGATCTTCAGGAAGGGGCTCCGTTCCAGCTTCGTCCGGTAGGCCAGCCTGGAGGGTGCCTTGATCGCGTCGTTGTAGGTCGGATACAGGTGGATCATGGACTCCGCCCGGTGGAACGGCACGTCCAGGAACCGCAGGAGCTGGATCTCGTGGATCAGCTCCCCCGCCCGCTCGCCCAGGATGTGGGCGCCGACGACGCGGCCGCGCCGGTCGCAGATCACCTTGACCATCCCCTCCTCGGTGCCGTCCGTCCTGCCGCGGTCGATGGCGCCGTAGCTCCAGCGGTACACGTCGATACCGTCTCCGAGGGCCTCCCGGGCCTCCTCCTCCGTCAGCCCCAGGTGGGCCAGCTCCGGGTCCGTGTAGGTGCACCACCCGGCCAGCCGGTAATCGGCCTTGCGCCGGAAGGGGAGCAGGGCGTTGAGTGTGGCAATGCGGGCCTGGTATTCCGCCATGTGGCTGAACTGGAAGGGGCCGACCACATCTCCGCAGGCGTAGATGCCGGGGGCCGTCGTCCGGAGTGCTCCGTTCGTCTCGATGCCCTTCGGCCCGAAGGCGACGCCGGCCCGGTCGAGATCCAGGCCCTCCACGTTCGGACGTCTGCCCACGGCGACGAGGACCGCCTCCGCCTCCAGGTCCGACCGCTGTCCGGCGGCGTCCTCCACGGTGAGGACGATCCCGCCGTCCCGGGAGGCGGCGGCGACCGCCTTCCGGCCCGTCAGGATCCGCACACCTTCGGCCTCCAGCATTCCCGCCAGCCTGTCCGCGAGCTCCCGATCCTCCCGCATCAGCACCCGAGGCAGCATCTCCACGACCGTCGTTTCCACCCCCAGCCGGTTCAGGGCAGCCGACAGCTCGATGCCGACGGCGCCGCCTCCGAGGACAAGAAGCGAGGCCGGCAGCCGCTCCAGCGCAAATACGTTCCGGTTGGTGAGAAAAGGGACGGATTCGAGGCCCGGAACCGGCGGGACCAGGGGGCCGGAACCGGTGGCGATGACGAAGCGCCGGGCCGAGAGAACCGTCCCGTCCAGATCGATCCTGTGCGGATCCAAAAATCGCGGGCTGCCGAACCGGACATCGATCCCCAGGCCTCGGAAACTCTCCGGGGGGTGCCCTTCGTAAACCTTGTTCACCACTGCCCGGACATGGTCCAGGACGCCCGAGGGATCGATCCGGAGGGGACCCTCCACCCGGAGGCCGAACCGCTCCCCGTCCCGGATCTGCCGGCAGGCCCGGGCCGACCGGATCAGGGTCTTGCTGGGGACGCATCCGTTCCAGGTGCACTCGCCGCCCAGGCGGTCCCTTTCCACCAGGGCCACTTTCTTGCCGAGGCCCGCGGCCAGCTTCGAGGAGACGAAGCCCGCCGCCCCCCCGCCGATGACGATCAGGTCGAATTCATTCCCGTCCATGATCCCGCCTCCTTTTCAAAAGCCACTCCCGGAACGCCGGGCCGAGGCCGGCCGGCGGATCCGCGGCGATGCGCTCCAGGTCCTCCGCCGTGTCGATGTCGCTGCGGGATGGCATGACGAAGACCCTGCGCCCGTTCTTTTCCAGGATCTCCAGGGTTTTTGAAAATACCTCCCCGGTGCTCCAGGGGATTCCCGCAAACGCCTCCGGCGGAAAGGTCTCCCGACGGAAGCCGATCAGGTAATAGCCGCCGTCACGGGCCGGGCCGAGGACGGCGTCGTGGCCGTCGAGACCTGTGAGTGCCTGCCGCACAAGGTCTCCGCCCAGGCCCGGGACGTCGCTGCCGACGAGGACCGCCTTCCGGAATCCCCCGGAGAACGCCTCCCGGAACCCGGCGACCATCCGCACCCCAAGGTCCGCTCCCCGCTGGGGCCGGTAGCCCGGCCCTTGTCCGAGCCAGCTGGCCGTGGCCTCCCTAGCCTCCGGAGGATCGTAGAGGACGGTCAGGGCATGATCTCCCGATGCCAGGGACCGAACGGCATCGGCCGCCAGGGCCTCGTAGAGGGAGCGGGCCGCCTCCGGGCCGAGGGCGGCGGCGAGCCGCGATTTGACGGGGACGAAGCCGGGGTGCTTGACCATCAAAAGAACGCAGCGCTCAGGGGCCATCCCGGAACACCTCGATGAAATCAACCCAGGAGACGGCGGCCTCTCCCGTGTTGTCCGAGTCGTTCATGATCCCCAGGCTCGCGGCGGCCGGCGGGTCCGTTCCGAAGGCTCGCCGGTAGTCCCGGAGGATGTCCGCGCTTTCGTCCCGCCACCGGCCGACGAAACGGGGGCCCTTCTCCAGGGCGAGGAGCTTCGCCCGGTCCGTGAAGGGGCTGGTGAAGAGGGAGGGCGCATCCTCGCGGCCGGCCCAGACGTAGTTCAGGGTGCTGTGGGGCGGGTACTCGCCGTATAGCGCTTTTGCGATCCCGTAGACCGCCCGGTCAAGGGCGGAGGCCTTCTCCGGATCATACCGGAATACCACGTAGATCCGGATGGGGTAGTCATCACCGGCCTTACCGCCCGTGTCGCCACGGGCGTACACGTTGGAGATCTTCCAGCGCCAGCGAAGCTTGGGGTAGTCGTAGACGTTGAATTCCCGGCGGTATACGAGGCCGGAGGCGGAGCCGCGGCTCTCGGCCCGAAGGACCGTTTCGCCGTCCCGGTTCTCGACGGCGTAACGGGAATGGGCCTTCACTTTCGGGAAGGCGACGGGCCGCCAGGCGTCGAGGCTCCGGAAATCTTCCCGGAACAGGACGGACCGCTCCGCCGCGAAGACAACCGCGGCCAGGAGGAGGCAGGCGGCCAGGCAGAGGATCGGGACCGGCATGGTGCGGAAGGGCGGCGTTCTCATGGCGTCAGGGATAAAACCGGGCGAGCCGCCCGGGGGAGACGCCCAGGAGGTAAAGGCCGATGAGCGTCCAGTTTCGGAGGGTGCAGCGGAGGATCCCCTCCCTCTCCCAGCGCCGTGCCGAGGTGGACACCCGCGCCTCCAGGAAGACAACCCGGTCTCCGCGCCGCTTGATCCGCCGCATCAGGTCCACGTCTTCCATGAGGGGGATCTCCCGGTAGCCGCCGATCGCTTGGAAATAGGATCGGCGGAGGAAAATGGCCTGGTCCCCGTAGGGAATCCGGGTGATCCGGGACCGGCGGGAAGCGGTCCGCTCGATCACCCGGAAGGCCATCCGGGGCGAGCGGATGGACAGGTCGAAGGCCCCCGCCGCGGCCGTTTCGTCCGCCATGGCCCGCCGGATCATGGAGAAGGCCCTGTCCGGAAGGTCCGTGTCGGCATGGAGAAACAGGAGAATCTCCCCCGAGGCCTGTGCGGCGCCCCGGTTCATCTGGACCGCCCGGCCCTGCGGCGCCGTCAGGCCGATCACGTCCGGATCCGCGAGGGCCTTCAGGGTGTTTCCTTCGGGGGCGCCGTCCACGATGAGGATCTCCGGAGTCGCCCCGGCCTCGACGGCCCGGATCCGGCGGATCCGCTCGCCGATGCCCGCCTCTTCTCCGAAAACAGGAACAATGACGGATATGTCAGGCCTTGTCTTCATGGGATGCCCTGCATTGTAATAGACCCGGACAGGCAATGCAACGCAGAAGGGACGTCGGGCTCCGGAACAATTTTGTCCTTTTCGCCTTGAATCAAACCTTCAAAAACACTATAAGGGGTCGCTCCATCATCAATGCGAAAAGGGAGGGATGAGACCATGAAGGGGAAGGAAATCAAAGCGGAAAAGCTGAATACGGACCAGTTCATTCAGGAACAGGTGAAGGAGATCCGCAAGGCCGTCGGAAAGGGGTATGCCGTCAACGCGCTGTCCGGCGGGGTCGATTCCTCCGTTGTCACGGCCCTGGCCCACCGCGCCCTGGGCGACCGGCTCAAGACATACTTCATCGAGAACGGCCTCATGCGCCAGGGCGAAGCGAAGCGGGTGCAGGCGCTCTTCGCGGCACTGGACATCCCCGTGGAAATAGTCCCCGCCCAGAAGGCCTTCTTCAAGGCCCTGAACGGACTCACCGATCCCGAAGAGAAGCGGGAGGCCATTACCCAGACGTTCTACAAGGACATTTTCCGCACCCTCGTCGACCGGAGCGGGGCCAAGGTCCTCCTGCAGGGGACGATCCTGACGGACGTCGACGAGACGGTGGCGGGGATCAAGAGGCAGCACAACGTCTTCGAGCAGCTCGGCATCGACCCGAAGAAGGCCTTCGGCTACAAGATCCTGGAGCCCCTCGTCCAGCTCCGCAAGGACGGCGTCCGCAAGCTCGGCCGGGCCCTCGGACTCCCCGAGTCCCTCTTCAACCGCATTCCATTCCCGGGGCCGGCCCTGGCGGCGCGGGTCATCGGCGAGGTGACGCCCGAGAAGATCCGCCTCGTCCGCAAGGCGACGGTCATCGTGGAGAAATTCCTGGGAGACACGGATGCCTTCCAGTACATGGCCATTCTTCACGACGACCGGGTGACGGGCATGCGCGAGGGAAAGCGGGAATTCGGGCGGCAGATCGAAGTCCGCTGCTGGGACAGCCTCGACGCCAGGACTGCGAAGCCGACCCGCCTGTCCTACGAAACGCTGGAGAAAATGGCCGATAAAATCATCCGGGACATCCCGGAGGTTGTCAGTATCACCTACAACATCGCCACCAAGCCGCCTTCCACGATCGAGGCGATCTGAGCGAAAGGATGACAAAAGCGACAGGAGGGGTCTGCCCCCTTTTTCAGATCTGGAGCGCGGGCGGAAAGCGGAGGGAGACCGTCGTGCCCCGGCCCAGGCGGCTGTCGATGAGCATGAAGCCGCCGTGGGCGGCCAGGATGTGCTTGACGATGGACAGCCCCAGGCCGGTGCCGCCCATCTCCCGGGAGCGGGTCCGGTCCACCCGGTAGAACCGCTCGCCGATCCGGTTGATCTCACCCTCGGGGATGCCGATCCCGGTGTCGCTGATCCGGATGATGGACCATCCGGCGGCGTCGGTCTCCGCGACAATGCCGATTTTCCCGTCTTCGGGCGTGAATTTGACGGCGTTGTCGAGGACGTTGAGAAGGGCCTGGACAAGCCGGTCCCGGTCGGCACGCAGGGGGGACAGGTCCGGCGGGATTTCCCGCTCCAGGGCGATCCGCTTTTGCCGGATCCGCTCCTCCAGGACGGGCAGCACCTGATCGAGGGCTTCGTCGAGGGGAACCTCTTCGAAGGAAAACCGCGTTTCACCCAGCTCGATGTTGGACAGCGTCAGGAGGTCGTCCAGGAGGCGGCTCAGGCGCCGGGCCTGCTCCTCGATGATCGCCAGGAAGCGATCCGACTGCTCCGGCTCTTCCACCGCTCCGCTCCGGAGCGTCTCCACGAACCCCAGGATGGCCGTCAGGGGGGTGCGGATCTCGTGGGCCATGTTGGCGACGAAGTCGATCCGCATCTGCTCCAGCCTCTTCATCCGCGTCACGTCATGAAAGACGAAGACCGCCTTTTCCTCCCCGGGGTCTCCCGACACGGGGTCGATGCTGACGTCCAGGACAAGGGAACGGGGCTGCCCCAGCATCAGCTCCCCCGTCATGGGCTTGTTCGTCTTCCGGAATTCGTCGAACAGGTTTTGGAGGTCGACATTCCGGAAGGCTTCCATCAGGGACTGGCCGGTCACGTCTCCGTAGCGGTCCGAGATCATGGAACGGAATGCCCGGTTGTATCCTTCGATCCGGCCGGCTGCGTCCAGGAGCATGACCCCCTCGCTCATGCCGGCGAAGGTGGCGATGAGCTTCGCCCGTTCCTCCCGGAGCTCGGCCACCTGGCCCCGCAACTCCTCCACCAGATGGTTGATGTTTTCACCGAGGAGTCTTACCTCGTCGGGACCCCGGACAATGAGGGTTCCTGTCGTTTCCCCCCGGCGCAGCCGTTCGGTGAAGATCTCCATCTCCCGGATCGGTGAGGCGAAGCGCCAGGAGAAGACCGCCGCGAACAGCAGAGACGCCGACAGGGCCAGGAGGCCCGTGATGAGCAGGGATTCCTGGAGGTTCTTCAGGGACGTGCGGACCTCCGTGAGGGGAAGCGCGAGGCGGACGAAGCCGGACTCCCCGTCGGTGCCCCGAATCGGAAAAGCCACGTAGAGCATGTCCACGCCGAGGGTCTGGCTGTAGCGAACGGCCCGGCCCTTGCCGCGCAGCCTCGCTTCCTGAAACTCGGGACGGTGGAGGTGGGTCTCCCGGATTTCGGACTGGGTCGCCGATTCCGCGAGCACTTTACCGGCGGCATCCACGACGGTGACCCGGGCGCCGGTGATTTCGGCGAGCATGCCGACCCGTCGGATGACCTGTTCCCGGGATTCGAGATCGATGATGCGGGCATAGGCCGTCAGCGTCGCCTCGTTCCGCTCGACGGCGATCTCCCGAATCTGCCGGCTCAGGATCAGGTACACCATCCCGAAGGTCAACAGGACGATGACGAGGTAGGTCGCGAGAATTCGGAGGAAAAGCCTGTTTTTCATCAGCCGTTCGGGTCCGGGCAGGCGTGGAACTGGTGGCGGACGCTCTCGCCGGTCACCATGTAGATGACCATGTCGGCGACGCCCTTGGCGTGGTCGGCGATCCGCTCCAGGTTCTTGGATATCTGCATGATCAGGAGCGCCCGGTGGATCGTCCGGGGGTCCTCCATCATGAAGGTCAGGAGCTCCCGGAAGATCTGGTCGTTGAGGCAGTCTACCGTGTTTTCCTCCTGGCGGACTTCGTCGGCCAGCGGGCAGTCTTCCCGGACGAGGGCGTCCAGGCTCTTCCGGATCATCCCCCGGGTGATTTCGGCCATTCGGGGCAGATCGATGTACGGCTTGAGCTGGGGCTCGTCGTTGAGAGCGATGGCCTTCTGGGCGATGTTGACGGCCATGTCGCCGATCCTCTCCAGGTGCCCGTTGATCTTGATGGCCGTCGTGATGAACCGCAGGTCCCGGGCGGCGGGCTGGCGGAGGGCCAGGAGACGGATGCACCTCTCCTCCAGCTCCATGTCCAGGGCGTCGATCCGGTCGTCTTCGGCAACGACGCGGCGGGCCAGCAACGAATCGCGGTCCAGGAGCGATGCCATGGCCTGCTCGATGGCCTTTTCCGTGAGAGCCCCGATGTACAGCAGACCTTCCTTGACTTCCTGGAGCTCCCGTTCGTAGTGGCTGCTGGTGTGCCTCTTTTCTTCCATGGCCGTGCTCCTTTTTTCAGCCGAATCGGCCTGTGATGTAGTCTTCCGTCTGCTTCACGTCGGGTTTCGTGAAGATCTTTTCCGTCGCGTTGAATTCGATCAGCTTCCCCAGGTAGAAAAACCCCGTGAAGTCCGAGATGCGGGCCGCCTGTTGCATGTTGTGGGTGACGATGATGATGGTATACGTCTTTTTCAGCTCTTCGATCAACTCCTCGATTCTCGCCGTCGAGATGGGATCCAGGGCCGAGGTCGGCTCGTCCATGAGGAGGATGTCCGGCTTCATTGCCAGGGCCCGGGCGATGCACAGGCGCTGCTGCTGCCCGCCGGAGAGCATCATGGCCGACTGGCCGAGGATGTCCTTCACCTCGTCCCAAAGGACCGCCTGCCGGAGGCTCCGCTCCACCAGGGCCTCCAGATCCCCCTTGCCGCTGACCCCTGCCAGGCGGGGTCCGTAGGTGATGTTGTTGAAGATCGACTTCGGGAAAGGGTTGGGCTTCTGGAAGACCATGCCGATCCGGCGGCGGACCTCCACGGGATCCACGTCGGGGTCGTAGATGTTCCGGCCCTCGAAGAGGATCCGGCCTTCCACCCGGGACCCGTCGATCAGGTCGTTCATCCGGTTGAGGAGCCGGAGCAGGGTGGACTTGCCGCATCCCGAGGGGCCGATGAGGGCCGTCACCCGGTTCGTTTCGAAGGCCATGCTGACGTCCGTCAGGGCCCGGAAGGACCCGTAGTAAAAGTTGACGTCTTCCGCCCGGATGATGATCCGGTCTTCCTGATTCACCATTTCCATCTCCTGTGCGCTACCATTTCTTTCTCCTGCGGATCGTCGAGCGGATCAGGATGGCCACAAGGTCGATCCCGAGGACGAGGAGGATGAGCACGAGCACCGTCCCGTACTGGAGGGGCCGCGTTTCCTCGATGTGGGTTCCCGCCGTCGCCAGCACGTAGATGTGGTAGGGAAGCGCCATGACCTCGTCGAAGACGGACGTGGGGAGCTTGGCGGTGAAGAATGCCGCCGCCGTGAACATGATGGGCGCCGTCTCTCCGGCTGCCCGGCCGAGGCCGAGGATCGACCCCGTCAGGATTCCCGGCAGGGCCGTCGGCAGGACGATGCGCAGGATCGTCTGCCACTTCGACACGCCCAGTGCCAGTGACGCTTCCCGAAACGTCTGGGGGACCGACTTGAGGGCCTCCTCCGAGGCGCCGATGATGGTCGGCAGGATCAGGAATCCCAGCGTCAGGGCTCCCGCCAGGATGGAAGAGCCGAACTTCAGGAGAACGACGAAGAAGCCGAGGCCGAAGAGGCCGAAGACTACCGACGGCACCCCCGCCAGGCAGTTGATGCCGATCCGGATGACCCGGATGACCGGTCCCTGTTTTGCGTATTCGGTCAGATACACCGCCGAGACGATTCCCAGCGGCAGACCCACCGCGATGGCGCCGACGGTCAGATAGAGAGTCCCTACGATGGCCGGCATGATCCCACCCTTCGTCATGGCCTCCCTCGGCGGCTGGGTGATGAATTCCCAGCTCAGCGCTCCGATTCCATGGATGATGATGTAGGCCAGGATGCCCCCCAGGGCGAGGGCGAGGACGAAGGCCGACAGGCGCACGAGGCCGAAAAAGGCGTGCTGCTTGACGTATCGATAACGGAGGGAGGACGTGGTCATAGCGTTCCCGATCCGACCTCCTTGAATTTGTTGGAAATATAGTCTGCAACCAGGTTGAAGGCCAGGGTGATGAAAAAGAGCACCATGCCGGTCGCGAACAGGGCCTGGTAATGGAGGCTCCGGAACGGCGCCTCGCCCATCTCCGCGGCGATGCTGGCGGGCATGGGCCGGACCGAGTCGAAGAGGCTCTCGGGAATGGCGGCGGCGCCGCCGGCCACCATCAGCACGACCATGGTCTCCCCGATGGCCCGCGACATCCCGAGGATGACCGCTGTCGAGATTCCCGAGAGTGCCGACGGGATGACCACCCGGAGGATGGTCTCGTGGGTCGTCGCCCCCAGGGCGTAGGACGCCTCCTTGTATTCCCGGGGGACGGCGTAGAGGGCGTCCTCGGATATGCTGGCGATGGTGGGAACCGCCATCAGGGCGAGGATCGAGGAGGCGTTGACGATGTTCAGGCCCGTGGGCAGGTCGAAGGTATCCTGGAGCCAGGGGGCCACGACGACCATGCCGAAGAAGCCGAGGACCACCGAGGGAAGCCCCGCCAGAAGCTCGATGACGGACTTGAAGACGTCCTTGACGGCGCCGGGCGCCACCTCGGCGATGTAGACGGCCGTCAGGACGCCGACGGGGATGGCGATCAGCGTCGCCAGGACCGTCACAATGACGGACCCCACGATCAGGGGCCAGATCCCGAACGATGGCGGATCATACGTCGGATACCACTCCATTCCGAAGAGGAAGTCCTTTACGGACACATGACGGAAGAGGGGCAGTCCCTCCCGGAAGAGGGACACGACGATCAGGCCCAGGATCAGGATCGAAACGAGGGCAAAGGAAAAGAAGACCGCCCGGATGGCGGTCTCCTTCTGTCTCCGGTTCATGATTCGCTCCCTGAGTTACTTCTTGCCCTTCCCGCCGGGGGCGTCGGCCTTGAGGGGCACGAAACCCTCTTTGGCGACGATCTTCTGGCCTGCCGGTCCCTTCACGAAGGCGAGGAACTTCGCCGTCTCTCCCTTGGGCTCGCCGTTGGTGTACATGTAGAGCTCCCGGGACATGGGGTACTGCCGGGAGAGGGCCGTCTCCGGGGTTGCCTGGACGCCGGCCACCGCAAGGCCCTTCACGCCCTTCTTCACGTAGCCCATTCCGAGGTAGCCGATGCTGTAGCGGTTCTTCGAAACGGCGGTGTAGACGGCGCCGTTGGAGGCCAGCATCTGGGCCCGGGGGGAGACCTTGGTCTTCTTCATTACGAAATGGTCCCAGGATTCGAAGGTTCCCGACGAGGAGTCGCGGGAGATGGCGACGATCTTCATGTCCTTGCCGCCCACTTCCTTCCAGTTGGTGATCTTTCCCTGGTAGATCAGGCTGAGCTGCTCGACGGTCAGGCCCTGGACCGGATTCGAGGGGTGGACGACGGGCACGAGTGCGTCGAAGGCCACGATGTGGGCCACGGGCTTGACTCCCTTCTTCTGTGCCAGGGAAATCTCGTCCTTCTTGATCTCCCGGGAGGAATTCCCGATGTCGGCGGTCCCGTCGACGATGGCCTTGATGCCTTCGCCGGAGCCGCCGCCGGACAGGGAGATCTGGACCCCCTTGTGGGCCTTCATGTAAGCCTCCAGGGCCCCCTGGGCGATGGGCAGGACCGTGGTGGATCCCTTGATGACGATGCTCTCAGCCGCAATCGCGGGCGCTACGGTCAGCATGCAGCACAGAAGCGCCAGGATCGCCTTCTTCCAGATGTTCATAATGTCCTCCTTCGAGTTTGATGGGGGCAGTCTAGGAAAACATTGTTACAGGAGGATGACAGCGCGGTGAAAGATAGGTTACGTCTGGACGCTATTCCGGCGTGCCGTCGGCAAGCCGGTATCCGATTCCCCGGACGGTCTGGATTAGTCGCGGTTTTTCCGGATTTTCCTCGACACGGGCGCGAAGGCGCTTGATGTGGACGTCCACGGTGCGCGGCTCGACGTAGACCTCGTCGCCCCAGACCTGCTCCAGGATCTGGTCCCGGGTGTAGACCCGGCCGGGCCGGCGGGCCAGGAAGGCGAGAAGCCGAAGTTCCTTGGCGCTCAGCTCCACCCGGCGGTCGCCCACGGAAACCTCGCACGTGGAGAGGTTGATCCTGATTGGGCCTCCATCGATGATCTCTTCCGGCGGCGTTTTCTGCTCCATCCGCCGGCGGAGGACGGCCCGGACCCGGGCGACGAGCTCCCGGACGCTGAAGGGTTTTGTCACGTAGTCGTCGGCCCCCATCTCGAGACCGAGGACGCGGTCCACTTCATCCCCCCGGGCCGTGACCATGATGATGGGGAGGGACGTCGTCCGGAGGTCACGACGCAGCATCCGGCATAGATCGAGCCCAGGAATGCCCGGCAGCATCAGGTCCAGGAGCAGCAGGTCGGGGTTGCCGCTCCGGGCCAGTTCCAGGGCGGCCTCTCCGTCATAGGCCTTGATGACGTCGAACCCCTCCTTCGCCAGGTTGAAGGCGATCAGTTCCACGATGTCTTTCTCGTCGTCGGCTACGAGGATGCGGGACGCCATCGGGCCCGTCCTCCTTTTCAGAGAGATTCGAATGTTATTCGAAATGCATTATACAGAAGAGAAAGCATTCCCTCAATCATGTCCTGCTCCCCCAAATGGATCGGAAGCGAACTGCCGGATAACCGTCAAATACAGCAGATCGGCGGGATGGGATAAGGTCCGGCTCCCGACCGGGCGTGTCGCAGATCAAAATATTTCATGGATCTGACACCCGGCTTTCATCGAATTGTCACAATCGATGATCCTTTCACAAAACTTTCACAAGTCCATCATCGTCCCGTAACATGAATGCCCTACAAGGGGACCCGCAACAGACCGGACGGAACCTGCCCCGGCCGCAAATTCTCCTGAAGGAGGTCCTCCGTGGTTCAGATCGAAGCGCAAGCCCTTGCCCTGGGTTACGGGAAACACGTGGTCCTGCCCGATGTCGACCTGCAGATCCGCAAGGGAGAGTTCATCAGCATCATCGGGCCCTCCGGAGCGGGCAAGTCGACCTTGCTCATGTCCTTCAATGCCGGCGTCGCCATTTACGGGGGAGAGCTGCACGTCCTGGGCGAACCCGTTCACCGGATTGCCAATTCCTCCCTGAAGCGTCTCCGCTCGCGGGTCGGGATCATTTTCCAGGGATTCAACCTGGTCAAGCGCCTGACAGTCGTGGACAACATTGCCGGCGGAATGCTTGGGCGGATGTGCCTGCTGCCCGCGATGATCAAGTACTACACATCGAGCCAGTACGACCGGATCTGGGAATGCATGCGTGTTGTCGGCATCCAGGACGCGGCACTGCAGCGTTGCGACCGGCTGTCGGGAGGGCAGATGCAGCGGGTGGCCATCGCCCGGGCGCTGGCCCAGGAGCCGGAGATCATTCTCGCGGACGAGCCCATCTCCTCCCTCGATCCCGTGAGCGCCCGTCGGGTCATGGATACCCTGCGTATCGTCAATGAAACGTACGGCATCACCGTGATCTCCAACCTGCACCAGCTCGATTATGTCCGCGACTTCTGCACGCGGATCCTCGGAGTCCGGGACGGCCGGATTGTATTCGACGGTTCCCCTTCGTCCCTGACGGACGAAATCGTGCGGGCCATCTACAGCGGGTCCGACCGGAACGAGGCGTCAGACCCTGGCGAAAGGATGGCTCCCTTCCGGCCCTTTGTCACCGAGGCGGCGCTGAACGCCTGAGTCCAAAACCGAAAAAAAATCCATGAAAAAGGAGAACCCCATGAAGAGAATGCTCACAATCCTGACCGCCACGACCCTTGTCCTGCTTTTCCTCAACGGACCCGCTCTCGCCGCGCCGGCCGGCTGGCCGAAGAAGCTCGTCTTCGGCATCATCCCGACGGACTCGTCGGCCAACATCACGGAGCGCTTCGACAGCCTTGTGAAGCACCTGGAGAAGCAGCTCGGCCTGCCCATCGAGGTCAAGGTGGCCACGGACTATGCCGGCGTGATCACGGGAATGCAGTTCAAGCATGTCGATTTCGCCTACTTCGGGCCCAAGTCTTACGTGGAGGCGTCCAAGCGGGCCGGCGCCGAGGCATTCGTCATCGAAGTCAGCAAGGACGGGTCGAATGGATACCACGGTCTCATCATCACGAAGAAAGGATCGGGGCTCTTGACCGTGGCCGCGCTGAAGGGGAAGGTCTGGGCCTTCGTGGATCCGAATTCCACGAGCGGGACCCTCGTTCCGATGGTCCACTTCCTCAACGACCTGAAAATCGATCCGGCGACGTATTTCTCCAAGGTCATCTACTCCGGCAGCCACGAGGCCTCCATGATTTCCGTGAAGACAGGGAAGATCGACGCCGCCTCGACCAACGATCTCGACATGGCCCGCGGCAACGGCAAGCAGTGGAACTCGGAGAAGGACTTCGAGATCATCTGGAAGTCGCAGTTGATCCCCGGCTCGCCCATGGCCTACCGGAAGGACCTGCCGGATTCCCTGAAGAAGGCCCTGGCGAAGGCTTTTCTGTCCTACGGCGACCCGAAGGGCCTTGAGATGCTGAAGATCAAGGGTTACGCCCCCGTTGCGGACGGAACTTATGATCCGGTCCGGGCGCTGATGGATGTGAAGAACAGGATCAAGAAATAGCGGTTCTCCTGTCCGCTTCCCTTAAGGGGGTGGGCTCCTGCGTCCGCCCCCTGTTCGGAACAAATCATGCCGCTGGCAACCATCAAGAAAAAAACGAATCCGTTCAGCCCCTTCAACCTGGCCATGGTGCTCCTGACCCTGATTGTCGTCGCCTGGAGCTGGCAGTCGACGCTGATGAGCGTCACCGCCCTGCTCGACGGCTGGCACAACATGGTCGTCTACCTCCGGGGGAATCCCGAAATCGCCGAGAGCGGTTTCTTCCCGCCGAGCCTGAAGAGCGCGGGCCTGAACCGGTATCTCCTGTCCATGCTGGAAACCGTGCAGATGGCCGTCCTGGCACTCATCCTCTCGGTGGTGATCGCCTTTCCCCTGGCCTTTGCAGCCTCGCGCAATACGCTGGAGATCCTGTTTCCCGGCGGGCGCATCGCCCCGCTCCTGTTCCGGAAGGTCCTGTACACGACGATCCGTTTTTTCGCGAACCTCTCTCGCTCCATCAACGAGCTGGTCTGGGCGCTGATCTTCGTTGCGGCCGTCGGGCTCGGTCCCATGCCGGGGATCCTGGCGCTGGGAATCCACACCTCGGGGGTGCTCATCAAGCTTTTTTCCGAGGGCATCGAAAACGTGCAGCCCGAGCCGGTCACGGCGCTTATGGCCACGGGGGCCGGCCCCCTCAAGGTGATCCGCTATGCCGTCATCCCGCAGATCACGCCCTACTTCGTCTCCATGACCCTCTACCGGTTCGAGTCGGACGTGCGCTCGGCGACGATCCTGGGATTCACCGGCGCCGGGGGGATCGGCGTCTACCTTTACGACAAGCTGAGGAGCTACGAAAACCAGGACGTGACCACGATCCTGATCGTCATCGTCGCCACCGTGGCGCTCGTGGACCGGTTGAGCGCCGTGATCCGCAGGAGGTACACCTGACCGTGGACGAAGGACTCATCCGGAATCTCATGATCCGGGAGGCCGGGGCGGCCGATCTTCCCCGCGTACTGCCGCTCTTCGGCCAGCTCGGCATGGACGACGGGCGGGTGCTCGACGGCACTGCCGCGCACCAGCTGTTCTTGAAGATGCGAAGCTATCCCGACTATCGGCTGTATGCGGCCGTTCGCGACGGGCAGGTCCTGGGCGCCTTCACCCTGCTCACCATGGACAACTTCGCCCACCTCGGGGCGCCCTCGGGCGTCGTGGAGGACGTCGTGGTCCTCCACGGATGGAGGGGACGGGGGATCGGAGCGGCGATGATGCGCTTTGCCATGGCCCTCTGCAGGGAAAAGGGCTGTTATAAGATGGTGCTTTCGAGCAACCGCAACCGCAAAGACGCCCACCGGTTCTACCGTTCGCTGGGATTCCGCGAACACGGATACAGCTTTGAAGTGGACATGACATGAAACAGATGCCGGTTGCACCGGGAAAACCTCTCCCGGAGTACATCATGCAGATGCCCGAGCGGGCCGTCCGGAAGCTGCTCGGTCTGGTTCCGGCCGAGGAAATCTCCATCGTGCACGGTCCCCAGACGGGTCTGGTGATGATGTCGGCCCTGGACTCCTTCGAGGAGGAGTTTTACCTGGGCGAGGTCCTCGTTACCGAGGTCGAAGTGGAATATGCGGGCTGCCGCGGTTACGGAATGGTGGTCGGCGACGACGCGATACGGGCGATGGCCCGGGCTTCGGTGGAGGCAGTCGGGGCCTCTTCGAACCGGATCCTCCGGGAACGGATGAACCGTTTCCTGAACGCGGAGGCGAAGAAGCTGGAGGCCCGACGAAGAAAGGAAGACTCCCTTATCGCCCGGACGCGGGTGGATTTCGAGACGATGAAAAGGACCTGACATGCGGATTTCGAATGCCGAAATGACGGCACAGCGGGTGTTCCGGCAACTTCTGCTGGCCATGAGCCGCCCGGGCCGGGTCTGCACGCTGCCACCGGCTCCGTCGGCGATGCGCAAGCCCTGGGGAGCGCTGCTGCTGCTTCTGGATGGCCTGCTCGATCATGAGGTGAGCGTTTCCGTCATCGGGGGCGGAGGGATGGAGGATCTGCCGTCGCAGATTGCCGGCCGGACGAGGTGCCGTGTGGCGGACGTCAGGCAGGCGGATTTCGTCATCGTCGCTGAAGGGGACAGTGCCGGGGAGGTTCTCCGGGCGAAACGGGGGACGCTGCAATACCCGGATGCGTCGGCCACCATCGTCTTCCAGGTGCGCTCGCTGCTATGCGGTGTTGAAGTCCGGCCCCGGGCGGCCCTGAAAGGGCCGGGCATCCGGGAGGAGATCCTGCTGGGTGCCTTCCAGGGTCTGGAAAAACGGGAACTGCAGTATCTCCGGGAGGCGAACACCGAGTTTCCCCTGGGGGTGGACGCCGTCTTTGTCGACGATGCCGGCCACATCCTGTGCATCCCCCGCTCGACGGACATCCGGATCATGGAGGGATAGCATGGGATATGTTGCGGTCAAGGGCGGTACCGAGGCCATCGAAAACGCCTGCCGCGCCTTTCTCTTCGAGGGCATGAAGGGGGATGCGGCACCTCTGGGCATCGACCAGATCCGGGACCAGCTCTTCCTGCTCGTCGACCGTGTCATGGGAGAGGGATCCCTCTATGCGCCGGATCTGGCCGCCATGGCTGTACGGCAGGCCGCGGGGGATACCCTGGAGGCGGCCTTCCTGCTCAGGGCCTACCGGACAACGAGGCCTCGCCTGGGTTATTCGATCGCCCAGCCCTCCACCCGGATGCGGGTTGTCCGAAGGATTTCAGCTGCCTTCAAGGACGTCCCGGGTGGGCAGATTCTGGGCTCCACGAACGACTACACCCTGAGGCTGCTGAATTTTGAAACGGGCAACAGCTCCAAGATCCGCAGGATGAAACTCGTAAATGAAATCCTGCGCGGCGCGAAATCGGCGGACCCCCTGCCGGAGGAGTTTCCGAAGGTGGTCGACATCCTGCGCCGGGAAAATCTGATCGTCGAAACAAAGAGGTCCAACCGGGACGGTGCGGCCTGTGACGTCACGAAAGAGTCCCTTCTTTTTCCCGCCCCCCGGAGCGCCGCCCTGCAGTCCATGGCCCGCGGGGAAACGGGAGGCCTGCTTTTGCTGGCCTACTCCAACATGCGTGGCTACGGAAACATCCACCCCACCATCGGGGAGTTGCGCGTGGGGTACATGCCGGTCTGTGTCCGCCATCCCTTGAGCGGGGAGCTGTACACGGCGGGGGAAGTCAGGGTCACGGAGGCGGAGATCCTGGCCAAATTCACGGAAAAGACGGACGGTCCGCGCTTCACCGTCGGATACGGGCTCTGCTTCGGCCACAACGAGGTCAAGGCCATTTCCATGGCTATCCTGGACAGGTCCATCCAGACCGGGGGCGGCGCGACTCCGTCGGAAGACGGCGAGTTCGTATTGTCCCATATCGACGGGATCGAATCGATGGGCTTCTGCAATCACTGGAAGCTTCCCCACTACGTGGACTTCCAGTCGGACCTCGACCGCCTACGGAGAGCGAAGGAAATCCATGAATCTCAACGAGTGGATCAGCGGAAAAAATAGGAACGGCCGCCGGAGCCGGATCGACTACAATTTCGCCTTTCTCGACGAGGTGTCGAAACGGGAGGTCCGGCGGAAGATCCTGAAGGCCGTCGCCATTCCGGGCTACCAGGTACCCTTCGGGTCGAGGGAGCTGCCCGTAGCCCGCGGCTGGGGAACCGGCGGCATCCAGGTGACGCTGTCCATCATTGTCCCCGATGACGTCCTCAAGGTCATCGACCAGGGCTGCGACGGAAGCGTGAACGCCGTCAACATCAAGCGCTTCATGCGGGAGGTGACGGGCGTCCGGACGACGACGGACACCTGCGAGGCAACGCTCATCCAGACGCGCCACCGCATCCCCGAGGAACCCATGACGGATGCGCAGATCCTGGTTCTTCAGGTTCCCTATCCCGAGGCGCTGCGCGAGGTGGAGCCGTCGGAACGGGTCACGCGGCGCATGCATGCCGAGGCGGACTACAGCCGCATGTGGCTCTTCCTTTACGAGGACATTGTGAAGTTCGACGAGATCACGATCGGCTACCGCTACCCCGTCACGGTGAACGGCCGCTACATCATGGATCCGAGCCCGATCCCGCGCTGGGACATCCCAAAGCTCCACATGGCCGAGACGCTGTTTCTCTTCGGTGCGGGGCGCGAGAAGCGGATCTACGCCGTTCCTCCCCACACGCCCGTCGAGCCGCTGGAATTCGAGGATTACCGGTTCCGGGTCGAGGACTTCCGGGGCAGGGCCTGCGAGCGGTGCGGCGCCACGGACGTTTACCTGGACGAGATCATTGACGATATCTCGGGGAGCCGGCTGTATTTCTGCTCCGATACGGGCTACTGCGACAAGAGGTGCGGGCGATGAAGCCGCTGCTCGAGGTCCGGGGGATTACGAAGCTGTTCGGAGACGGATGCGAACATTGCCTTCCCGGCGGTGTCTCCCCGGAGGAAGGGAACCGATGTACCCGCTGCGGAACCGTCGTGGGCTGCGGGGACGTTTCCCTGGAGATCCATCCCGGGGAGGTTCTGGGAGTCGTTGGCGAAAGCGGCTCGGGCAAGAGCACCCTCGTCCGGCTCATCCATTTCGAACACGAGGCGACGGCGGGAGAGATCTATCTCCACAACGGGGAGGAAATCTCCGCACCGCGGGATCTCCTGCGGCAGAGTTCCTTCCGGCAGCGACAGGTAAGGAGCCGATTCATGGGCATCGTCTACCAGAATCCCTATCTGGGCCTGCGGATGCAGGTGAGCTCCGGCGGCAACATTGCCGAAAAGCTTCTGGCCGCGGGCTGGCGGAACGTTTCGGAGATCCGCAGGCGCGCTTCCGATCTGCTGGAGCGTACGGAAATTCCCCTGGAGCGGATGGACGAGCCCCCGGCCAATTTCAGCGGCGGGATGCAGCAGCGTGTGCAGATCGCCAAGGCGCTGTCGAACAACCCCCAGGTGCTGTTGCTGGACGAAGTGACGACGGGCCTCGACCTCTCGGTGCAGGCCCGCGTGCTGGACCTCATCCGGAGCCTCCAGCGGGAGCTCGGCATCGCGATGATCGTGGTGTCCCATGATCTGGGGGTGATCCGCCTCCTTTGCCAGCGGACCCTGGTGATGCGCTATGGGCGGGTCGTCGAATCGGGGCTGACGGACCAGATCTTCGAGGATCCGCAGCACGGGTACACGCAGCTGCTTGTCAGCTCCCAGCTTTAGGCGGTGCAAGGATGCTTGAAGTCGACAATCTGTCCAAGACGTTTACCGTCCATATCCTCGGCGGGAAAGTCATCGAGGGATTCGGCGGCGTGTCCTTCCGGCTTTCGCCGGGAGAATTTCTCGGACTGGCGGGGCGGAGCGGCTCGGGGAAGAGCTCCGTTCTCAAGTGTATCTACGGGACCTATCTGCCCACGACGGGCGCAGTCTGGTTTGCCTCCAACCGCCACGGGAAGGTCAATCTGGCCGATGGAAGCGAGCAGACGCTGCTCCGAATCCGCAACCGGGAAATGGGATACGTTTCCCAGTTTCTCCGGGTCGTCCCGCGCGTCGCTGCCGTGGACGTGGTCGCTGAGCCCCTGCTCCGGCAGGGGGAGGACTCCGATGAGGCCAGGCGCCGGGCCTCTGTGCTCCTGGAGCGGCTGGCCATCCCCGCCGGGCTGCACGACGCCTATCCGGCCACGTTCAGCGGGGGGGAGCAGCAGCGGATCAACATCGCCAGGGCTGTCATCTGGGAGCCCCGGCTTCTCCTTCTCGACGAACCCACGGCGTCGCTGGACCGGCGCTCCCGGCGGATCGTCATCGAGTTGCTGAAGGAACTCAAGCGAAAGGGAACCGCCCTGATCGGCGTTTTCCATGACCGGTCCTCCATGAAGGCCGTTGCCGATCGGGTTCTCGACCTCGGCAACGGGAACGGCTGTCCATGAAAGAACATAGAGACTTCATCATCGAAAACGCCCGCATCGTAACGCCGGAAGGAACCCTGGACGGTGCCTCCGCTTCCATCCGCCAGGGACGCCTCTACAAGATCCGCGACGGATCCATCGGCAACGGCGGGATGCGCATCGACGCGGGAGGCGGCTGGCTGTTGCCGGGTTTCATCGATATGCACAGCGACGCCCTGGAAAAGGACCTCGAACCCCGGCCCAATGCGCTCTTCCCCCTGGACATCGTCCTGTACGAGCTCGACAAGAAGCTTGCCGCCTGTGGGGTGACGACGATTTACCACTCGATCTCCTTTGCGGAGGATGAAATCGGGGTCCGGTCCAACCGCATGGCCGCCGGCATCATCTCGAAGATCCGGGACACGGCGGAACGGCTCCATGTGCGGACCCGGGTGCACGCGCGGTTCGAGATCAGCGACGGCGCCGCGATCCCGCAACTGGAGTCGCTGCTGGAGGAAGGGAAGATCCAGCTCCTGTCCATCATGGATCACTCGCCGGGACAGGGGCAGTTTCGCGAAGTCGTGTCCTTCCGGAATTACTATCAGGCCGTCTACCGGAAAACGGACGAGGAGCTCCGCGCCATCATCGATCGGAAGCGGAAGGCCCGCAGGCACATGAAGTCCAACCTTGAACGGATCATTCAGTCCTGTCGCCGGTCCGGCGTTCCGATGGCCTCCCACGACGACGACTGCCGGGAGAAAATCGAGTGGCTCTGCGAGCAGGGCATCGGGATTACGGAGTTTCCCGTCAACATGGAGGCCGTCCGCACCGCCAGCGAAAGAGGATTGTTCGTCTGTCTGGGTGCGCCCAACATCGTCCGGGGCAATTCCCAGGCACGGAACCTGAGCGCCCGGGACGCCATCGCGGCGGGCTGCGGCGACATCATCTGCTCCGACTACGCCCCCATGAGCATGCTGCACGCCGTCTTCACGCTGGACGGGCTGGGCATCCTGCCACTGCACCGGGCCGTGAACATGGCGAGCCTCTTTCCGGCAAGGGCCCTCGGGATCGAGGACGAAACGGGTTCCCTCGAGGAAGGCAAGGCGGCGGACCTGGTCATGGTCCGGAACGGAGGCGGGGTTCACCGGATCTGCAAAACATGCATCGAGGGAAGGGAGATCTTTGCGACATGGTTGAAATAGGCAGTAAAATTGACGAGGTCCGGATCGACGGGCGGCTGGACCCGCTCCGCCGGGACCTGAATGAATTTAACGGCCTGGAACTGGAGGCGGTGGAACTGCCCGTCCACGGGCTCGACGCTGTCGTTCACGGCCGCCTTCATCACCGACGGCTCGAGGAGTTGAAGACGCTTCTCTGGGATTACGGATTTGCGTACACCGTTCATGCGCCGAACCCGCTTAACCTGATGGACGACGACAACCGGACCCTACACGAAAGCGTGTTCCGGGCCAGCCTGGAGTTTGCCTCCGAGATCGGCGCAGGCGTAGTAGTCTATCATGCCGGCCGTTACGTCTCCGAGGAGCGGTTCGCCGTTCCCGGTTACCTGATGCTGTCGGAGGAGGAGCGGCGAGACCTGCTCGACCGGGAGGCCCGGGCTGTCCGCGACCTCGCCGACGAGTATCCCGCCGTCTGCATCTGTATCGAGAACGCGCGTCCCTATCTATACCATTCCCCCTATTGCTATGCCGAAAATCCCCGGGAGCTGCTGGAGCAGGTCGTCCGCATTGCCAGGCCCAACGTCCGCATCAACCTGGACGTCGGCCATCTCTACCTGGCGGCGGGGCATTACGGCTTCGATCCCGTGGAAGCGGCCGCGGAGATTCGGGAATTTGTCGCCCACGTGCACGTCCACGATAATTTCGGCCTTCCGGTCTATTACACGGAAAAGCAGCAGACCCACCTCGTCCCCTTCGGGCGAGGCGACGCCCACATGCCCGTGGGCTGGGGGGAAGTTCCCATCGGGGCGATTCTGAAGACCTTTGCCGGCTCCTACGATGGCCTGATGATCACGGAACTGCGAAGCCGCTATTTTGATTACACAAAGGAGTCCGTAGAGAATCTGAAGGCGATCCTGCGAAACCTGCAGGCATGACCGGGCCTCCGCCCGGTATCGTCGATCTGCCGAGCGGGGAAGGGCCGGGGTTCCGCCATCCTGTTCCGGTCCGCCGGCCGGGGAAGGCTGTGGGATTCATTGCCCTCCGGACGGATGAATCCCGTCGCCGTTACCCAGTCCCACCCTTTACAGGAGCCTCGCCCCCATTTCCGCCACCTGGGACCGTTCGCCCTTGAGGAGGGTGACGTGGCCGGCGATCTCCTCGTCCTTCAGGTGCTCCACAAGATAACTCAGGCCGTTGCTGCTGGAGTCGAGATAGGGGTGGTCGATCTGCTCCGGATCGCCCGTGAAGACGATCTTCGTGCCCTCGCCCACGCGGGTGATCAGCGTTTTGATCATGTGCGGGGTCAGGTTCTGCGCCTCGTCGCAGATGATGAACTGTCTGGGGATGCTCCTCCCCCGGATATAGGCCAGGGCCTCCATCTCGAGGATGCCGCGGTCCATGATGTGCTCGATGATCCGGTGCGGCTCCTGGTTGTTACTGAAGATGAACTCCAGGTTGTCATAGATGGGCTGCATCCAGGGCCTGAGCTTCTCTTCCTTGGACCCCGGGAGAAAGCCCAGGTCGTTGCCGAGCGGAATGACGGGACGGGTGATGAGCAGGCGCGAGTAGGCCTTTTGTTCCATGACTTTTTCCAGACCCACGGCAATGGCCAGAAGCGTCTTGCCCGTTCCGGCGCGGCCCACGAGGGTCGCCACCCGCACCTGATCGTTGAGCAGCAGCTCCAGAGCAAACCGCTGTTCCTTGTTGCGCGCCTTGATGCCCTGATTCGTGCTTTCCCCGTGGACCAGCGGCCTCAGCTCCCCGCGGAAAAAGCGCGACAGCGCCGACCGGGAGGGCAGGGCGCGATTTTTCATCACGAAAAACTGGTGGGGCCGGCCGGGGCCGCGGCCGTTCATTTCGAGATGTCCATCCCGGAAGAAAGCGTCTAATTCTTCAGATGTTACGTCTACATTCCCCCATCCCGTATAGAGCTCGTGGTAGTTGATCCTGTCGCTGAAGAAATCCTGGGCGGGGATGCCCAGCACGTCGGATTTGACGCGCAGGTTGAGATCCTTCGAGACCAGGAAGACCCGTCCCGGGAAGTCCCGGTTCAGGCTCCAGGCCAGGGAAAGTATCCGGTTGTCCGTCTTGCGGGGATCGAAACCGGGAGGGAATTCGTCGCAGCATTCCTGATGGTTGAGTTCGATACGCAGCCGCCCTCCCCCGGGAAGAGGCACCCCCGCGGACAGGCATCCCGACTCGCGCATTTTGTCGAGTTCCTGCGAAACGACGCGGGCGTTCCGCCCAATTTCGTCCTGCCTGCGTTTCTGATTGTCGATCTCCTCGATGACCGCAATGGGAATCACCACATCGTTATCCTCAAAGGAGAAAATGGCTCCCGGGTTGTGGAGCAGCACATTCGTGTCGAGAACAAACAATTTTACCATGGGATCATGTTCCTCCGTGGTTGAAGCAATGGGACGGACTTTCCCCCGGGACCGATACGCCGACTGATTGTCCCGGGCGGACAAAGGCGGTGTGTATCCTCTGAAGTAGCTCGAGTGACGGCCGCAGCCGGGCCGGTAGGAAGGGTTCGCTGGACGGATCCGCTTTCAGGATGGACATCATGTTACAATGCGGGGCCTTCCGGTACGTGGGTGATGGAATATTCGAAATGTCTCTGCCCGAGTCCGGGACCCCGCCCGTAGTAATGCCACTTCGGGAAGTTGAAATCCGACGTGACGGACCGGGGGAGCAGCACGACCGCCTTGAGGAAGGCTTCGAGGTCGGGCACGTTGTAGATGTTCAATTCGTATCCCCACTTCTCCAGTTTATTGATGATATCGTGCTTTTCGGACGCCCTCCAGTTGACGGAGAAGCGGTTGATGCCCCACCCGTGAAGGGTATCCAGGACGGCCAGCGCCCGGGTCGGGGCGCCGATGATGACGGGGACGAGAAAATCGACGGGACACTGGATGATGGCCCCCGGGAACGCCTCCGTGAGTTTGCGGAAACCTTCCCTCTGCAATACCTCGACGGTCCCGTTGAACCAGAGGCGGCGCTCCGGCATGCCCGCGTTTCTCAAGATCGTAAGAATGCGGTCGAGCAGGTGCCCGTTTTCCTTCAGATCCAGCTTGAGGGACTTTCCCCCTTCCTGATAAATTACAAGAGCATCCTCGATCCGGACGAACGGCTCGTCGGGGTCCGGCGGCGTTTCCCGGAAGGAGTCGTTGCGCAGAATGACATGTTCGCCATCCGGATCGAAACGGACATCACATTCGGCCCACTCGATGCTGGAGGCCATGAACTGCCTCAGGTTGGCCTCGTCGTTCACGCCGTGCCAGACGAACTGAACGTGTCGCGGCAGCGATTTTTCCGGCACCAGTTCCGTGATGTCGTAGTCCCGGCCCGCCACCGTCCGCACCGGCAACTGCGTACGCTTGGAGCGGAAGATCGTGTGGGCATGCAACAGAAGGATATCGTCGGCGTCGTCCATTTCCGCGATGGCCTGCAGATTTTCAGGCTCGTTGTCCACAAAAGCGATTACGTGGTAGCCCATGCGGCGGAAATGGCGAATCCCCTCCGCCTTCTCCTCGAGGATCCCCTCGTTCCAGCCGCGCCGGTTCATGAAGAGATGTTCGCTCAGGAAACTCACTTTGTATTCCCTGCCGATGTTGTTGAGCGAGAGCAGCGTTTCCCTGCGGATCGGTTCGGGGCGGCCGGTGTTGAGACCCACGTGGGTACGGGGCTGGATCTCGAACCAGCGGATGACGTCCATGACCCCTGCAAAGGGCCGATGGGAGCGCAGGATATTCTCCTGCGACCAGCACCGCTCCTCGTACCAGGCCAGGACGTCCTCCTGCGGAGCACCGTGGATACCCATCGATTCCAGAACCTGTTCCACATGGCTCTCGCAGGACGTAACATCCTTGATGGCAAGCTCCGCAAACCAGTCCGTGCCGTGCGCCCGGTCATAGGACTGCAGGGTGTAATGGATCATGTAACGGGAATCGAGGATCGTGCCGTCGATGTCGAACAGGATCATGAGTTCGTCATCGGGATAACGGCGACGCATCCGGTCATAGTGCTGAGACAATCTCTGCATCCAGGAACTCATTTTTGCCTTGTCTCCTTTTCACTGTTTGGTCTGTGCATGGTCCGGCAGCCCGGGTGCCGTCGGATATTTCCTTTACGGAACTCCCAGGCGGCACTGCGGGCGCCTCAGCTGCAAGAGAGCCTGGCAGCGCCGGTCCCCGCTTCCCGGACGTCCATGGTGTCCTGCAGCGAATTGACCGGACCCAGTCTATGGAAGGATTGTCTCGGGAGGATGACAAGGGGATGAAAGGTTCGTGACGTGTGCGGCCGCGCGGCAACTCATAGATTTCACAGGAAAGACGCCTGGCCTTCATCGGCCTGTCACATTCCCCCTGTAGGGTGGCCGCAACCGATGCAGGGGAGGAGCCATGAGCCGCTTTCAGGAAAGCACAAGCAGCAGGATTTTTCAGATTGAGCACACGGCGGACACTCTCCCGTCGCAGGGCCGGATGATGGCCATGCTGGGCGTCCGCGCCGGCGCAACCGGCACGGACATCGAAACGCTTCCCTTTGCAATGCGCGATACGACGGCGGGAAGCGAGACGGAGCTCCAGGCCGCCGTGCTCGGCCAGAGAAGCAATGTGGATCTGCCGCTGACTATCGAAGCCTCCAACTACTTCGCCAACATCATCCGCCGCGCCGCTGCCGGGGACACGAAAAAGAGAGTCATCACGGACCTGGAGAGTTATCTGGATTCCGGAACGGAGCAGTTGTGGGAAAACAGCTGGGTCCGCTTCCCCCGGTCCTCCCTCGGACCGTTTGCCTGGGAGGTATGGCAGCGGGACCTGCTGGCGGACAAGAATAATCCCGCCCTGGGGAATCGAAGCGACGCGGACAGGTTCGTCTGTTCGCGCGGGAACCAACTGGAGCTTCGGGTGCCCGTAAGCTATCTGCTGAAGCTGTCGCTGGCGGAGGCCCTGGATGCCGGAAGGGGCTTGCCCGATCCGATCCGGGAGACCGGCCTGAAGCTCCTGGAGCATTTTCTGAACGACAATACGTCACCGGAGACCTTTTCCTTTTCCATCACCGGCCTGTGCCCGGAAGAGGGCATGGGGCGGGCCGTTGCCGGAGAGATGTCCGAACGGTACCTCTTCACGCAGCTTCTCATTCAGTATGCCAACGAGAAGTTCGGCCTGACCTCCGGCGGCCAGAGGGCCCTGGTGTTCCACTCCCCTCATCCGCCGATCCGCCAGAAAATGCTGAATGACTGCATCTCCGATGCCTTCTATCGGGAGTTGTTCATGAGCCCCTGCCTGTCCGGATGGAACCGGGGGGAAGAAAAATACGAGTACATGCACCTGTGCCACCGGGTGCTCAGCCGCAGCCAGCTCAATGCGGTGGGAAAACTCCGGGAGGCGGGCATCGTGACCAGCAACCTCGTGACGCTTCCCAATACGTCGAACATCAGCCTCGCCAACAACGGGACCCATGTCAGCTTGGGGAGCCGCCGGATCGGCGCCGCCATGGCGGACCCGTCCTCCAGGTTCAACGCGGCCTGCGAAAAATATCTGGGAGACCTGGCGGTCAAGATCGTGGAGCATTTTCTGCCTCTGTTTGTCGGGACGTACAGCGCCGCTCCGTACCGGCTCGATTTTCTCGATTTTCACGCCGAAAAGGCCCTGGGGTTCCTTCCCCACGAACTCGACTATACCCATCTGCGGATGCTCTGGCGGCGCTGGCAGAAGAAGGCCGGCATCCGGGTGTTCGGCCGCCCCGTCACCCCCTTCGGCCCCCTGTGGCTGGACCGTTTTCTCCGCGGGCTGTTCTCCCTGAAGGGAGATTACCTCCCGGATTACCGGCTGATCGATTACCTGGTGGCCATTCTGAGCACCGAGCGGAGCCCGGCCCTGGACGGCCGCCTGCACAACGGCGACCGCCTGAAGCACGACCTCCAGGACCTCGGCGTCTTCGACGCCAAGATGTCCCTCTACCTCCTTGAGAAGCTCCGGGAATACGACGTGATGGGGTTCTCCGGGTTCGAGGCCCGCCATTACAGCCTGTTCGAGAGCTTCGAGGAGGACGCCGCCCGGGCGGTCAATCTCCAGAACCTGCTGTACTGTCTTGCGTTCAAGTACATCGCCCAGGGTACCGTCACCCATGACCGGATTCCCGATTCGCCCGTCATCGAAAGCGAGCGCCGGCAGATCCTGTTCGGGGCCGCCATCGGCATTCCGACGTTCTACGTCCGCCAGGACAGCGCCAACCGGTTTCTGAAGAGGATTCTGTCCCGTACCGGGAGAACCCGCTCCAGCCGCCGGTATCCCGGATACGTCCGGGTCCATAATCTGGAATACCGTCGGGCCCTGGTGAAAATTCTCCGGGAAGAGGCGGCGGACCTGATCGAAATGCTCGGCTTCGCGGAAACAATCGAGGATCTGGAAAAACGCCTGGAGGATCCGGAGAGCCTGAGCGCGGCGGGGAAAATCACCCGAGCCGTCCTGCGCGGGAAGAAGTCCCCCCATCCGCTGGCTTTGCCGGCGGGCGAGTTCAACCGGGCCGCGGAAGCCTATTACCGGCAGGACCTGCGGATCCTCCATATGAAAGAGGCCTTCCGGTTTCTGGAGGAGAAAGTTGCGATGCTGGGTGCAGCAAATCGGCGGCTGCGGCCCGGATCCGGGCAGGCCCTGCGGGTTGTGCTGGGAGACCGGGATCCGCTGGAGTTCCTGGATCTGGCGCGGCGGGGCGTTCTCGAAGAAACGGCAGCCGAGCCCGTTCTGTTGAACCTTCTATTGCTGATGGTGATCGTGATCCATGAAAACAAACTGCATGACCAGCCCCTGGTGGACCCTTTCGACCCCGAGTCCGTCCGCGTCGCATCAGTATATTGACCGCGGGAGCCGCGCCGTTCACGAAGAGCATCTCTACGGAGACCGGGTCGTCCGCTTTCTCTATTCGCCCCTGCGGGAGCATGCCCCCCTCCTGTTCCGCGCCCTGACGGGCCGGCGCATATCGTCACTCCTGGGATTCTTTAACTACGAGGGATTCCTGAGCGGGAGGCTGGCCGATCCGGAGGAATTTATGAAAAAGGCCGGAATTGACCCCCGGGAATGCCTTGATCCGCCTATCCGGCTCGACACGCCGAAAAAAATCTTCGAGCGGAAGATCCGCTACTGGGAGTGCCGCCCGATGCCGAATGATCCCGCCGCCGTCGTGTCCCCAGCCGATTCGAGAATGCTGGTGGGATCCCTCGACGAGACGTCCAGTCTCTTCATCAAGGGAAAATTCTTCGACCTGGGGGAACTGCTGGGAAAGCGGCGATGGCGGGAGGCCTTCGAGGGGGGATCCTTCGCCGTTTTTCGGCTCACGCCGGACAAGTATCATTACAATCATGTCCCGGCGGCGGGAAAAGTCGCCGATTTTTATCCAATCGACGGGCATTACCACGCCTGCCATCCGGAGGCGGTTGTCTCTCTGGCGCGTCCCTTCTCGAAAAACAAGCGGGTCGTCACCGTCGTCGACACGGACGTTCCGGGAGGGACCGGGGCGGGCATCGTGGCCATGATCGAGGTCGTCGCCCTGATGATCGGAGACATCGTCCAGTGTTACAGCAGGAAACGGTATGATGAATCCCTCGCCGTCGGTAAGAACCTGTTCCTGAAAAGGGGTTCTCCGAAAAGCCTTTTCCGTCCGGGCAGCAGCACCGTCGTTCTCCTCTTCGAGAGGAACCGGGTTCGCTTCGCCGAGGATATCGTCTGGAACATGCGCCGCTCCGGCGTTAAAAGCATCTATACACGGGGATTCGGACAGCCCCTCGCGGAAACGGAGGTTTTTACCCGAAGCAGCATCGGGACGTCGTTGGGCAAAACGTGAAGTCCGGAAAGGAGAAAACAGGTGAATACCGATTTCAGGAACAGGATCCGTCAGACGCTGGCCAGCCGACTCGAGGCGCTTCAGGGAACCGCCTGCCGCACCGTCTCCGCCATGAAGGACGGCGCGGAACCATGCGCCGATCCGATGGACCATGCAATCCTTGAACACGACCGCCAGGTCGAGTTGACGATCCGCGGACACGAGCGGAGCGTGATCCGGAACATCCAGGAGGCGCTTCGTAGAATCGACCGGGGATTGTTCGGGATTTGTGTCGTCTGCGGATCGTCCATCGGAGAGAGGAGGCTGCTCGCCGAGCCGACGACCCGCCTCTGCAGGAGCTGCCGGGAGTTGGAAGAGTCCGGGGAGCGGGATGGCCGGAATGGGTCCCGGGGCACGCCCGTCGTCGATGCCTCAAAGGGGTTTCAAAAGGGAGAAGCGGGAGAGGCTCTCCCGTCTCACGAGAAGAGGCGCAAGGGGCCCCATTCGCATCAGCGCCGCGCCGTTGAGGGAGGAACCGGGCGATGATCGCCAACATGCTGTTTGTCGTGGTTCTGGGAGGAGCGCTTTATACGCTGCTGTTCTGGGGATTCCGGACGCTTCCCGGGGAATCCTGGCAGATCGCCGCCTGCATCCCCAGGATTCGAAACGCCGACGGCCGCTGGGACGGCCTGAACCTGACCTGGTACGGGTTTTTCACGGCGACAGCCTATGTCCTGGCCGTGGCCGTCCTGCTGGTCCTTCTGTCCTCCATCGGCGTACCGCCACTGCTGACGCTCCTGATGGTCCTGGCCGTGCTGGTTCTCTGCGTCCCCGCGTCCCGCCTCATTGCGGGGTGGGTCGAAGGAAAGCGGCACACTCTCACCGTCGGCGGCGCTTCCTTCGTCGGCCTGCTGGCTGCGCCCTGGGTCGTCCTGCTCGCCGGGGCCGGATCGGAGCGCTTTCTGGGGCGACCGGTCGAAATCATGGCGGTCCTGGCGGCCATGTCGATTTCCTACGCCCTGGGGGAAGGAATCGGACGGCTCGCCTGTATCAGCTTCGGCTGCTGCTACGGGAAGCCCCTCTCCGACGCATCCCCGTTTGTCCGGAAGATCCTCGGGCCTTTCCACTTCATCTTCCGGGGGGAGACGAAGAAAATCGCCTACGCCCACGGCTTGGAGGGATGTCCGGTGATCCCCGTCCAGGGGATGACGGCCCTGCTGTACACCACGGCGGGCCTTATCGGGATCGTTCTTTTCCTGGAGGGCTGCCGGACCGCCGCGTTCATCCTGACCCTTGCGATTACCCAGGCCTGGCGGGTTCTGTCCGAGTTTCTGCGAGCCGATTATCGGGGAGAGCAGCCCTTTTCCGCATACCAGGCCATGGCCCTTGCGAGCGTATGTTACGGCCTGTGCCTGACGTTTCTCTTCCCCGAAGCTTTACCCGTAGGTGGAGCTGACATCAAAGCGGGCCTGGCATCCCTGTTGCAGCAGTCCGTGATCATCTTCCTGCAGGTCCTCTGGACGGCCCTGGCGTTTCATACGGGCCGAAGCAGCGTGACAGCCTCCCGCATTTCCATTCATGTCCTGAAGGAGAAAACCTGAATCATGGAACCCGTTGTGCGCACCCGCCGGCGTTTCCGGCGCGGCAACTCCCTGGAGTCGCCCGAAGAGAGCTCGATCGATGTATTTGTCGATCACGTCGATCCCCGCCCTCATTTCCATCCCATTCTCGATCTCCTGACGGGAACCGTCCTGGGCTATGAGGTGCTGTCCCGGGGGAATCCCCCTTTTGTAAGTCCATGCGCCATGTTCGGCGAGGCAGGAAAACGGGGGTGCACCTGGGAAATGGAGCGGGCCTGCCGGGTAGCCGCCCTGAAAAAGATCACCTCCCTTCCGGACGGTTTTCGCACCGCCATCTATTTCATCAACGTGAGCCCCGATATTTTCAGCGACCCCCGCTTCCTCGAGCGTTTCACCCAGACCCGGCTGGGCGAATACGGACTCGACCAGGGGCAGATCGTTCTCGAGATCACGGAGGAGAAGGCCTTTGCGGACGTCGAGCACTTTTCCAGCCTCATCAGGCACTATGTGAACCAGGGGTTCCGGATTTCCCTGGACGATTTCGGCTCCGGCTACTCCGGCTTGATCTCCCTTGTCGCCTCGACGCCCCATTACCTCAAACTGGACATGGCCATCGTGCGGGACGTCCATCTTCATGAATACAAACAGAAACTCCTGAAATCCATCGCTTCCATCGCTACCAGTGTGAATGCCAAACTCATCGCCGAGGGGGTCGAGTCATGGGAGGAACTGGACGTGCTCCTGAAATACGGCGTCCGTTATGCCCAGGGATTCCTGTTCGGCCGGCCCATGGCGGACCCATACCTTCCCGCGGAGGAAATGAAGCGAAAGATCGCCTCCCTGGTCAAGCGGTACGACTCAGCCAAGGTGGAGCTGGATGAAGTGATCGGCAGCCTCGCGATCCGGCCGATGACCATTGCGCAACGAACGGTGGACTGCCGGGCGATGGACGACCTGTTCAAGAATTCCCTTCACCTGGACCATCTGGTGATCCTCGACGGAGAGGAAATCAGCGGGCTCGTCACCCGGCAGCATTTCTACACCCAGACGGGAGGGGCCTTCGGCTACCAGCTCTTTCAGAAGAAACCGATTGATGCGGTCTGCAAGCGAAATCCCCTGGTGGTGGAGGACCGGATCACCGTGACCACCCTGGCTAAACTGGCCATGGACCGTTTTCAGGAGGATCTCTACGACCCGGTGCTGGTGGTGGACCGCAACCGGCGTTTCCTGGGCAGCGTGACGATGAAGCAGATCATCACGAAGGCCGTGGAGCTTGAGGTCCGCTGCGCCATGGGGGCGAATCCCCTGACAAACCTGCCCGGGAACGAGCTGATCCGGAACTGGATTCACGACGCCCTGTTGCTTCACGCCTACTCCATCCTGTACGCCGATCTGGACAACTTCAAGGGGTTCAACGATGTTTACGGATTTCTCATGGGCGACGAGATGCTGCGTCTCACCGCGAAGGTCCTGTCGGAGGTGCTCCCCTCCCTCCCGGCAGGGTCCAGGCTCGGGCACATCGGCGGGGACGATTTCGTCATCGTCTGCCCCGGGATCGTGGAAGACGGGGCGGTACAAAGCCTGTGCGAGGCATTCGACAGGGAAAAGATCGCGTTGTTTCGGGACGATCACATCCGGCAGGGATACATGGACATCCGGGATCGCCAGGGGGACTCCGTCCGGGTTCCCCTCGTGACGATCAGCATCGCCATCGTCGACAGCCGGCGCGTCTGGGTGGATCCCCATCCGGCCCTGTTTTCCGTGGTTGCGGCGTCCCTGAAGAAGAAGGTGAAACAGATGACCCGCGAAACCGGCCGGAGCGGATTCCTCTTTGAACAGCGGACCTACGGCGGTTCGGATTCCCTGCACTTTGAAGGGTATGGTGGGAGTGAGGCGGGATGAAGCGGAGCCCCCCGTATCGGAAGCTCCCGGGAAGGTACATGAGACGGGCGCCCGGGAGGGCCTTCTTGATCGCCCTTGCCATCTTTACCCTGGCCATTCCCCGTTCGAGTTCCGCACCGGCCCTGGCGCAGACACCCCTGGAGGCGAATAGACTGGAGGTCCCATTCGATCCGAATCCGGCCACACCGAAAGGTCTTCCGGCAGGCTGGCGGATGCAGCGCCATCGGGGAGAACCGGAGCCTGTCCTGGAAAAGCGGGGCGGACGTTTCTATCTACGATTGGTGAGCCGGGGCGACAAGGCTTACGGGATCCGCAAGGAAATGCGGGTCGATCTCCGGGAGTTTCCCTACCTGCAATGGACCTGGAAGGCTGTTCGCCTCCCGCTGGGAGGAGACGTCCGACGCCGTGATGCCGACGATCAGGCTTTGCAAATGTACGTCATTTTCCCCGGAAGTGGCGTCACCGCGAGGCTTTCTCCGACCGCCCTGGCCTATGTGTGGGACAACCGGGCGCCCAAAGGCTTTGTAGCGCCGAGTCCGCAGCCTTCCATGCGGCGGGTCCGGTACGTCGTCCTGCGCAATGGAACGGACCCGCTTGGAACCTGGGTGACGGAAAGGCGGAACATCCGGCAGGACGCATCGGCGCTTTTCCGGGATCTGGGCCTCGGCGAGCCGCCGCCAGCGGAGGGAATCCTCCTCTTCATCAATACCCATAAGACCGGGACCGAGGCGGAGGGACTCATCGGCGACATTCATTTTTCGTCCCGCTGAACGGAAATCCGCATGCGCGTGTCCTTTCGCATTCTCCTGACGGCGGTTGCCCTGCTTACGATTGTTTCCGCCTTGATTTTATGCCGGGAACCGTCACGCGACGGATTGACCGGGCGGATCGCCCCCTCGACCTCGCGGCAGGCATCCGATCAGGACCATGCCTTTTCCTGGTTTCCGAAGAAGCGATTTACGACGCGCAAAGGGGTCGCCCTTGTCATTCACGGCCTTAACCTGAAGCCGGAGCGCATGGGGTCCATCATCGCGGCTCTCAACCGCGCCGGCGTCGACGTCCTGAACGTCTCCCTCCTCGGCCACGGAGACAATTACCGGCCCTTTGAAAGCCTGACGCCCGAGGCTGCGCGTCTGGAAACCTTTCGCAACGTAACATACCCGATCTGGCGGCAGGAGGTCCGGAACGCCTGTGAAAAGGCGAAGCGACGGGCTGCCCGGGAAAAGGTTCCCCTTTTTTTCGTCGGTTATTCCCTCGGCGGGCTTCTGGGGTGCGACCTCGTCCTGACGGACCCGGAGACGGCCTTCCGCCGGATGGTTCTCTTTGCCCCCGCTTTGAATGTCAAGGTCGAGGCCCACCTCCTGAAGGTACTGTCCCCGTTTCCGAATCTGGTCATAGACAGCCTTTCCCCCCGCTGGTACCGGGCGAATGACGGCACCCCCATGGCCGCCTACAGGGCCCTGTTCGATGCCATCGGGCATGTGGAGGGCAATGCCGGTCCGGGACTGAATGTTCCGACCGTTGTCCTGATCGACAAGGAGGACGAGTTCATCTCGATGGAACGGATCCGGGAGTTCATGACCGAAACCGGACTCAGCCGCTGGCGCATTCTCCCCGTCAGGAAAGATGAGAATGTTGCGGCATCGACGTCCCATCACCTGGTCATCGACGAGGCGGCCGTGGGAAGGGAGCCCTGGAAAGGGATTGAGAAAGCCATTGTAAACCACCTTCTGGAAAGGGAGGCCGATTCATGAAAAGTTCACGGCGCTGTCCCGCAGCGGCAACAATTTGCTGGCAAACGGAACGGAACATACGGGAGGCAATACGATGAATACTCGAAAAGCATGCGGTTTTCTTCTGTTGCTGGCACTATTCTGTCTGTTCCCGGGAAACGCTTCCGGCGCTTCCGTCACGCTGACCGGCGCCGGCGCCACCTTTCCGCTGCCGTTCTATCTGAAGGTCTTCGACCAGTACCACCTCCAGACCGGGGCTGAAATCCGTTATCAGGGCGTCGGCTCGGGCAAAGGCGTCCAGAAACTGCTGGCCCGGGAGGTGGACTTTGCCGGCACCGACATCGCTTCCTCCCGGGAAGAAGGGACGTCCGGCGACGCCTTCGTCCGGATTCCAACCTGCATCGGCGCCGTGACCATCGTTTACAATCTTCCGGGAAACCCCCGGCTCCGGTTCACGGCAGAGGTCCTGGCGGACCTGTTTCTCGGCGGGATTGCGGTCTGGAACGACCCGAGGATCGCCGCCCTCAATCCGAACGTTCCGCTCCCGGGCCTGCCGATCCAGGTGATCCACCGATCCGACGGGAGCGGGACGACGGACATCCTCAGCGAGTACCTGTCGAAAGCGAGCCGGGCATGGCGGGAGGCCATGGGTGCGGGGAAGGTCCTCCGCTGGCCCGTCGGGAGGGGTACCCGGGGGAACGCCGGCGTCGCCGGCCTGGTGAAGGAGATCTCCGGTTCCGTCGGATACGTGGAACTGATCTACGCCATGGGAAACGACATGACATTCGGACAGCTGGCGAACCGGTCGGGCCGTTTCGTCGCGCCGTCCATGGAAAGCATCGCCATGGCCGCCGAGACGGCAAAGCACACGAACGGAAACCGGTCCCTGACCGATACACCGGCTTCGGCGGGTTATCCCGTCGTCGGATACACCTGGATCGTGGTCTTCAAGGACCAGTCCAGCCGGGTCGGGATACAAAGGAAAACCGCCGAGGAACTCATCCGTCTGCTTTACTGGATAACCCATGAAGGGCAGCGGTATGCGGAGGAACTCCATTATGTTCCCCTTCCCAGAGCGGCGGTTCTGCAGGCTGAGGCGGACCTCCGGAAAATCACCTTTCAGGGCAGGCCCCTGCTCAAACGAAGACGGTAAAGCGGCCGGGTGGAGCAACCCCATCCTTCTCTTTGATCTAATTCTGAAATCTCCTCCGAGGAATGCCTTGTGAAACTGAGAAACATCCCCATTGGAATCCGTCTCGGCCTCGGCCTTGGGCTCATCGGCCTCATCCTGATCGTGCTCATCCTTCTCAGTGCCTGGATCATCAACCAGGATCACCAAACCATGGATTCGTTCGTGCAGAGGAATCACCGGCAGATCTGGTGCGCCAGCATCGTCAGCGATTCCGTCCACTCCGTCCGGGAAGCCCTGACTACGTATGTGCATTCGCGGGACGAGGGACAATGGAGCCTTCTGGGCGTTCAGCTCCTGACCGCCCGGGCTACGGCCGGCAACGCTCTGGAGGAAATCGAGAAGCTGGAAACAGCGGAACGGGGTCGGGAAATCCTTTTGCAGCTCAAGAAAAACCTGGCCCTGCTGGACCAGGAGAGCGAGCGGGTCATGAAGCTTCAGCGAAGGGGCGAAGAACGCCGCGCCCAGGCGGAGTTCCTGCGGCAGGTCCATCCGCTCCTCATTTCTCTCCACCAGCATTGCCGGGAGCTGATCACGCACCAGGAACAGCAGACGCTGCTGCAGCGGCGGGCAGTGGCGGACAAGCATGCCGACATAGAGGCTTCATTCCTTCTCTTTGCCTCCATCGCCATCGGAATCGCCGTCCTGCTGGGCGTTCACATGACCCGAAGCGTCACCGTACCGCTCCGGAACGGGGTTCACATCGCCGACCGCCTGGCGGAGGGCGATCTTTCCCTCGACATCCGGGTCGACCGGAAGGACGAGGCGGGGAAACTCCTGGAGGCCATGAAGAACATGGTGGCCCGCCTCCGGGAGACGAAGGACCTGGAGCAGCAGCTCCGCCAGTCTCAGAAACTGGAGACCGTCGGGCGGCTGGCAGGGGGAATCGCCCACGATTTCAACAATGTTCTCGGGGTCATCCTGGGAAGCGCCGAACTGATACGAACGAGCCGTCCCCTGGATGAAACCGTTGTGAGGCACAGCCGATCCATCGAAAACGCCGTCCGGAAGGCCTCGGGCTTCGTAAGGCCGCTACTCGCCTTCAGCCGGCAGCAGACTCTGAATCTGGAGACCGTAGACATTCACTCCGTCCTGGCGGAGTTTCACCAGATGGCGCAGAGAGTGATCGGCGTTCACATCGAGCTTTCCATGTCCCTCCATCCGGCCCCGCTGATGGTCCATGCCGACGTGTCCCAGCTGAACCAGGTCCTTCTCAATCTCCTGGTGAACGCCCGGGACGCCATGCCCGATGGCGGTGCGATCGTCTTTGAAACGTTTCCTCTGACCGTGGACGCCTCGATTCTTTCACCCTTTCCGGACGCCAAAGCGGCGGACTATGTCGTTCTGACCGTTTCCGATACGGGCGTCGGCATTTCCGCCGATATCCGGGAAAGAATCTTCGAGCCTTTTTTCACGACCAAGAAGGGCGGAACCGGCCTTGGTCTTTCCATTGTCTATGGAATCGTCAAACAGCATGGCGGGTTCATCGATGCCCGGAACAATCCGGGCGGCGGGACAAGCTTTCGGGTGTTCCTGCCGGCGATGCCCACCGGGGAGGAAAGCGTACTCGCATGCCCGCGCCAAGCGGCGGCAGAGCAGGGAAACGAATCCATTCTTCTGGTCGAAGATAACGAGGACCTCCGCAGGACCACAGAGGAGATCCTGACCATGCTGGGATACTCCGTCACCGTCGCCGCCGACGGGGTGGAAGGAGTGGAGGTCTTCCGCCGGGAGCAGGGGAAAATCGATCTCGTCCTGATGGACGTTATGATGCCCAGAATGGGCGGCCTGGAAGCGTACACCCGGATGAAGGAACTCCAGCCCGGATTGTCCACCCTCTTCGTGACCGGCTGCGGAGTCAGCGACCTTCCGGTCGATATCCGGGACGGCGGCTCGCTGGATTGGATCCAGAAGCCTTTCACCGTGGACGACCTTTCCTTCAGGCTCCGGGAAATCCTTCGCAGAAGGCAGATGAACGAGCCCGCGGGATTATTCGAAGATCGCCGTCAGCAGCAGATACAGGCCGGCGGATAGGACGCCCGAGATCGGGATCGTCAGAATCCAGGCCCAGATGATGTTTCCGGCGACGCCCCAGCGGACGGCGGATAATCTTTTCGTCGCTCCGACGCCCATGATTGCGCCGGTGATCGTATGGGTCGTGCTCACGGGAATTCCCGCCAGGGAGGCGCCGATGATGGACATGGCCGCGGCGGTTTCCGCACAGAAGCCGCCCATGGGCTGCAGCTTCGTGATTTTGGTCCCCATTGTCTTGACGATCCGCCAACCCCCCGACATGGTTCCCAGGGCAATGACGGTGTAGCAGGCAATGATCACCCAGTAGGGGATGTGAAACGTCGGACCGAGATAGCCGCCACTGAAAAGAACCAGCGCGATGATGCCGATGGTTTTCTGGGCGTCGTTCATGCCGTGGCTGATGCTGTAGACGGCTGCAGATACGAGCTGCAGCCTTCTGAACAGATGGTTGGACGTGCTCACGCTGCCGAAACGGGTGAGGTTCAGAACAACGACCATTAAAAAAAGTCCGAGGATCAGACCGATTACCGGAGAAAAAACGATAAAGCTTGCTGTTTTGATGATTCCTTTCCAAACAAGAACGTCGAATCCCCCCCTTGTGAGACCGGAACCGATCAGTCCTCCGATCAGGGCGTGGGAGGAACTGCTTGGCAGGCCGAACCACCAGGTCAATAAATTCCAGATGATGGCGCCTCCAAGGGCCGATATGATCAGCGTGTTGTTGACGATCGACGTGTTGATGATGCCGGTTCCGATCGTTTTCGCCACGTGTGCGTCGAACAGGAAAACGGCCACGAAATTGAAGAAGGCGGCCCAGATGACGGCCTGATGGGGCTTCAGGACCTGCGTCGATACGATGGTTGCGATCGAGTTGGCGGAATCATGAAATCCGTTAATGTAATCGAAGATCAACGCAATGATGATGATGGATATGACGATGGCCAGCGTCGGATCGATCATGTCGATTCGTTCTCATTGTCGGATTCGGGTTCGACAGGTTCGGGGGGAAGATCGTTGAGGATCGACCGGGCGTTGTAGATCCCGAAGCCGATGCCCGCCAGAACCAGGAAAATCAGGAAGGCGGAAAAGCTTTGGTATGCTTCCAGTCGTGTTTTGGCGAGTGTTTCAGCAGCATGCAGGCGGTTGTTCGCCTGAACTTTGAGCATGCCGACCATGGCATCGATTTTATCCGTCGGCTCGCGATCGATCCCCCGGACCATTTCATCCACAAGGACCGCGCTTTTCAGGTCGGAGTGCCTGTAGTGCTTCAGGGCGTCCCGATACCTGTGTCCCAGCTGCTGGTGGATGCTGATCGTTTCCGGGATCTCGGGAACGGACAGACCCATCGTTGCTGCCATGTTCAGCAATGATTGCAGATACTCGCTGACTTTCCTGTCCTCCTCGTCGAAGGCCCGCACGTGAAAGTCATAAAGGTGCGGATCGTTGCCGCGCAGGAGAAGGTTTTTCCACTCCTGGACCTGTCTTTTGAAGTGAACCTGTGCCTGCCGTCCGGCATCGACGGCTTTGATCAGCTCCTGCCCTTCCAATACGGTCGCATGAAGGCGCTGGTTGGTTTCCACGACGGCGATGAGGCCATACAAGCCGATCACGATGGTCATGACGACGAATATCCCGATCGCAATGACGACCCGCCGGCGAAGGGAAATATCCTGAAAAGAAGTATCCGGGACTTTCATGGAGATATTGCCTCTGATTTTAACCGGCTCTTGTATTTTATCCACGTTCCTTTTCATGCCTGGCAGGGGCTGTTTAAACAAAATATGTTACAGGAGGATGACAATGCGGTGAAAAAGTGATTACGTCTCCATGCCGCCATGGAATGAAGACCGCCTCTCCGTGTCCGGTTGACATGACGGGGCGTATTTGGATATGAGAGAAAACAAACGTTTACATACAAACGGCGAGAAGGAGGAGAGGAGCGGATGAAAAGATTCCTGTCGGTTGTGATCGTGCTCCTGTTGATCTCGGCGATGTCACTTCCCGTGTTCGCACGGGAAACACCCGATGACAGACCGGCGCCGGAGCCGCAAATGGAGGAGATTCCCGCCTTCATCGACGTTGTTTTCCTTCGCCCCGTCGGGCTTGTCGCCTGCGTCGCGGGACTGGCGGCGACCGTCCTGGCCCTCCCGTTCGCCCTGCCGAGCGGAAGCATGGACAAGGTCACCAAGGCCCTGATCAACGAGCCGTTCTATTTCACGTTCAAGAGACCCATCGGAGAGGGGGTGCGGCCGGCGGTCCTGGACTGAAGTAAAGACACGGATGAAATCCTGCAGCGAAGATGCGTTTCCCCTGCGCGGAAACCCGATTTTATCTTGTTCTTTTTTTACCCGGAGCTTATAAAAGCGGAAATTGTCGCCCCTATCCCGTACGAAATAATAAAAGAGGAAACCGCATGCGCATGCAGGGCCTGTTCGACTGGTTTTCCATCGAGAACAAGGGCCTGTATTACAAGCTATACGTCGTATTCGGTCTTTTCTTCCTCGTCCCGGTTTTCGGCTTCCTCTACTTTGCCGTCAAGTACGACATCCTCAACGACGAATTTATCCCCATCTATTTCATCACGCTCCTGCTCCTGTTCTTCTTCGGCTTTTTCCTGCTTCGGAAACTGGCGGATGACATCATATCCCTGTCACATCACGTGAACAAGACCCTGGCGGAGGATCTGAAGGGCAAGGCGCCGATGCCCGCTCACACGGACGAAATGAAGGGGATCATCGCCTCCTTTCATACCCTCGAGCAGGAACTCCGGCACAGCTTCCAGAAACTGGACAAGAAGAGCCAGGACATCACGACGCTGAAGGAACTGGCGGATCTGTGCTACATCACCTTCAATCCGGACGACCTGCTGCATATCACCCTCGAGAGGGCCCTCAAGCTCGTGGACGCCGACATTGGTTCCGTCCTGATCCTGGAGAGGCCACGCCGGGACGTTTTCCAGGTGGTCGCTTCCATCGGCCTCGGCGGCATGGTCAAGAAGGGAGACCGGATCTCCTACGCCGAGAGCGTCGCCAAGTACGCCGTGATCAACAGGACCCCCCTCGTGGTGGAAGATATCGAGAGCGATACCCGGTTCGGGCGGGTGTCCCGAAGACAATACGCGACGAAGTCGTTCATCTGCATGCCCCTGAAAACCATCCACGAGGTGATCGGGGTCGTCACGATTTCCCGGAGCCGGGCCGATGTGGCCTTCCGGCCGGAAGACGCGGAGCTCCTGAGTCCCCTCCTGAGCAACGCCGCGTTCACTTATGACAACATCCAGCTCATCCAGCGGAACGAAAGGCAGGACGTTCACCTGGCTTCCCTGGAGAACGTGATCAAGGCCATCAATTCCAGCCTGAAGCCGGCGGAGCTGGTGCAGATGATCCTGCACGAGGTCCACCAGGCCGTTCCGTATGACGTGGCCGTTCTCGTCATCCGGGACCGGTCTGACAAGGGAGGGCTTCTGATGAACGAAGTCCTTGCCTTTGCACCGACGAACCTCACCCCCGGGCCTCTTCCCGATATGGAGGGGTCCATCCTGGAGCGGACCCTGCGCATGGAAAACCTGGTGATCCTGCGGGGCGGGGACGTCTCGAACCACCCCCTGGACCGGCTCCTTTTCGGAGACGTCCCGGGAACTTTCTGCATCCTGGCCCCTCTGAGTGCGGAAGGAGGCTCCACCGGGGCTCTCGTACTCCAGAACGTCGCCGCGGATGCCCTCGCCAAGTTCAAGGATTACCTGGAGGCGATCACACAAGGCCTGTCCCTGGCCCTGGAGAAGCAACGGCTCATCCTGTCCGCCCTGAAGCGGAACCAGGAGCTCGACGCAATCCGGCAGATCGGCAGCGCCCTCTCCACGGCCACCTTCGACATGGAAAAAGTCTTGAACTACACGATGGACATGATCCGGGAGGCGATCAATGTAGAGGCGGGCACCCTGTTCCTCGTCGAGGGGGACGACCTTCGATTCCAGGCGGCCTTCAATATCGATCTCAAGTCCATCCCGGAGATCCGGATCAAGCTGGGGCAGGGGATCGCCGGCTACTGCGCCTCCCGGGGGGAGGCGATCATCTCCGAGGATGTCCGGAGCAACCCCCATTTTTATTCCGAGATCGACGGGCGGACGAATTTCAATACGCGGTCGGTTCTCTGCGTGCCCATGATCTCCCAGAGCCGCGTCATCGGCGTCATCGAGGTGATCAACAAGATCGGGGCGGCATTCGATGAAAGCGACAAGTCTCTGCTCCAGTCCATCGCCGCATCGGTGAGCATTGCCATCGAGAACGCCCACCTGTATCGGGAGACGCGGACCATGGCGGAGAAGGAGCGGAGCATCCGCAGCGTATTCCAGAAATATGTGCCCAAGGCCGTGGTGGACGAGATTATCCTGAGCACCGAGTCCGGGAGGTCACGCGTCGAGGAATTCAAGACGGTGACGCTGCTCAACATCGACATCCGCAACTTCTCCCTCCTCTCCCGGGACATGGGGCCCCAGAAGACGGTCGCCCTGCTGAACGACTTCTTCGCCGTCATGGGGGAGATCGTGTTCCGCCAGGGGGGAATCGTGGACAAGTATCTGGGGGACGGCTTCCTGGCCATTTTCGGAGCGCCCGTGTCCGGTCCCGCGGACGCGGAGAATGCGGTTCAGTCGGCCCTGGAGATGATGTCCCGGCTGGAAGACCTGAACGGGGAATTCCAGCGGCGCTTCTCGGCCAGCCTGGTCGTGGGCATCGCCGTCCATACGGGGGAGGTTGTCGTCGGCAACATCGGGTTCGAGAAGAAGATGGATTACACGGTCATCGGCGACGCGGTGAACGTCCTATTCCGGATCCAGGATCTCTGCCATGTCCTGCCGAATTCCATTCTTATGAGCGGGAGGACCCGCCGCTCGACCCAGTCCAATTACCAGGTCGAGGAAGTGACTCCGGCCGAGCCGACGGACGCCATGGGAAGCAACCGGGTATTCCGCCTCCTGGGGCGGCAGGAAACCGCCTGAGGCCGGGATGAAGAAGTTCCGGGGGCTGGCCTTCTCTCTGTTTTCCGCCGTCTGCTTCGCGTCCCTGGCCATCCTGGCGAAACTGGGCTACCGGGCCGGCCTGACGGACATGGCGCTCCTCCAGTACCGCTTTCTGTTCGGGGCGGCCCTCCTGTTCCTTTTCCTGCTCCTGAAGGATCCGTCCCTCCTGAAGATCCGTCCCGCGGCACTGGGAAAGGCGGCCTTTCTCGGCCTCGTTCTGTACGGCCTCCAGAGCACCTTCTTCTTCAAGGCCCTCAAGTACATCCCGGCGTCCACGACGTCACTCATCCTCTACATCTATCCGGTGACGGTGACGATCCTCTCGGCGGCCTTTCTCGGCCAGAAGGTGGGGCGGATGCTCATCCTGTCGCTTATGATCCTGTCGGCCGGCTCCTGCCTCGTTTTCTACGACGCCTTTCTCCGGGAAATGAATCTCCTGGGGCTTCTCTTCGCCTTCGGAACGACTCTGACCTTCTCCCTCTACCTGATCCTGGTGCAGGTCTTCATGAAGGGAGAGAGGCCCTTCACCGTGGCCTTCTACGTGATCGTCTTTACCGGGCTGGCTTTCCTCTTCTTCAACAACCCCTTCCAGATCCTGCGGATGAACGGAACACAGCTCCTGATCGCCGTTTCGCTCGGCTTGTTTCCCACGGCGGTGGCCATTGTATTCCAGTACCGGGCCATCGAGATGATCGGCAGCACCTACACGGCCGTCTTTTCGACCCTCGAACCGGCGGCGACGGTCGCCCTGGCCGCCGCGGTCCTGGGCGAGACGGTCGACGCCCTCCAATGGGCGGGCATGGGTCTCATCGTGGCGGGAATTGCCGCGCCCAACCTGAAGGCGATCCTGCGAGAGCGGCGCCTCAAACGGGACGTTCGGGCCGGCGGCTAAGGGAAAATCCGCATCTCCGGGGACGGAAACGGCGCGAGCAGGGACTGCAAAGCGGAGGGGGCCGGGGGAGATGGATCCAGCCAGCGGGCGGCGCCGTCCCGGTCCAGGATGACGGGCATCCGATTGTGGACGGGCCGGATCAGGTCGTTGGCCTCGGTGGTGAGAATCGTGCAGGTCGCGGCGGAAGGGTCCCCGGGCTCGGTTTTTCTGAATTCGTAGAGCCCCGCCAGGGCCATGGGGTGGTCTGTGCGCAGGCGGTACTGGACGGGACGTGCCGGCCGCACCGTCCGGTCCCACTCGAAGAACCCGTCTGCCGGGATCAGGCAGCGCCGTTTCCGGAAGGCGTCGCGGAAGCTCGGCTTGACGGCCGCCGTCTCCGAGCGGGCGTTGAAGAGGCGCCGCCCGACGGAGGGATCCCGGGCCCAGGAGGGAACGAGGCCCCAGTGGAAGAGGGCCGGCCGGAGGACCGGATCCCGGAGGATCGCCGCGACCGCCTGTCCGGGGAAACGCTCACCCGCGGGCAGGGAAAAATCGGGCGGGACCTCGAAACCGAAGTCCTCGGCGAGGGCGGCCAGGTCGGTCAGAAGAACGAATCGTCCGCACATGGTTCCGGCGGTTCAGACGAGCCTTCGGGCGGCCTCGTCGGGGGATGCGGCCGCAATCTCCAGCGACCGGGTGGTTGTTCCCGTCCGGATGCTCACCGCGACCGGACGGTCCTTCGGGGCGTCGCTGTAAAGGACGCAGAGGGATGCCGCCATGCGCAGACCCTCCTCGTTCCAGCCGGGCGACAGGGCCGTCAGGGGGCCCGGATGGCCGGCCATGCGGATGAGCGTGTACCCGTCTCCGGCGGTCCGCTCGATGGCCAGGTTGTCCCGGTGATTCCTGCCAACGACCGCCTTGATCCGCTCGTCGATCCGGAAGTGGCGCCCGTACTTGAGCATTTCCGCGTCCCGGACCGTGCAGCCGGGGATGTGCGAGAAAAGGTCCCTGAGGCGTCGGGAGAACATGGCGTCCGTCAGGAGGCATCCGCCGGCGGGGGCTTCGTAGCGGGTGATTCCCATGTCGGCGGCCATCTGCATCTGGATCTTTCGTCCCCGCCCCTGGATCGCCAGCAGCCGCTCCCGGTCGATCATGCCCTCCCGCTCCGGTGCCGTTTCCGGCAGGAGCAGGGCGCTCAGGGGACGGACGACCCGGTCGAGGTATCCCGAGTTCTTGGCCACCACGTACAGCGACTGCTTTCCCTGGGACATGGGGCGCTGCCCGAGAACCTCCCCGGTCAGGATGAGCGCCGCACCCGTCTCCTCCATGATCTCCCCGGCCTTGCGGAGCATCAGAGCATGGCAGTCGATGCACGGATTCATGTTCCTGCCGTACCCGTAACGGGGGGCCTTGACCATCTCGAGGTGTTCGTCGGCGAAGTCCACGACCCTGAGCGGAAGATCGATCTGCCGGGCCGCCTCCCGGGCCTTTCGGGCGCTGAAGAAGGGGGTTTCGAAGGTCACGCCCAGGACGTCGATGCCCTGGAGGCGGACGACCTGGACGGCCAGGATGCTGTCCAGGCCGCCGGAAAACAGGGCGACGGCGCGGACGGTCTCGGACTGCGTCAGGGAAGGGGAATAGGTCATGGGGTATGCCGAAACAGGCGGTCCTTTCGCTACGGACCTGGGGATCCGTTTGATTCGTGAAATATTCTGAAGGATTGACGTCGTATACCGGAAGCGGGGAAGGATGTCAAACATCCGCTTGGGCCGGGCCGGGCCGGGTGCGGATCCCGGAATAACGCCATTGACAAAGGGGGTTGCCCGGCTTATGGTGGCCCCATCACGCCAAGTCCGGCTGCTTTGCCGGCGGGAGGACCGATGCGGAAGCGAATCCTGTCGATCATGATGGTTCTGCTGGCTGTGCCGCTCCTGATGGGGCTGGGATCCCCGGGGGGCGCACCGGGCAAGATTCCCAAGCCGGACAAGAAGTTCGCCGCCACGTTCGTGGACCATATGGACGTCGTCACCGACTGCCGCGACGTCAGCATCGAGGGGACCACGTTTTTCGAGGGAAAACGGGGGGGCGGAATCCTCAACATCCCCTTCGAGAACATTACGTCGGTGCTGTTCCGGCTCAGCGGCGACAAGCTGATCGCCACGGTGCGGCTGACCGGCGGAAACACGATGGAGCTGACGGTGGAGAAGAAGAACCGTGCCTATGGGACGACGGATTACGGGACGTTCCAGATCCAGCTCATCGACCTGAAGAAGATGACCCTCCGCAAATTGTAGCCGGGACTTCCCGCCCATGCTGATGCTCACTCACACCTGGGTTCTCCGGGAGCTGTGCCGCCGTCTCGGGAAGTCTCCGCGGGAGAAGGACGCATATATTTTCAACGTCGCCCCGGATCTCCTGACGATCCACCCGGACATCTCCTCCGCCATGACCCATGCCGTTCCCCGTCTTGTCCCCATGCCGCCGGAAGACGCGAATGGAGCCTACGTCCAGTTCCATCTCCTGGTGGACGACATGGCCCACTACGGCCGGATCGGACTGGTTTCGCCCGGGGAATTCGATCCCGGAGCGGACGGCTATTCATACCGGCAGGGGCGATTCCTGGTCACCCTCCTGGAGGATTTCCACCGGCGGATCGGCCGGGAGGTTCCCCGGTCCGAGGCCATTTACCAGTCGCACATGATGGTCGAGATGGCCTTCGATCTGAACCTGCATCTCCGGGGAAACGGGGGCCTTCTGGATCTGTTTTTGGATTCGCTGGAGTACACGGCCGCGGAGGGGCTGGCCGGTTTTGCGGGAACGCTTTCCCGTCTGATGGGAATCGGACAGAATGTGGTCGCCGAGGCGTTGGTTCGCGGATGGAACACATACGACCGGCCGCGCATGGAAGCGTTTCTGAGCCCCGAGGGCCGGACGGCCGGCTTTATGGATAAATTTCGCCTGGATCGGGAAGATCGGGACACCTGCGAGGGCGTCTGGGCGCTGATGGAACGCGCGCTGGAGGCTACGAGAGACAGGGAAGGCTTCCTGGGATCCGTCCTGGAAGCCGTCGGGCAGACGGGGTTCCGCCTGCCCCTGTGACAGGAGGCGTCAGGAGGCCTTCTGGACGACGCCGGAGCGCAGACAGCGCGTGCAGATCTTCACGTGCTTGACGGCGCCGGTGCCTTTTTCCACGGCCCGGATCTTCTTCAGATTCGGATACCAGATCCGCTTGGTCTTGTTGTTGGCGTGACTCACGTTGTTTCCCACGACGGGTCTCTTCCCGCAGATGTCGCATACCCTGGCCATTTCCGTATTGCCTCCTGAAAGAATGGAACCGCGCTTCTAAACTATCCGCCCCGAAATAGCAAGGAAAAACTGGCGGCCCTGGAAAATGGCCGGATGCTTCGTTGCGCCGCGGCCTCGTCGGTGCGGCGTACCGGGAGTACGCCTCCCTCCTCGGTCTTTGCGCGCCTCGCCTGCGGCCATTTTGCAGGGTCGCCCGTGGGGTATTTGCCGTCGACCTCGGGAAAATGGCCGGATGCTTCGTTGCGCCGCGGCCTCGTCGGTGCGGCGTACCGGGAGTACGCCTCCCTCCTCGGTCTTTGCGCGCCTCGCCTGCGGCCATTTTGCAGGGCCGCCCGGGGGTATTGCCGTCGACCTCGGGGGAATGACGGGATGCTTCGTTGCGCTGCGGCCAGCGACGCATCAAGTGGCGGACAGATTTATGGTCCTCTATCAGGCCGGGACGTTCTTCATGGACGGCGGCTGGCCCGTGGATTCCAGGACGCGCATCCAGAGGTTCCCCGCCGGATCCACCCGCTTGCCCGATGTGACGGCCTTCAGGGGCAGGTGGACGAATTCGTCTTTCATGAGCCCCACGAGCATGCCCGTCTTGCCGGCCATGCCGGCATGGACGGCGTACTGGCCCAGGGCACCGCAGTAGATGCTGTCGCTGGCGCTGGCGGGAACGCTCCGCAGGGTATAGCTGGGGTCGATGTACTTCAGGTTGATTTCCAGGCCGGTGCTCTGGAAGTATTTCTCGATCCGTTCCTTCAGGAACAGGCCGATATCCAGGAGGCGGATGTTTCCCGAAGCGTCCGTTTCATGTTTTTCCCCGCTGTGGGGCACCAGGTCCTGACCGGCCCCCTCGGCCACGAGGATGACGCAGTGCTGCCGTTCCCGGAGGCGATGCTCGAGGGTCTTCAGAAAACCCCTTTCCCCGTCGAGGTCGAACGGAACTTCCGGGATCAGGACAAAATTGGCGTCGTTCTGGGCCAGAGCGGCCCCGACGGCGATGTGGCCCGAGAGGCGCCCCATGAGCTTCACCAGGCCGATGCCGAGGGGCGCTCCCTTGGCCTCCGCGTGGGCGCACTGGATGACCCGGACCGCCTCCGAAATGGCCGTGTCGTAACCGAAGGTCTTCTGGATCAGGTTGAGGTCGTTGTCGATCGTTTTGGGAATGCCGATGACCCCGATGTTCAGCCTCCGGCTCAGGATCTCGCACGTAATCTGTTCCGTGGCCCTCATGGTCCCGTCGCCGCCGATGCAGAACAGGATGTCCACGTTCATCCGCTTGAGGGCGTTCACCATCTCGCCCACGTCCTGGCGACCCCGGGACGACGACAGGAAGCTCCCGCCCATGGAGTGGATGTCCTTGACCACGTCCGGAGTCAGGTCCACCATGGCATGCCCGTACTTCGGGATCAGGCCCTGGAATCCGTAGCGGATCCCCTGAATGTTCCGGACGCCGTACCGGTGATGGAGTTCCATCACGACGGCGCGGATGACGTCGTTGATGCCTGGGCAGAGCCCTCCGCAGGTGACGATGGCGGCTTTCGTTTTCGACGGGTCGAAAAAGATCTGTTCCCGGGGGCCGGCGACTTCCACGGAGAGGGGCGATCCGTCCGGGGCCTTCCAGTCGGAGAATCTCACCGGATCGATATTGAAGAGGATCCGCCGGTCGTCCGGGGTGTAGTAGTTGACGATGACCGGGGAGGGAATCGTGCGTTCACCGAGGTTTTCAATGCTGAAGTTGTAGCCCGTCTCGTTCATGGAACCCTCTTCCTTCCGGATATTTCGGATGCCGCTGTCCCGGCATCGGCGTTCAGAAATTCGTGACGGGAGGATTGTGAAGAGACTCTTTCCCGCTCGCCGGATTGTCGACGACGACGACCCGCCGCCCCGCAATCCGGAGCCTGCCTTCGGCATACAGCTGAACGGCCTGCGGGTAGATTCGATGCTCCTGTCTGAGGATCCGTTCGGCCAGGCTGTCTTCCGTGTCGTCGTCCAGAACGGGGACGACCGCCTGGATGATGATGGGGCCGGTGTCGACGCCCTCGTCGGCGAAGTGGACCGTGCAGCCGGAGAACTTGACGCCGTGCAGGACCGCCTGCCGCTGGACGTGGAGCCCCGGAAAGGCCGGGAGCAGCGCCGGGTGGATGTTCATGATCCGGAAGGGGAATTCCCGGAGAAACCAGGAGGAGAGGATTCTCATGAAGCCGGCCATGACCACCAGGTCCACTTCGTTGTCATGAAGGAACGCCGCCATTTTCCGGTCGAAGGATTCCCGGTCCGGATAATCCTCGTGGCGGATCACCAGGAACGGAATCCCGTGTTTCTCGCAGCGTTTGAGCGCGAAGGCGTCCGGGTTGTTGCTGATGACGATGCGGATCCGGGCGTCCAGGGATCCCTCCTCGATGCGGTCGATGAGGGACTGCAGGTTGGAGCCGCTTCCGGAAACCAGGACGCCGATGGGCACTTTATTCATCTGGATTCACCGCCGGGTTTTCCCGCGGCGCCGGGAGGCCGGAACGGCGGCCCGGATTTCCCGGCGGAGCGTGCAAGGAGTGGGTCAGGGGGAGACCATCTCCAGCGGGGGCTGGTCGCCTTCCCGCCGGTCGATATGGCCGATCTGCCAGGCCGTCTCGCCGAGCTGCTGGAACCGGTTGAGAATCTCCGGAGCGTCCTGCCCCGGCACCACGAGGATCATGCCGATGCCCATGTTGAAGACCCGGAACATCTCCTGCTCCTCGATCCGGCCCGCTTCCTGGAGAACCCGGAACACCGGGGGGATGACCCAGGAATCCCGCCGGATCACCGCCCGGGTGGCTCCCCGGACAATGCGAGGGATGTTGTCGTAGAACCCCCCGCCGGTTACATGGACGAGTCCGTGGACGGAAAAGCTCTTGAGGACGTTCAGCACCGACTTGACATAGATCCGCGTTGGTTTCAGGAGCTCTTCGCCAACGGTTCCGTCGAGGCCCTCCAGCCGGTCGTGAACCGAAAGCCCGAGGCGGTCGAAGAAAACCTTCCGGGCCAGGGAATACCCGTTGCTGTGCAGGCCGGTCGAGGCGAGCCCCACCAGGACGTCGCCCACGCGGACGTCCGAGCCGTCGATCAGGCGGTCCTCCTCGACGGCGCCGATGCAGAACCCGGCCAAGTCATACTCTCCGTCGCCATAAAACCCGGGCATCTCGGCGGTCTCACCGCCGATGAGGGCGCATCCCGCGTCCTGGCATCCCCGGGCGATTCCTTCGACGACCTGGACGCTCACGGCCACGTCGATCCGGCCCGTGGCCAGGTAATCCAGAAAGAAGAGGGGCTCCGCGCCCTGAACGAGAACGTCGTTGACGGACATGGCCACCAGGTCGATGCCGATGGTGTCGTGCCGGTTCATCCAATGGGCGACCCGGAGCTTCGTCCCGACTCCGTCGGTGGAAGACACGAGAATCGGCTTCCGCCAGCGGGTCAGGTCCATCCGGAAGAGCGCCCCGAACCCCCCGATGCTGCTCATGACTTCCTTCCGGAACGTGTTCCGGACGATGGGCTTGATCTGTTCGACGAAAAGGTTGGCCTTGTCGATATCGACGCCGGCCTCCCGGTATGTTGCTGGATCGGTCATGTACACCCCCTGGAAATGGCGTCCTGTGTAACGTGAAACCGATGAAAAGTCAATCGGCCTGCATTCCCGCTTGTGATGGGGCCGCTCTTTTTGTTATCCACAAAAATCATGGAATCCGTGGAAGAAATTCTCAAGCGCATGGAAAGCCCGCTCCGGTTCGCCTCCCGGGAGGGGTACCGGCATCTGGCCCTCCTGCGCGACGTGGAGCCGCTCATGGCAGGCCACGTAGCGGCCCTGAAGGGGAAGGACTGGGAGGCCATATCTCCCGGACCGCCGCCGCCGCTCGATCTGCTGGATGCGTTCGGGGAGATATTCCTGGGATTCGACGTCCTGCCGGAGGAACAGAAAAAAGACCGCATGGCCCGAGCCATCCAGCTCTTCGATGAAATCCGGCGCTGGATCCCCCGGCGCACGACCGCGGTTCCCGACACGGCGCCCGCCTTGCCGGGGACGGAGGACGTCCGGGTCTCCCTGTACCAGCTGGCCACCCCCGCCCGCTATGTCCGGGGTGTCGGCCCACGGATTTCAGCCCTCCTCGAAAAAAAAGGGCTGGCGACGGTGGAAGACCTGCTTTACTTTCTGCCCCGGCGGTACGAAGACCGCCGGGAGATCCGCAAAATCGCCGCGGCGATCTTCGGACGCCGGGAGACCGTGGTGGGGAAAGTCGCCGCCGCAGGCTTCCGCCAGTACGGCCGCCGGCGGATCTTCGAGGCCGCCGTGGACGACGGGACGGGGACGCTCCTGTGCAAGTGGTTCAAAGGCGGAACGGCCTATCTCAAGCGGGTGTTTCAGGAGGGGAGCACGATCATCCTCACGGGAGAAGTCAGGGGGTTTCTGGGGGGCAAGGAGATGATCCACCCCGATTACGAGGTCCTCGATGACGAGGAGGGGGGAAACAGCCTCCACTTCCGGCGGATCGTGCCCGTTTATTCCGAGACGGAGGGGCTCTACCAGAAGGTTCTCCGGCGGATTCTCGCGGAGGTTTTGGATGAGTATGCGGCCAACCTGGTCAGCCCGATCCCGCCGTTCATTCTGCAGAGCCGCCGCCTTCCGGCGATGGCCGAAGCCGTCCGGGAAGTTCATTTTCCCGGGCCGGAGGCCGACCCGGAGGCCCTCAACAAGTTTTCCTCTCCGGCCCATCGGCGCCTGATCTATGACGAGTTCTTTTTTCTGCAGCTCGGCATGGCCCTCCGTCGGCGCGGCCAGGCTATCGAAGAAGGCATCGCCTTCCGGACCGGCGGGCCGCTTGTAAAGCGGTTTCTGACCTCGCTGCCGTTCCGGTTGACCGCCGCCCAGAAGAAGGTCCTGGGCGAGATTGCGGGGGACATGGGAAAGCCGCACCGGATGAACCGCCTGCTCCAGGGAGACGTCGGCTCCGGAAAGACCGTGGTGGCCTTCGCGGCGATCGTGGCGGCCTGCGAGAACGGCTGCCAGGCGGCCTTCATGGCCCCGACGGAAATCCTCGCCCGGCAGCACTTCCGGAACATCCTGAACTGGGCGGAGGAACTCGGCCTCAAGGTGGGGTTTCTGTCGGGCGGCCGGAAAGGAAACGAGCGGAAGGAGACCCTGGACGCGGTTGCCCGGGGAGAGGTGCAGGTCGTCGTCGGGACCCATGCACTGATCCAGGAAGGCGTAGAATACCGGCAGCTGGGGCTGGTCGTGATCGACGAGCAGCACCGGTTCGGTGTCCTCCAGCGGGCCACCCTGCGGGAGAAGGGGAGCAATCCCGACGTTCTGGTGATGACGGCCACGCCGATTCCCCGGACCCTGGCCATGACGGTCTACGGCGATCTCGACGTGTCGATCCTGGACGAGATGCCGCCGGGGAAGAAGCCCGTCGACACCCTCGTGGTGTACGAGCATCACCGGTCCCGGGTCTACGACACGATCCGCCGGGAGGTCCGCAAGGGGAACCAGGCCTTCATCGTCTACCCCCTCGTGGAGGAGTCGGAGGCCCTGGACCTCAAGGACGCCACCCGCATGGCCGAGCATCTGCAGAAGGAGATCTTTCCGGAGTTGCAGGTGGGACTCGTCACGGGCCGGATGAAGGGTTCCGAGAAGGACGCCGTCATGGCGGATTTCGCCGCCGGGAAAGTCCACATCCTGGTTTCCACGACGGTCATCGAGGTGGGGATCGACATCCCGGAGGCGTCGGTGATGGTCATCGAGCATGCCGAGCGCTTCGGCCTCTCCCAGCTCCATCAGCTTCGCGGCAGGGTTGGCCGCGGGGAGGCGGCGTCGATCTGCATCCTCCTGACGGGACACACCGGGTCCGCCGACGCCCGCCGCCGGCTCAGGGTGATGGAGGAGACCCAGGACGGATTCCGGATCGCCGAGGAAGACCTGGCGATCCGCGGCCCCGGCGAGTTTCTGGGAACCCGCCAGTCGGGCCTGCCGGACTTCCGGGTGGCCGACATCGTCCGGGACGGGAGGATCCTCGCCGAGGCCCGCGCCGACGCATTTGCAACGGCCGAGCGGGATCCCGGCCTGGAGAAGCCGGAGCATGCCCTCCTGAAGGAGGTGCTCCTGAAGCGGTGGCACGGCCGGCTCGAGCTGGCCCGGGTCGGATAAAACGGGAAGGGGACGGATTATTGTCTGTCCCCTCAGGCACGACTTTGAACAACCTGAAGGTGAGGATTGCAGATGATGGAAGCAGACTTGTTGATCTTTGACCTCGACGGCACGCTCGTGTCCTCCGGGGGAGACATCGCCGCCTCGGTGAACGCCACCCTCCGGCGCCTGGGCCTGCCGGAGAGGCCCGCCGGGGAGATTCTCCGGTTCGTCGGCGACGGGGTGCGCCTGTTGATCGAACGCAGCCTGGGCGGACTGGACGGCGGGCGTTTCGACGAGGCACTGGAGATTTTCGGCGCCCATTATAGGGAGCACATGCTGGACACGACCCGCCCGTACCCCGGCATCGAGGAGGCACTCCGCCACTTCGCGGGCAAGCGCAAGGTGATCCTGACGAACAAGCGACACGCCTTCGCCCGTCCCATCGCGGACGCCCTGGGGCTTGCGGAACATTTCGACGAGGTGATCGGTGCCGACAGTACCCCCTACACGAAGCCCGATCTCCGCCTGCTGGACCTGGTGACCCGGCGTTTCGGCGTCCTGCCGGGACGGACGGCGGTCATCGGGGACGGCGTCAACGACGTTCTCCTGGCCAGGAACGGCGGGGCCTTGAGCTGCGCTTACCTGAACGGCCTGACCCCCCGGGACTCGCTCCTGGCCCTGAATCCCGACTGTACTTACGAGGATCCGGCGGAGCTCGTGACACTGCTCCGCTGAGCACGCCGGCGGCCGATGCCGGCAAGGATGAGAGATGGACCCGTTCCTGCGCAGGATTTCCCGGACCATCGACCGCCATGCCATGATCGGGGATGGTGAGCGGGTTCTGGTGGCCGTCTCCGGCGGTGCCGACTCGGTGGCCCTCCTGGAGGCGCTCTGCCGTCTCGCCGGCCGCCGGAAATGGACGCTGTCGGCGGCCCACCTCAATCACGGCCTTCGAGGCATGGAGGCGGACCGGGACGAATCGTTCGTGAGGACCCTGGCGCACCGGACGGGGGTGCCCCTGGCCTGCCGGCGCCTGGAGCCGGGGAGCCTGCGGGAACGCCAGGGGCGGTCCCTCGAGGAAGCGGCCCGGGACGCCCGCTACGGTTTTCTCCGGGATGCCGCCGAATCGTCGGGCGCCGGCCGGATCGCCCTGGGCCATCACCGCGGGGACCAGGCGGAGACGGTCCTCATGAACCTGATCGGGGGAGCCGGCATCGACGGCCTGAAGGGCATGCTGCCCGTCCGGGACGGCCTTTATGTGCGCCCGCTCCTGTTCACTCCCCGGAGGGAGATCGACGAATTCCTGGAGAGGGAAGGACTCCCCTTCCGGGAGGACGCGACAAACCGGGACCAGCGGTTTCTCAGGAACCGGATCCGGCGGGACCTCCTGCCGCATCTTGCCGCCCGTTACAACCGCCGGACCGAGGAGGGGCTGGCCCGGCTGGCGGACATCGCCCGCCGGGAGAACGATTTCCTGGAGCGGGCCGTCCGGGAGGCTCTGGAGCGGCTCGGCCTGGAGCGAACCGGGTCGCCTGTCGAAATGGTCCTGGACGACCTGGCGGGCCTGCACCCGGCGCTACGGTACCGGATCGTGAAGACTCTCCTGGACGGCCTGGCTGCGGGTCGGAGGGTGGGCCACGGGCACGCGGAGGCGGTGCTGGCCCTGGCGGAAGGCCTCCGGCCCCAGGGGGTGCTCCATCTTCCAGGCGGCGTCACGGCCGTCCGGGAATACGGCAGGCTGCTCCTCTGGACCCGGGTTCCGGAAAACGCCGGATATGAATATCCCGTGGCCGTGCCGGGACGGATCGCCATTCCCGAGGCGGGATGCCGCCTCCATGTCTCACTGGCTGACCCTCCATGGGAGACGGGAACCGGCCGGGTTGCGCTGTTCGATGCGGAGAAGGTCGCCTTACCCCTGGCGGTCAGGGCCGCACGTCCCGGGGACCGCATCCGCCCCCTTGGGCTCGGGGGGACGAAAAAGCTCCAGGACGTGTTCACCGACCGGAAGGTTCCCCGGTCCCGTCGATCCGTCGCACCGGTTCTCGAGGATCGCGGGGGAATCCTCTGGGTGGCGGGCATCTGCCGCGACGACCGGGCCCGGGTGACGGAGGAGACGCAACACGCCCTCCGGGTGGAGATCGAGGAGACACCGCCGGATGCGCCGCCATCGCAAAGTGTTTGAAATGGCGAAACGGTTATTGTAAGGAAGGAGCAAATTCAGGGATGCGTCGGTGTGGCGCATCCATACTTTTCCCAAGGCCGGGAACGGCAAGAGAGGAACGAACCCTTTGAATCCCCTGCAGAAAAACATCGCCCTCTGGCTCATCATCAGCCTTGTCTTCGTGCTGCTGTACCACATGTTCAGCCAGCCCAAAGGCGGGCAGGAGACGCTGATCTATAGCCGCTTCATCGCCCAGGTGGACGCCGGCAATGTCTCCGAGGTGACCGTCCAGGGGGATAACATCACCGGCAAGTACAAGGACGGCAAGACGTCCTTCAAGACATTCGCGCCAAAGGATGAAAGCCTGATCCCCCGGCTCCAGGCAAAAGGCGTCCAGATCGCCGCGAAACCGGTGGAGGACTCTCCCTGGTACATGACGATCCTGATCTCCTGGTTTCCCATGATCCTCCTCATCGGCGTGTGGATCTTCTTCATGCGCCAGATGCAGAGCGGCGGTGGCAAGGCCATGGCCTTCGGCAAGAGCCGGGCGCGCCTGGTGACGGACAAGACGAAAAAGGTCACCTTCGCCGACGTGGCCGGCATCGACGAGGCGAAGGAAGAGCTCACGGAGGTGATCTCCTTCCTGAAGGATCCCAAGAAGTTCACCCGACTGGGCGGCCGGATCCCCAAGGGCCTGCTCCTGGTGGGCTCCCCGGGGACGGGCAAGACCCTGCTGGCAAGGGCCATCGCCGGGGAGGCCGACGTACCCTTCCTGAGCATCAGCGGCTCCGATTTCGTCGAGATGTTTGTCGGCGTCGGGGCCTCCCGGGTGCGGGACCTCTTCGACCAGGGGAAGAAGCACGCCCCCTGCATCATCTTCATCGACGAAATCGACGCCGTTGGGCGCCATCGCGGCGCCGGCCTCGGCGGCGGGCACGACGAGCGGGAGCAGACCCTCAATCAGCTCCTGGTCGAGATGGACGGATTCGAGTCCAACGAAGGAGTCATCCTGGTCTCCGCCACGAACCGGCCCGATGTCCTGGATCCGGCCCTGCTCCGGCCGGGGCGGTTCGACCGCCAGGTTGTGGTGCCGCTTCCCGATATCAAGGGGCGGGAGATGATCTTTGAGGTGCACACTCGAAAGACCCCTGTGGCCGACGACGTCGAATTCGCCGTCCTCGCCCGGGGAACCCCCGGTTTCTCCGGGGCGGACATCGAGAACCTGGTCAACGAAGCGGTTCTCCGGGCCGCCCGGCTGGACAAGGACAAGGTCTTCATGGTCGACTTCGAATTCGCCAAGGACAAGGTCCTGATGGGGACGGAGCGGAAATCCATGGTCATCAGCGACGCGGAGAAGCGCATCACGGCCTACCACGAATCGGGGCACGCCCTGGTGGCGAGGATGCTGCCGGGAACGGACCCGATCCACAAGGTGACCATCATCCCCCGCGGGAGGGCGCTCGGTCTCACCCAGCAGCTGCCCATCGACGAGAAGCACACCTATCCGCGGGCGTTTCTGCTCAACAGCATCGCCATCCTGCTGGGCGGGCGGGCCGCGGAAGAGCTCGTCCTCAAGGAGTTCACCACGGGCTCGGGGAACGACATCGAGCGGGCCACCAACCTGGCCCGGAAGATGGTCTGCGAGTGGGGCATGAGCGATGCCATGGGGCCGCTCAGCTACGGCAAGAAGGAGGAGCAGATCTTCCTGGGCCGGGAGTTCGCCACCCACAAGGATTACAGCGAAGAGACCGCCCGGAAGATCGACCAGGAAGTCAACCGGATCGTCATGGACGGTTACGAGAACACGCGGAAGCTGCTTCTGGACCACCTGGACATCCTGCACCGCCTTGCCGCAGAACTGCTGGAGAAGGAAGTCCTCAACGCGGTCGAGATCGACGGCATCCTGACAGAGTATGGTGTTTCCATCCCCGGAACCGGGAGCACGGTCGCGGCCACGGCCTGAACCGGACCCGGACGGTTGAAGAAGCGAGGCGGCAGGCCTTTATAGCCTGGCCGCGGTTCGTCCCCGTTCTCCTGCGGAATCCCCAGGAAGATAGCGGCATTCGAGTCCTGCAGGCCGTTTCCGAACGGCCTGCCCACGGTGTAACGTATGCGGAATCCCCGTATTCTCCATTGTCCGACGCCCGCAGACGCCCGGGAGATCCTCCGGCGCACGGGCTGCGATCCCTGGGGAATCGAAGCGATGGTGCACAAGATGACGGGGCTGGCCGTTCTCCTGGAAAAGCTGCCCTGCCGGGACGCCAACATCCTCAAGCAGGAGATGCTCTCCGTGGGGGGGGACGCGGCGGTGGCCCGGGGGACCGTCGCCTGCAGCCTGCCGTCCACGGACGTGGTCCTCATGGGGACCGTCAAGCAGCTCCGGCGGTTCGCCGAAAAAATGGGCTTCCAGCCTTTTGGCCTGAAAACGCTGGCGGACGAGATCCCGGCGCTCCTGGAGAGGCACTTCCGGGACCGTCACCTCCTCCGGGCCGGGAAATGGGAGATGACGCTGGGAGGGCGGACCCTCGTCATGGGGATCCTGAACGTCACCCCCGACTCCTTTTCCGACGGCGGGCGCTGCCTGGAGCCGGAGACGGCCGTGGCCCGGGCGTGGCAGCTGGTCGAGGAGGGTGCCGACCTGATCGACATCGGGGGGGAATCGACCCGGCCGGGATCGGAACCCGTTCTTCTGGATGAGGAACTCCGGCGGGTGATTCCCGTCGTCGAGGCCCTGGCGCGGCAGTTCCCCGTACCGCTGTCGGTGGATACGACAAAGGCGGAAGTGGCCCGGCGGGCCGTCGAGGCCGGTGCGGCCGTGGTCAACGACGTCAGCGCCATGACCTTTGACCGGGACATGGCCGGGGTCGTGGCGGAGACCGGTGCGGCGGTGTCGCTGATGCACATCCGCGGCGTTCCGAGGGACATGCAGTCGGCCTACGTACCCTATGAGTCCGTGCCGGGAGACATGATCGCATTTCTCCGTGAGCGGATGGAGGCGGCCGCCTCGGCCGGCGTCCCGGAGGAGCGGATCCTGGTGGACCCGGGGTTCGGTTTCGGCAAGAGCGATCGCGACAACTGGCGGATTCTCCGCCACCTGGAGGAATTCCGGTCCCTCGGCAGGCCCGTTCTGGTGGGAGTGTCCCGGAAGGCCTCCATCGGCCGGGCGACGGGAGACCCCCCGGCGGAGCGGCTGGAAGGGACCGCCGCCGCCGTCGCGGCGGCCATTCTGAACGGAGCCGCCATGGTCCGGGTCCATGACGTGAAGGCCATGAAGAAAGTCGCCGCCGTCGCCGACGCGGTCCGCCGGGAAGGCGCCGGGAACGAAACGGGAGATAATCCGTGATCGCCGGCATGGGCATCGACCTGGTGGAGGTCCGGCGGATCGACCGGCTCCTCGAGAAATGGGGGGACCGTTTCACGGGCCGGTTCTTTGCCCCCGGGGAGGTCGCCTACTGCGGCCGCAAGGCCCGCCCGGCCATCCACTACGCCGCTCGCTTCGCCGCCAAGGAGTCCTTCCTGAAGAGCCTGGGGATCGGTCTGGGGATGGGGGTGCACCTGCGGGACATCGAGGTATCCAGGGACCGGCGGGGGAAGCCGGCCCTGGTGCTGCACGGACAAGCCGCTTCCATGCTGGCGGAGCGGGGCGTCCGGGCCGTCCATCTGAGCCTGACCCATACGGCGGAGCATGCGGCGGCCGCGGTGATCCTGGAAGGGGGAGCAAAACGGAAGACGGAGCGAAAACAATATGTCCGGAAGTGACAGGCTGATCCTCGAAACGAAAAACGCAGACGTGACCCGTGCCCTGGGACGGCTGCTCGGCACGGTCCTGAAGGCCGGCGACGTCGTGGCCCTTACGGGGGAACTGGGAGCGGGCAAGACCTGCCTGACCCAGGGGATCGCCGAAGGACTGGGCATCTCCGGGGAATATCGCATTACCAGCCCCACGTTCACGCTGGTAAACGAATATCCGGGGCGCCTGACCCTGTATCACGTCGATGTCTATCGCCTGGCCGGTCAGGCGGACCTGTACGATCTCGGCTTCGACGAGTTTTCCGAGGGACGGGGGGTCGTCGTCATCGAGTGGGCCGAGAAAATCCGCGAATCCGTCCCCGAGGGAGCGCTCTGGATTTTCCTCTCCTATGTGGACGATGCGACGCGGCGGATCGAGATCGCCGCGCCAGAGGAAATCCCTTGCAAAAATGACCTTGTTGAACTATGTAACCGCACCCCCTGAGGGGGCATCAAACGGACTGCCGGAGGGCGTTTTTTGGTATGGGGCTGATCGTTCATAAATACGGCGGCACATCGGTGGCCGACCTGGAAAAAATCGAAAACGTAGCCCGGAAAGTAATCCGGACAAAAGAGACGGGGAATGAGGTGGTTGTGGTCCTCTCCGCCATGGCCGGGGAAACGGACCGCCTGATCGCCCTCGCCCAGAAGGCGGCGGACGAACCGGATCCGCGGGAATACGACTCCCTGATCTCCACGGGCGAGCAGGTCACGGTGACGCTCCTGGCGATGGTGCTGAACCGCATGGGATACCGCGCCAAATCGTTCCTGGGGACGCAGGTGAAGGTCCACACGGACCAGGCCTTCAAAAAGGCCCGGATCATGGAGATCGACCGGAAGGCGCTCAAGGACGAGCTGAAGAAGGGGACGATCTGCGTCGTCGCCGGTTTTCAGGGTGTCGATTCCGAGGGAAACATCACGACCCTCGGGCGGGGCGGCTCGGACACGAGCGCCGTGGCCCTGGCGGCCGCTCTCGGAGCCGATTTCTGCGACATCTACACGGACGTGGACGGCGTCTATACGACCGATCCGAACATCTGCCCCCAGGCCAAGCGCCTCAGCAAAATCTCCTATGACGAAATGCTGGAAATGGCCCGGGCGGGCGCCAAGGTGCTTCAGCCCCGGTCGGTGGAGATGGCGAAGAAGTACAATGTGCCCGTCTATGTAAAATCGACGTTCACGGACGAAGGGGGAACCCTGGTGACGAAGGAGGACAAGGACATGGAAAAGGAAGTGGTCTCCGGGGTTACGTACGACCGGGATCAGGCGAAGTTCACCGTGGTCCGCGTGCCCGATCGGCCCGGCGTTGCGGCCCGGCTGTTCACACCCCTGGCGGATAACAATATCGTGGTGGACATGATCATTCAGAACGCCAGTATCGAGGGCTTTACGGACCTGAGTTTCACCGTCTCCCGCAAGGAAGTGAAGACGGCCCGGGAACTCATCGAGAAGGCCGCCCGGGATGTCGGGTCGGAGCGGGTGGAAGTGGACGAGAACGTCTCGAAGGTCTCCATCGTCGGGGTCGGCATGATCAGCCATTCCGGTGTCGCCGCCAGGATGTTCGCCACCCTCGCCAAGGAAGGCATCAACATCGAGATGATCAGCACGTCGGAGATCAAGATCTCCTGCGTGATGCACGCGAAATACACGGAATTGGCCGTGATGGCGTTGCATGAGGCCTTCCAATTGGAGCAGCGCTCCTAGGGTGGGCGACCCTTGAAAAAGGCCGGATGCGTCGTTGTGCTTCGGCCCTCGTCGCTGCGACGTACGTGCAAAGTACGTCTCACTCCTTGGACCTCGCACGCCTCGCCTGCGGCCATTTTGAAGGGTCGCCGGGGCGCAGGCAAAAATAAATCTGATTTGAAATCAGATTTTATATTTGCGCGATTTACGCTCCTTGCCTGCGGGCATTTTGCGGAGCCACCCGGAGTGGGAAAGGCGCCGGCAAAACGACCAAATCTTGGCATCGCGACGTACGTGCAAAGTACGTCTCACTCCTCGGACCTCGCACGCCTCGCCTGCGGCCATTTTGAAGGGTCGCCGGCGGGACGGACATCAATCCGATTTCAAACCGGATTGATGTTTTGTCTGGCGTTGATTCATCGGATCAGCGCTTGTGACAACACGTCGAATCAGCCTCACGGAACCCGGTCTTCACCGGAGCCGGGAGGCCGTTATCTCCCCTTGCAACGATACAGCCGTTCCCGGAAACCATGCGTGTCTTGCGTATGCTCCGGAAAATTCTGGATATCCCGCTGACGGAAAGCCAGCGCGAAGGCTCGGCGGCGCTGTTCCTGCTGGCCGTGGCGGTCCTTCTCGTTTCCCGTTTTATGTCGCCCGAGCCCGCTCCCCGGGCAGTGCTCTCCGGAGACGAGCGCTCCGGTTCCGTCGTGGCGGTCGTCGACGGCGCTGATGGCGCGGCGGGGGTGTATTTCCTGCCGGAAGGAGCCACCCGTGGGGACTTCGGGAAGCGGGCCGGCATTCCGGCGGATGCGTGGCGGGACGGGACGAATCCGGACCGGGCGCTTGCATCCGGAACGGTCATCCTGTGGAAAGGCCGTGCTTCCGGCGAGGCGCCGCATTTTGTTTCCCTGGACGCTCCGCGGCGTCTGGCCCTGGGGCTGCCTGTCGACGTGAACCGCTCGACCGGGGAGGAGTTGGCGCTGGTTCCGGGCATCGGACCGCGGACGGCGGAGGCGATTCTCCGCTTTCGGGAGCAGCGGGGAAGAATCCATCGCCTGGAGGAGTTGAAATCGATCCGGGGAATCAAGGAGAAGCGGCTGCGGAAACTGCGGCCTTATCTGGCGGTTCTGCCGGAGGGGCGTTTGTAAAAAAGCGGCGGACCGCCTGCCGGGAGAGCGCCTTATTTGCGGTAAGTGTCCAGGTAGGAAAGGACCCGCTGCACGTACTGCTGGGTCTCCCGGTAGGGGGGAATGCCGCCGTAGCGCTGGACGGCTTTCTCGCCGGCGTTGTAGGCCGCCAGGGCCAGCCGGAGATCGCCGTTGAAGAGCTGGATCAGGTAGCGGAGATAGCGGACTCCGCCGTCGATGTTCTTTTGCGGGTGGAAGGAATCGTCGACCTGAAGCGATGAGGCCGTGGCTGGCATGAGCTGCATGAGGCCCCGGGCTCCCTTCGGAGAAACGGCCTGGTGGTTGAAATTCGACTCGGCTTTGATGACCGCCTTGATCAGTGCCGGGTCCATCCCGTGCTTCCGGGCCGACTGGGTGATGATCGGGTCGTACTTGGTGATGTCCCGCGCGATTTTGCGGTTGAAGAGAACCCGCGGCTCTCTCATGATCAGCGTATATTTTTTGTTTGTGTCGGTGGGAACGTTCGTGAGGTGAATAATCCCGGTCTCGTCCACGTATTTGTAGATGTCCGCCGCGACGTCGCCCGGCAGGGCAGGTAGAATAAGGAGCAGGGCAAGAACCATCCATCCGCCCCGCGTTACGTGCTTCGTTGCCGGCATATCCACCTCTCAAGCCCGGTATGTTAAGAGACCGCGGATGGGAATGCAAGCATTTTCAGGGGGATTACGGGATGATATCCTTCTTGACATATAAATTGATACTGAGTATAAGGTCACGCTCGATTATCAGCAGGTCCAGATCTCTCCACGTTTATCGGAATGTCGCAGCATCCATCCGTTGCAAACGAACACAAGAGGAGAAATGGGCCTTCCATCGGAAAGGCGGAATATGAAAGTGACCGTACGGCAAATCAGGCGCGTGATGATTGCGAACCGGGGGGAGATCGCCCTCCGGATCCTGAGGACTGCCAAAGAGCTGTCCCTGGATGTCGTCGTTGTTTATGAAAGTCCCGACAGCGAGGCGTATTACATCCGGATGGCCGAAGACGCCATCATGATCGGCGACGGGCCCAGGAAGGATTACCTGGACATTGATAAGATCATCTGGGCGGCTCGCAAGAGCGGTGCCGACGCGATCCATCCGGGTTACGGCTTCCTGGCGGAGAATCCCGATTTTTCGGCTGCCTGCGACAAGGCGGGAATCATCTTCATCGGCCCCCCTCCCGGTGTGATCAGCAACCTGGGCAACAAGGTCGTGGCCCGGCAGATCGCCATGAAGGCCGGGATTCCCTGTGTTCCCGGAACGTCGGATTTGCGCCGCGGCGAGGCAGGCGTCCGGGAGGCCGTCGATTTCGGGCGGATGCACGGATACCCCCTGATGCTCAAGGCGTCCGCCGGCGGCGGCGGCCGGGGCATCCGGAAAGTGATCGACGAAGCCGACCTTCTTAAGCAGATTCCCCAGGCCCGCGCGGAGACGCTGGCGGCCTTCAACGATGAGAACATCTACGTGGAGAAGTGCATCGAGGCGCCGCGCCACGTGGAAGTGCAGATCCTGGCGGACAAACACGGCAACGTGATCCACCTGGGAACGAGAGACTGCTCGATCCAGCGGCGTCATCAGAAGCTCCTGGAGATCGCACCGGCGGACCTGCCGCCGGACGTCCTCGAGGCGATGTGCGATTGCGCCATCCGCTTCTCCCGCGAGTCGGGCTATGTCAACGCCGGGACGGTGGAATTCCTGGTCGACTCGAAGACCAACGAATTCTGGTTCATGGAGATGAATACCCGGCTACAGGTGGAGCACACCGTAACGGAGGAGCTCTCCGGGGTGGACATCGTCCGGGAGCAGATCCGTATCGCTGAGGGCCACGTCCTTAGCATTCCCCAGGAGTTGGGGCATCTCCGGGGGAAGGCCATTCAGGTCCGGATCAACGCCGAAGACCCGAAAAACAACTTCATGCCCGAGGGCGGCAAGAGGCTGGAGGTATACCAGTCCTCCGGCGGACCCGGCGTCCGGCTGGACGGCGTGGTCTACCAGGGATTCAAGATCCCCACGGAATACGACTCGATGATGGTCAAGATGACCGTCCGGGGGCTGAACTGGGAACAGGCCATCCAGCGGCTGAAAAGGGCCCTTCAGGGATTCCTCATCGTGGGGCCCAAGACCACGATCCCATTCTACCTGTCCATCTGCGACGAACCCGACTTCCAGGCGGGCCGGTTCGATACGAGCTACCTGGAGACGCATCCCGGGATCTTCGAATACCCGGAGCCGGAGCGCGAGGTGGCGAAACTGGCGGAACTCATCGCGGAGATTCACGCCCGCAAGATCAACCCTTACGCATACTGAGTCTCCCGGTTCCGGCGGTGGGAAACCGCAGCGGCCGGCCTGAAAAGGGAGACGGGGAGGAACCATGCTGAACAATATTTCCCAGAACCTGCTCGACGAGCGGATTTCCCCGCAAGACCTCCGGGAACGAGGAGTCCGGTTCGTGCTGGACAAGATCCGGCAGGCCGAGGGTTACTATCTGACCAATACCGAGAGGGACCAGTCCCAGTCGGATTTCAAAAACCGGATCATGCCCCATACCCAGCTCCTCGTGGCCCGGCCGCGCAACGACGCGGGCTACCTGTCCCTCGAGATCACGGGCGGGGCCTCGGTCCATGTGGACATGCTGCGCAAGCAGATCAATCCCCTGGAGAAGCTCCAGGTGTTGAGCGAGCGCATGCCCGAGACCATGTTCCAGACCCTCTGCCGGGGGATCAACCTCTTCGGTTACCGTCCCTATCCGGAAAACGTGGTCCGCCTGACGGTGCGGACCTTCGCCCGCTATGTCCACGTCTGGCGCGTGTTCGACTTCCTCAACTACATCCCCAACATGCGGGCGGTATTCGAGGAGGTGCAGGCGTCGGGATGCATCCTGGAGCCGTCCATCTGCTTCTCCACCGGACCCGAGCACACCGACGAATACTACGTGGGCAAGGTGGGGGAGATCCTCGACGTGACGGGGCCTGACATCCTCCTGTGCATCAAGAACCACGGCGGCCTCGGGACGTCGAAACGCATCGGGGACCTGGTGCGGGCCATCCTGGACCGGTACCCGGACCTCATCATCCACTATCACGGCCACAACACCGACGGGAACGACATCGGGCGGATCGTCGAGGCGGTGCGCAACGGGGCGAAAATCGCCGACGCGGCGGACCACGCCTTTACCGGCTTCTACGGCCCACCGCCGCTCCTCACGGTGATCGAAACCCTGGAGGAATACGGCCATCGGGCCATGGGCATCGACAAGCAGTCCGTTCTCGACACGTCCAGCATGCTCCGGCCGGAGCGCGAGTTCTACAAGGATCTCGAGTCCCAGTTCCTGGGGTTCGATCCCTCCGTCCAGGTGCACAAGCTCCCCGGCGGGGCCACGGGTTCCAGTTTCGAACAGGCCGTCAAGGGTGGCTTCCTCCACCGGATGCCGGAGATCCTCCAGCGGGAGCTTCCCCGCGTGCAGACCGAGCTGGGAAACTGGTGGAGCGTGACGCCGGGCTCCCAGATCCTCTGGACCACGGCGGTGAACAACGTCCTGAAAGGCGTCCGTTACAAGGACGCCAACGACGACCTGAAGAGCCTGATGCTGGGACGATACGGCGATCTCCCGTTCTACTGGCCCTCCGACGAAATCTACCGGGCCGTATTCGGTCCCGACTGGAAGCAGATCCGGGAGTGCGACACCTGTTACCAGCGCATCGACGACGTGGACCTCGACGTGGAGAAAAAGGTCCTGGAAAAGCGCCTGGGCCGTCATGCCACGGAAGACGAACTGGTGCTCTACCTGCAGCATCCGAACGATGCCGTCAACTTCCTCAAGTTCGAGACGAAGTTCGGGAAGACGTGGGTCCTGTCGCCGAAAATCTGGTTCAACCGGGGAGGTTTCTCGCAGGGCGAGAAGTTCGATTTCCCGGACGCTTTCGGCCGGCTCCATACCATCGAGATCGGACCGCAGCGGAAAACCAAGGCGGGCGACATGGTCACCTACATGGTCATCGACCACCACACCGAGCCCGTCCTCACCGTCCTGGAGGAGGAGGGGAACGAGCAGGCGAAGAAAAAGATGGTCCTGTCGGCCAAAGAGATCAGCGAGCTGGCCAAGAAGGGCGATATCCGGTCCCATATCAGCGGGACGGTCAGCGAGATTCCCGTTACGGAAGGGGCGGAGGTCGAGCCGGGACAGGTCCTGATCATCCTGGAGGCCATGAAGATGCTCAACAATGTGGCTTCCGACCTGAAGGGGCAGGTGGTGGAGATCCGGGTGTCCCCGGGCGACAAGGTCGAAGTGGGAGATCCCCTGATGACCGTCCGGAAGGAATAGGGCGACGGCACTCCTCCGCGGACGTGAACGAGGGGATCCCGCCCGAGAGAGCAGTCGGTCGCCGGTCCTGTTTCCGGGATTACGGACGAGGGCGCCGCACCGGGCTCCGATCACCGTTTTGTTTGAACGCAACCAGCTGAAAAAAGGGGAGAAACGGACGGATCCGGGATTTCGGTCTTGACTTTCCCGGCATCCGTGGTAACGTGGCGAACCCTTTGCAACCAGGTATCCGTCGGTTCCAATCTCATCCCGTTCGCGCTTCGGTGATCCGCCCGCATCCAACCCGAAAGAGGATGTTCAGCCTCCTCCGGGCGACGACCGGAGGGGACGCGGAATGGCAAGGAGTCAGGATGGCGAAACGCGGCTTTACCCTCTTGATCATTCCCCGAAGGGACGGTCCCGTCCATACCTTCGGGATTCCGGGTTCTCTCCTGACAGGGCTGGCCGCGGTCCTGGCAACCGTTGTTCTCCTCTCCCTCTACTTGGCCTACGACTATATCTCCATCCGCCGGGATGCCTCCGAACTGGCCCGCCTGCGGGCGGTCACGGGAAATCAGGAGAAGCAGATCGTCGACCTTGCCGGCCGCCTGGAGCGGTATGGTGCCAGGATCGACGAGTTGAAGGAGTTCGACCGGAAGATCCGGATCGCCGCCAATATCGAGAGCAACCGCGACAAACAGGAGATCCTCGGGATCGGGGGCACCGTACCGGACGAGCGGCTCGTTCCGTCGCGCCTGGATGGAGACCGACAGGCCATCCTGAAGGAGGTCGTCCGGGGTGTTGACCGGCTGGAGCAGGATGCGGCCGCACAGGAGAAAAGCTTTGTCCAGATCCTGAAGTTCCTGAACCGTCAGCGGTCGGTTATCGCGTCAACCCCGTCCCTCTGGCCGGTACGGGGGCTCGTGACATCCGAATTCGGCACCCGCTCCTCCCCCTTCGGTGGGGGCCGGGAGCATCACGACGGCATCGACATCGCCACGCAGCAGGGAATGCCCATCCGTGTGCCCGCCGACGGGGTGGTGCTCGAAGCGGCGCGGCAGAGCGGTCTGGGCAACATGGTCAAGGTCGACCATGGCCGGGGGCTCTCCACGACCTATGGCCACATGTCCCGGATCGCCGTCCGGCAGGGAGCGATCGTCCGCAGGGGGGAAATCATCGGATATGTCGGGAACACCGGCCGCAGCACCGGTTCCCATCTGCATTACTCGGTCCATTTCAGCGGGGTTGCCGTGAATCCCCGAAGTTATCTGCGCCCATAGGAAGTATGCCCTTCCGTCCTCACTTGGGCGGCCGAATGTCTGACACCGGTGTGACGCCGGTTTTTTTATTGGATAACCAACATGTTTGAAAACATCCTGAAAAAAATCGTGGGCAGCAAGAACGACCGCGATCTCAAGCGCCTGTCCTTCCTTCTGGAGGAAGTCAACGACCTGGAACCGGCCATGCTGGCCTTGAGTGACGCCGAGCTACGGGCGAAAACCCCGTATTTCAAGGAGAAACTGGACAACGGCGCCTCCCTGGAGGACATCCTGCCGGAGGCCTTTGCGGTCGTGCGGGAGGTGTCCCGGCGGACCCTGCTGATGCGCCCCTTCGACGTGCAGGTCATCGGCGGCATCGTTCTTCACGAGGGGAAGATCGCCGAGATGAAGACCGGGGAAGGAAAAACCCTGGCGGCGACCATGCCGATGTACCTGAACGCCCTGGCGGGCAGGGGCGCCCATTTGGTCACGGTGAACGACTACCTGGCCCGTCGCGATGCCTCGTGGATGGGTCCTGTCTACAATTTCCTCGGACTGACCGTGGGCGTTATCGTCCACGGCATGGACGACGCGGAGCGCAGAAAGGCCTATCTGTCCGATATTACATACGGAACGAACAACGAGTTCGGGTTTGACTATCTCCGGGACAACATGAAGTTCACCCTGGACGACTACGTCCAGAGGGACTTCAACTATGCCATCGTCGACGAGGTCGACAGCATCCTCATCGACGAGGCCCGGACACCCCTCATCATCTCCGGGCCCTCCGACGAATCGACGGACAAGTACTACCGGATCAACCAGATCATCCCGCGTCTTCACAAGGACACGGACTACACGATCGAGGAAAAGAGCAAGACCGTGGTGCTGACCGAGGAGGGCGTCGCCCGGGTGGAAACCCTCCTGAAGGTCCAGAACCTCTACGAGCCAAGGAACATCGAGATCGTCCACCACGTGAACCAGGCCCTCCGTGCCCACACCCTCTTCAAGCGGGACGTGGACTACATGGTGAAGGACGGCGAGGTCATCATCGTCGACGAGTTCACCGGCCGGCTCATGCCGGGGAGGCGTTACAGCGACGGCCTGCATCAGGCCCTGGAGGCGAAGGAGAAGGTCAAGATCGAGCGGGAAAATCAGACCCTGGCGTCCATCACCTTCCAGAACTACTTCCGCATGTACGACAAGCTGGCGGGCATGACCGGTACCGCCGATACGGAGGCGGAGGAGTTCAAGAAGATCTACGGCCTCGAGGTGGTGGTCGTCCCGACGAACATGCCCATGATCCGGAACGACGCGGGAGACGTGGTCTACAAGACGGAAGTGGAAAAATTCAATGCCGTCATCGAAGAGATCAAGGAGATGCACCGGAACGGACGGCCCGTCCTGGTGGGCACGATCTCCATCGAGAAATCGGAGCACCTGAGCAAGCTTCTTTCCCGTTCGGGAGTGAAGCACCACGTTCTCAACGCCAAGCAGCACGACAGGGAGGCGGAGATCGTCGCCCAGGCGGGCCAGAAGGGCATGGTGACCATCTCGACCAACATGGCGGGGCGAGGAACCGACATCAAGCTGGGAGACGGCGTCGCGGAGCTGGGGGGCCTCCACATCCTGGGGACGGAGCGCCACGAGAGCCGGCGGATCGACAACCAGCTCCGGGGCCGGTCGGGACGCCAGGGGGACATGGGGTCTTCCCGATTCTACCTGTCCCTCGATGACGACCTGATGCGCATCTTCGGGGGTGAAAAGATCTCCGCCATCATGGACCGAATCGGCATTGAAGAGAACCAGCCCATTGAGCACCGGATGATCTCCAAGGCGATCGAGAACTCGCAGAAGCGCGTGGAAGGACAGAACTTCGAGATCCGGAAACACCTCCTGGAATACGACGATGTCATGAACCGCCAGCGGCAGGTCATCTACGAGCAACGCCGCAAGGTGCTCCGGGGAGGCGAAGGCCTCTGGTCGGACCTGGAGGAGATGCTGGGGGACGTCCTGGACGATCTGATTCCGGATTTCATTGACGAGAAGGGCCACGCGGAGGAAGGGGATCTCAAGGGGCTGGAGGACATGGTCTTCAAGCAGTTTTCCCTGAAAATGAACTTTTCCGATCGGGAGGACCTGCGGCCCGCCGTGATCCAAGAAGAGATCCGCGAAGCGGTGATGGGACTTCTGAAGGGGAAGGAAGCGGAATTCGGGACGGAGCTGATGGAATATCTCCTCCGGGTGATCATGCTGAACGCCATCGATACCCAGTGGAAGGACCACCTGTTGGCCATGGACCACCTCAAGGAGGGGATCGGCCTCCGGGGATACGGCCAGAAGGATCCGGTCCGGGAATACCAGAAGGAAGGGTACGACATGTTCATGGAGATGATCGAGCGGATCAAGATGGACAGCCTGGAGAAGCTCTGTATGGTCCGAATCCAGCGGGAGGACGAGGTCGAGCGGATCCAGCGGCGGCAGGAGCAGGAGTACGTCATGAGCCGGGGAGGAGACGGAGCGGCCGCTGCCCCGGTGAAGCGGACCGGTGAAAAGGTCGGGCGGAACGATCCCTGCCCCTGCGGGAGCGGAAAGAAATACAAGAAGTGTTGTGGCGCAAATTGAGAAAACGGCCGCATGAAGCGTTCCCGGTGCCGTGTTGCGGTGGGAGAAGGCTGAAGGATGAGTAAAGACGAAAGTTTAACCGTCCCCGGTTTTCGGGCGGCGGGGATCGCTGCGGGGATCAAGGAGAACGGGCGGAAGGACCTGGCCCTCATCGTCTCGGACGAACCGGCCGCGGCGGCCGGCCTGTTCACGACCAACACCTTCAAGGCCGCCCCGGTGATCTTGGACATGGAGCGCATCCGGTCCGGCCGGGCCCAGGCCATCCTGACCAACAGCGGAAACGCCAACGCAGCAAACGGTCCCGAAGGGGTTGAGGACGCCCGGGCTTCATCCCGGGCCGTCTCGGAGGCGTTGGGCATTCCGGATGACCTGATCCTGGTGGCCTCCACGGGGGTTATCGGCCGGCGCCTCCCGGTCGGGAAGATCCTTGCCGGCATCCGGCCGCTCGCAGGATCCCTCCGGCCGGACGGAATGGAAGATGCACAGGAGGCGATCCTCACGACGGACCGCTTCCCCAAGATGGCCGTGCGCGTGGAGAACATCGACGGCAGGCCCGTGACGGTCCTCGGGATGGCCAAGGGAGCGGGCATGATCCAGCCGAACATGGCGACTCTACTTTCCTACGTCCTCACCGACGCGGCCGTCGATGCCCCTCTCCTGGAAGACCTGCTCCGGGAGGGCGTGTCCCGCAGCTTCAACGCGATCACCGTGGACGGCTGCATGAGCACCAACGACACGGTCCTGATCCTGGCGAACGGCCGGGCGGGAAACCGTCCCTTCCGGAAGGGCGGCCGGGACGGCCGGATGTTCCGGAGCATGCTGTCCGCCGTACTGGAGGAGATGGCCCTGGCCATGGTCCGCGACGGGGAGGGGGCGACCAAGATCGTCACGGTCGAAGTCTTGGGAGGAAGAACGAAGGCGGAGGCCCGGAGAGTGGCCTATGCCGTGGGGAACTCGAACCTGTTCAAGACGGCGTGTTTCGGGGGCGATCCCAACTGGGGACGGGTGATCCAGGCCGTCGGGGCTTCCGGCGTATCCGTGGATCCCGATGCCGTCGACGTGTCCTTCGGCGGTGTGACGGTTTTCTCCGGCGGGCGGGGCATTCCCGCGGCAGTACCGGAACTGGCCGGGATCATGGCGGCCGACCGCATCCATGTCCGGATCAACCTTTCCGTGGGCAGGGGAACGTTCAGCCTTCATGCGTCCGACCTGACCTTCGATTACGTCAAGATCAACGCGCATTACACGACCTGAGCGGGAATTCCATTTGTCGGGGCGCGGGGGCTGTCACTCCCGCGGCAGGATCGAAAGGAGACCGGGTTTTCCCTTGCCAAGGGAATCCCTTTATGCTAATGGCCACCAGATTTCGCACATCCCCGGACCGGCAGGGGGTTGCTTTTCCTTGGAAAAGTTCCCTGGCGGGGTGATGGGGGTGGAGGAAAAAACAAAAGGAGAAAGACTATGGCAGCATTGATTTCCATGAAGCTCCTGCTTGAGGCGGGAGTCCACTTCGGTCACCAGACCAACAAATGGAACCCGAAGATGAAGACCTACATCTTCGGCGCCCGGAACGGCATCTACATCATCGACCTCCAGCAGACCGTCGAGATGTTCCACAAGGCCTACGACTTTGTTGTGAACACCGTGGCGAACGGGGGTACCATCCTGTTTGTGGGAACGAAGAAACAGTCCCAGGAGTCGATTCGCGAGGAATCGGAGCGGTGCGGCATGCCTCACGTGAACCAGCGTTGGCTCGGCGGGATGCTGACCAATTTCGTCACCATCAAGAAGAGCATCGACCGCCTGAACATGCTGGACAAGATGTTCCAGGACGAAAGCGTCCGCGCATTTCCGAAAAAGGAGATCATGAAGCTCCAGAAGGAGCGGGACAAGTTGATCAAGGTCCTCGGCGGAATCCGGACCCTCAAGGGGCATCCGGGAGGGCTGTTCATCGTGGATCCGAAGCGGGAGGACATTGCCGTTCAGGAAGCCCGGAAGCTCGGCATTCCCATTACGGCCATCGTGGATACGAACTGCAACCCCGACCTGATCGATTACGTCATCCCGGGGAATGACGACGCCATCCGGGCCATCAAACTCTTTTCTTCCCGCATCGCCGACGCGGTCCTGGAAGGAAAGAGGCGCTACGAGGAAAAGCTCCAGGCAGAGAGCGACAAGAATGCCCCGGCGGAGACACCCGTCGAGGAGGCCGAGCCGGATGTTCCGGAGAGCGTAGAGCGGAAGGAAAGTCCCGAGGCACAGGACGGGGCGGCGGAAGTAAGTGCATAATTCCACAGATACAAGGATGGAGGTTTGAGCATTGGAAATTACATCCGGAATGGTAAAAGAGCTGAGAACGAAAACGGGCGCCGGCATGATGGACTGCAAGGAGGCCCTTCAGGCCTCGGATGGCGATTTTGAAAAGGCCATCGACTTTCTGCGCAAAAAGGGCATGTCGGCGGCGACCAAGCGCTCTTCCAAGGCCGCCAAGGACGGCGCCGTCGGTTCCTACATTCACATGGGAGGAAAGATCGGCGTCCTGGTCGAGGTGAACTGCGAGACCGACTTCGTGGCGAAGACGGACAATTTCACCGCTTTCGTCAAGGACATCGCCATGCACGTGGCGGCGTCGAATCCCCTGTACCTGAACAGCGAAGAGATCCCCGAGGCCGATATGGAACGGGAGAAGGCCATTTATCGCGATCAGCTTGCCCAGGAGAAAAAGCCCGAGAAGATCTGGGACAAGATCATCGAGGGGAAGCTCCGGAAGTACTATGAGGATGTGTGCCTCCTGGATCAGAAGTTCATCAAAAACACAGACATCACGGTGAAGACGCTTCTGAACGAGATGATCGCCAAGACGGGAGAGAACATCATCATCCGTCGCTTCGCCCGGTTCCAGCTGGGAGAAGAGTTGAAGGGCTGATTTGGAACGGCCGGTCTATCGCAGGGTTCTGTTGAAACTCAGCGGCGAAGCCCTTGCCGGCGGCAAGGGCTTCGGCTTCGATTTCGAGGTGATCGAGGGGATCGCCCGGGAACTCAAGTCGGTTGCGGCGTTGGGAGTCCAGATGGGCCTCGTCATCGGCGGCGGCAACATCTGGCGTGGCGGTGTCGCCGCTGCCCGAGGCATGGACCGGACGGCGGCGGACTACACGGGAATGCTGGCCACGGTCATCAACTGCCTGACCATGCAGAGCGCCCTGGAGGCCCAGGGGGTTCCGGCCCGTGTCCTGTCCGCCCTGGACGTCAAAGGGGTGGCCGAACCCTACATCCAGAGGCGAGCCATTCGTTACCTCGAGGAGGGGCGCGTTCTTCTGCTGGCGGGAGGGACGGGAAACCCGTTTTTTACCACCGACACGGCGGCGGCACTCCGAGCCGTCGAGATCAAGGCCGATGTTCTCCTGAAGGCCACGAAAGTGGACGGCGTCTATGACCGGGATCCCGTCAATCACCCGGAAGCGGTCTTTTTCGAACGCATCGGCTATGCAGATGTCCTGGTGAAGGACCTGAAAGTGATGGACGGCACGGCCGTTTCTCTCTGCCGGGAGAACGGCATGCCGGTGATCGTCTTCAACCTCCAGAAGAGTGGGAACATCAAGCGGGTACTCTGCGGGGAACCGGTAGGGACCCGGTTAGGAGCGTAAATCATGAAAGAAAAGGTATTTGCCACGCTGAAGGAAGATATGGACCGGTCTATCGGAGCCTTGGAGAAGTCGTTCAGCAAGGTTCGAACGGGACGTGCCTCCCTGGCGCTCCTGGACGGGATCAAGGTCGATTACTACGGGGTGCCCACGCCGCTGAACCAGGTGGCCAACCTTTCGATTCCGGAGAGCCGGATGATCCTGATTTCCCCCTGGGACATCAGCGTCATCGGCGCTATCGAAAAGGCGATCCAGAAGGCGGACATCGGCCTTACCCCCACCAATGACGGCAAACTGGTGCGTCTGGCCATTCCGGCACTTACGGAAGAGCGCCGGAAGGAGCTGGTCAAGGTCGTCAAGAAGATGACCGAGGAAAGCAAGGTCAAGCTGCGGAACGCACGCCGCGACGCCAACGAGGAGTTCAAGACCCTGAAGAAGGACAACAAGATCTCCGAGGACGAGATGTTCACGCAGCAGGAGGAAGTGAAGAAGCGAATGGACAAGGCCATCGAGAAAGTGGATGACCTTCTGGCGGCGAAAGAGAAGGAGATCATGGAAATCTGATGGGGCATGTCGATATCATCGCTCCGAAACAGGTTTCCGGCGATCATGGATTCAAAGGTATTCCGGCCCCGCGGGGCCGGCAGGGGAAGGGAGCGGAAGCTCCCTTTTTTTTGTCAGGCTGTTGATGAGGGGCTGACTGCGGCGTTTCCCTCGTCACTCAGCCGCTCAACGTAACATGAAGTGCGCCGCGCGGCTCAGGACTTCGGGAGCCTGGTATCCAACCCCTTTTGAGCGGTCTGGAAAGCTGATGGTGCTCCTGCCGGGACGGGCGTTTGCATTCGAACTAGGGATGTGTTAGGGCCGGAAGCAGGGGGAGAGTCTATCCGTGAGCGATTTCAACGGGATCGATCCGAAAAATCTGCCCCGGCACATTGCCGTCATCATGGACGGCAATGGGCGCTGGGCGAAAAAGCATGCCCTGGGAAGAATCGCCGGCCACCGGAAGGGGGCCGAGGCCGTCCGGACGACCGTGCGGACCTGCAGACAGATCGGCATTCAATACCTGACGCTGTACGCCTTTTCGGTGGAGAACTGGATGCGGCCGGCCCGGGAGGTATCGGCCCTGATGGACCTGCTGGTCGACTATCTACAGTCCGAGTCCCGGGAGCTTCAGGAGCAGGGGATCCGCCTGCAGACGATTGGAAACACCGCGGCGCTCCGGGAACCGGTGAAGCGTTTTCTCCGGGAGACGATGGAAGCCACGAAGGAGAACCGGGAGATGGTCCTGATCCTGGCGCTGAGCTACGGAGGCCGGGACGAGATTCTCGAAGCGGTGCGGGCCATGGCCGGAAAATGCGCGACCGGACTCCTTGCTCCTGAGGACATAGCAAGGGAAACGTTCGAGGAACACCTCCAGACCACCGGAATTCCCGATCCGGACCTGCTCATCCGGACGAGTGGAGAATTCCGGATCAGCAATTTTCTCCTCTGGCAGATGGCCTATACGGAGTTCTTCTTTACCGACGTCCTGTGGCCCGATTTCGATCGCAACGAGCTCCTGAAGGCTATTACCGCCTATCAGCAGCGGGAGAGAAGGTTCGGGTTGACGTCCGAACAACTCTAATGGGCGGGCTGTTGAAAAACGCTCGCCTGCATCTCGGTATGACTGTGGGACGGTGAATCGGACTCGTTCCCCGTGGAAACATCCCGGCTCGATGCACGGGATCGCCGGCAAGGAACGGAGGATTATTCGCCCATCGGTAAACAGCGGAATAGGTATTCAACCGGGCTGTTCAAAAATGCCCGGATGCAAGGCCCCCGAAATCCTGAGCCGCGAGTCGTTCCCGTTCGTACGTCGAGTGGCGAAGGATGAGGGAAACACAGCAGACGGGCGTTTTTCAACAGACCGGAGGTGTCATGGCGAGTTCACACTTACAACGCTGGCTCACAGCAATCGTCGCTGTGCCGATCCTGTTCGCCCTGGTTCTTTTCGGGGGGGAGCTCTTGTTCTTCCTCCTGATCCTGGCCGTCGTCCTCCTCGGGATGGAGGAGTACACCCGCATGTCCTTCGGGGAGGGGCATCCCTGGGAGCGGTGGGAGGGCCTCCTCTTCGCCGGCGCGGTCTGTCTCGCCGCCCGAACCGGCGATGCCCGTATCCTGATGGCCGTGGTCGCCTTTTCGGTCCTGATCGTCTTCATGACCTACCTGCCCCGGATCCGGGAGGAACGTTTCGACATCCTGCCGGTGCAGAAACTCGTCTTCGGCATCCTCTACATCCCCCTGATGATGTCCCACATCATCATGATCCGGCAGGCACCGGACGGGGTCCTGTGGATTTTTTTCGTTCTTGTCCTGGCGTTTTCGGGTGATGTGGCGGCCTTTTACGTGGGCAGGACCTTCGGGCGGAACAAGCTGCTTCCCCTGGTGAGTCCCGGGAAGACTGTCGAGGGGACCCTGGGCCTCTTCGCCGGAAGCCTCCTGTTCTGCCTCATCTACCGGTACTTCTTCCTGCCGGACCTGCCGGTGGGACACACGGTGGCCCTGGCCCTCGCGGGGAGCGTCATCGGGCAGCTCGGCGACCTCTGCGAGTCGGCCCTGAAGAGGGCCTCGGGGACGAAGGATTCGGGAACACTCCTCCCGGGCCATGGAGGGTTCCTGGACCGCCTGGACTGCCTCATCTTCATCGGGCCGTTCGTCTACTATTACAAACTTTTCCTTCTTCCATGAGAAAACTCTCGATTCTCGGATCCACCGGTTCCATCGGAACCAGCGCTCTGGACGTGGTGCGGCGGAACCGCTCCCGCTTCGACGTGGTCGCCCTTGCGGCGGGACGAAACCTGGACCTGCTGATAAAGCAGATCGAGGAGTTCAACCCGGAAGTCGTTTCGGTCATCGACGAGGAGCATGCCCGTCGACTCCGGGAGATGACCGGCCCCGTCCGGGCGGACATCCTCTACGGGACGGACGGCTATTGCCTTTGCGCATCGGCGAAAGGTGCGGACATGGTCCTGTCGGCCCTGGTGGGGGCTGCGGGGCTCCTCCCGACGCTGGCGGCCATCGAGGCGGGGAAGGACATCGCCCTGGCCAACAAGGAGACCCTCGTCACGGCGGGGTCCCTGGTCATGGAGCGGGTCCGGGCGAAAGGGGTCCGGCTTCTTCCCGTTGACAGCGAGCACAGTGCCGTCTTCCAGTGCCTCGAGGGGCAGCAGCGGGGTGCCGTGCGGCGCATTGTGCTGACGGCCTCGGGGGGGCCGTTTCTCCGCCACGGCCGGGAGCAGATGGCAGCCGTTACCCCCGCAGAGGCTCTGAAGCACCCGAACTGGACCATGGGGCGCAAGATCACCATCGACTCGGCCTCCATGATGAACAAGGGGCTGGAGGTCATCGAGGCGCGGTGGCTCTTCGATGTCGATTACGACCGGATCGACGTGGTCATCCATCCCCGGAGCATCGTCCACTCCATGGTGGAGTTCCGGGACGGCTCCATCCTGGCCCATCTGGGCGTGCCGGACATGCGGATCCCCATCGCCTATGCGCTGACCTGGCCCGAGCGGATCCCGCAGCCGGGCTCGCTCCTGGATCTGACCCGGGCGGGCATCCTTGAATTCCTGGAGCCGGACCGGGATCGCTTCCCGAGCCTGGATCTGGCCTACGGGGCCGGGAGAGCCGGAGGAACCGCCCCGGCGGTCCTCAACGGGGCCAACGAAGTCGCAGTGGAGGCCTTCCTCGCCGGAAAAATTCGCTTTACAGACATGGCGGCGACGATTAAAGAGGTTCTCTCCCGCCACACGAAGGAGGACATCCGGACCGTCGAGGACGTTCTCCGGGCGGACCGCTGGGCCAGGGAAGAGGCCCAAACCATCATCGAGAGGCAAGGCGCTTGATCGGCATCAGCATCCTATCGGTCATTGTTCTCCTGGGTGTTCTCATCTTCGCCCATGAGTTGGGGCATTTCCTGGCAGCCAAATGGTCCGGAGTCGGAGTCCTGAAGTTTTCCCTGGGCTTCGGCCGGAAGCTCTACAGCCGGAAAATCGGGGAGACGGAGTACCTGCTCTCCCTCATCCCCCTGGGGGGATACGTGAAGCTCCTGGGAGAATCGGAGGCGGAACTTCTCCCGGAAGAAGAGCGCCATCGCTCCTTCTCGAACAAGTCCGTCTGGGTCCGCATGGGCATCGTCCTGGCCGGCCCGGTCTTCAACTTCATTCTGGCCATCCTGATCTTTACCGGCATTTACATGGCCGGCGTGCCGACCCTGACCAGCACGATCGGGACCATCCAGGAAGGCTCGGCGGCCATGGAGGCGGGGATGCGGCCGGCGGACACCGTGGTGGCCATCGACGGGAAGCCGGTCCGCAAATGGGAGCACCTGGCGGAGATCATCGGGGCCAGCGGCGGCAAAGCGCTCCGGATCGCGGTGGACCGGGGAGGGCAGCGGCAGGACCTTTCCGTCACCCCCCGTTCGATGAAGGCAAAGAACCTCTTCGGGGAGGAGGTCGACGCCTGGAAGATCGGCGTCAGTCCGGACCCGAAAATCGTGACGGAGCGACTGAATCCGGCCGAGGCGTTCTGGGTCGGCCTGAAGAAAACTTGGTACCTGAGTGAGCTCACCCTGGTGAGCATCGTCAAGATCTTCGAGGGGGTCATCTCCCCGAAGACCCTGGGAGGCCCGATCTTCATCGCCCAGCTTGCCGGTGCCCAGGTCAAGGAAGGATTCGTTCCCTTTTTCCTCCTGATGGCGCTGCTGAGCATCAATCTGGGAGTTCTCAACCTTCTGCCGATCCCGATTCTCGACGGCGGGCATCTCCTGTTCTACGTCATCGAAGCGGTCATTCGGCGGCCGGTGAGCATGAAAATTCGTGAAATCGCCCAGCAGGTGGGTTTTGCATTTCTCATTCTCCTGATGATCTTCGTGTTCGGGATGGACATCGATCGGCTCCTGGGGGATAACCCGATTTACGAAGGCTTTGTGCGATTCTTTACCGGTAAATAATGAAGATCCTGGCTTTGGACACGGCAACAAAAACGGCCTCCGCGGCCCTCCTGGAGGATGAAAAGATCCTGGTGGAGGGGTACGCGGACCTGGGCCGTCATCATGCAACGGTCGTTCTTCCCTTTGTCCAGTCCATCCTCGATCTGGCCGGCATCCGTATCGAAGAGATCGATCTCCTGGCCGCGACAGGCGGGCCGGGTTCGTTCACGGGCCTGCGCATCGGGGCGGGAACCATCAAGGGACTTGCACTGGCCACGGGGAAACCGATCGTTCCCGTTTCCACCCTGGAGGCCCTGGCCATGAACGCCGCCGGATCCGGCATCCCCGTCTGTCCGCTCCTCGATGCCAGAAAAGGTCAGGTCTATGGGGCTCTCTACCGCTTCGACGGAACCGGCCTTCCCCAGGCCTGGATTCCCGATGCGACAGTGTCCCTGTCGGAACTTCTGGGTTCCATTCAGGAGCCGGCCCTCTTCATCGGTGAAGGGGCGGTTGTCTATGCGGAGGCGATCCGGGAAAGGCTCGGAGAGAAAGCCCGTTTTGCCCCCGCCCCGTTGAACGGCATCCGGGCCTCCGCCGTGGGATGGCTGGCCTGGCACTATTATCGGGCGGGGCGGTTTGCAGACCCGCTGACCTTTGTTCCCGCCTATCTGCGGCAGTCCGAGGCGGAAACGAAACAACCCCCGCCGGGTCAGGGGACGTAGCAGAGCCGGCTTCCCGAATGACTGCAACGGCAAGGCTCGCCGTCCCGGAACCCGTTGACATCCGGCACGATCTCGGATAATAGGGAAATCATAATCCGGGCTTGGCCGTCGCTTCTCGGGAGAGTGAATTCATGAGCCGAAACAGCATCATCGTGCCGGAAGGCATTCCGTTTATCGCCGTCCCGGCCGTTTTTGCCGTTACGTCCTGGCTCGCCGGTTATCCCGTCTCCGCAACACTTCTCACGCTCATCACGGCTTTTGTCCTCTGGTTTTTCCGGAATCCCGAAAGGAAGACCCCCGAAACGCCCGGTCTGGTCGTTTCTCCCGCCGACGGCAAGGTTATCTTCGTGGGAGAGGCCGAAGAGTCCGATATTCTGAAAGGGCGGGCGAAGAAGATCTGCATTTTCATGAATGTCTTCAATGTTCATGTGAACCGGATTCCCTGCTCGGGAACGGTGGAAGGGATCCGCTACTACAAGGGGAAGTTTCTCGTTGCGAGCCTGGACAAGGCGTCGACCGACAACGAGCGCAACGCGGTCCTGATCCGGACCGATGATGGAAAGAAAATCCTGACGATTCAGATCGCCGGGCTGGTGGCCAGAAGGATCGTCTGCTGGCTGAAAGAAGGCATGACCGTAACCCGGGGCGAGCGTTTCGGCCTCATCCGATTCGGCTCGCGCCTGGATGTCTTCCTGCCTGTGGAGTCCACGGTCTCCGTCAAAGTCGGAGACGTGACCCGGGCCGGGGAGACCCCCCTGGGGGTGCTGCATTGAACGAAAAAACCGGTCGTATGCGCGACGGCATGAAGAAGGGAATTTACGTCCTGCCGAACTTATTCACGACGGCCAGCCTGCTGTGCGGCTTCTACTCGGTGGTTGTCTCCACCCACGGACAGTTTGAAACGGCCGCCTGGGCGATTATGGCGGCCCTTGTTCTGGACGGCCTGGACGGCCGGATCGCCCGGATGACAAACACGACCAGCAAGTTCGGAGCCGAGTATGATTCCCTGGCGGACCTGGTGGCCTTCGGCGTGGCCCCATCCATCCTGGCCTACACCTGGTCCCTGTCTTCCTTCGGCAAGTGGGGATGGCTCGCAGCCTTCCTGTTCGTCACCTGCGGAGCTCTGCGGCTTGCCCGGTTCAACATCCAGATCGGCATCATCGAGAGCAAGGTGTTCAACGGGCTGCCCATTCCGGGAGCGGCCTCCGTCGTCGCCACGGGAGTGCTTCTGTACCACTATCTGGGCTTCCAGGGTGCTTTCCCGCATGCGGGAGTCCTGATCGGCGTTATCTGCCTGTCGCTGTTCATGGTGAGCAGCATCAAGTACTACAGCTTCAAGGATCTGAATTTCTTCGCGCGGAAGCCCTTCATCTCCTTCGTGCTGATTGTGCTCGTCCTGGTCATTGTCGTTGCGGAGCCTCAGATCATGGTGTTCACATTCTTCGCCGGATACAGCGTTTCCGGCCCGGCATGGTTTGCCTATAAGATGTTCCGGAAGGCGATCTACGGCGCGGAAGCCAAAAAAAAGGGGCCCGCCGAGCCCCGGCAAGCCGTGAAGAAGTAAGCGAAGCGAAGGAAGGGTAGGCGCACGGAAAGCGGACGCACACCACGCTCCAGTGCTCTACCCTTTCAATTTGTTCGGAAGAGGTTTTTTTATGAGAACATGGAGTGTAGCAGTAGTCGGCGCCACCGGCGCCGTCGGCAATGAAATGATCCGGATCCTGGAGGAGCGCAACTTTCCCGTGGGCCAACTGAAGCTGCTGGCCTCGGAGCGATCTCTGGGCAAGTCCCTCGAGTTCCGGGGGAAGTCTTATCCCGTGGAGGTCCTGAAGGATGATTCCTTTGGCGGTGTCCAGATCGGACTCTTTTCAGCCGGGGGGAGCATCAGCGAGAAGTTTGCCCCCATCGCGGCCCGGGCGGGCTGCGTCGTGGTGGACAACACGAGCGCCTTCCGTATGGTGCCGGATATCCCCCTGGTCGTGCCGGAGGTCAACCCGGAGGCGATCTCCCAGTACAGGAACCGGGGAATCATCGCGAACCCGAATTGTTCGACCATCCAGATGGTGGTCGCCCTGAAGCCGATTCACGATGCGGTTCGGATCAGGCGGATTGTCGTCTCCACCTATCAGGCCGTTTCCGGCACCGGCAAGAAGGCCATCGACGAGTTGGAGCAGCAGACCCGGGCACTCCTGGCCTGCCAGGAGCCGACCGTGAAGGTCTATCCCCACCAGATCGCCTTCAACTGCCTGCCCCAGATCGACGTCTTCATCGAGAACGGCTACACCAAGGAAGAGATGAAGATGGTCAATGAGACGAAGAAGATCATGGACCCCTCCATCGCGGTGACCGCCACAACGGTCCGGGTGCCCGTGTTCTACAGCCATTCGGAATCGGTGAACATCGAGACGGAGAAAAAGATCACCGCCGCCGAGGTGAAGGCCCTCCTCGCCGAAGCGCCGGGAGTGAAAGTGGTGGACGATCCCGCAAACCGGCAGTATCCCCTGGCCATTCATGCCGCCGGGAAGGATGACACCTTCGTGGGGCGGATCCGGGAGGACGAGTCGATCGCCAACGGGATCAACCTCTGGGTCGTTTCGGACAATCTTCGGAAGGGCGCGGCCCTCAACGCCGTCCAGATCGCCGAGATCCTGATCCGGGATTACCTGTGAACAACCGGGTGGACCGCCGGATAGACCGGGGCGGCGAGCCCGGCAACTCCGGACGACCGGAGAGGCGGTACGGATGAGGGTGATCGGGGGCATTTCCCGCGGAAAACGGCTCTTCGTCCCGAAAGGCAGCCGGGCAAGGCCCACTTCCGACCGGATCCGGGAAGCCCTGTTCAACATCCTTCAGGATGTCCGGGGATTTGCCTTTCTGGATCTCTACGCCGGCTCCGGGGCCGTTGGTATCGAGGCCTTGAGCAGGGGCGCCGCCAGGGCGGTGTTCGTTGAGCAGGATCCTCGAATGGCGGAGTGCCTGCGGAGAAATGTCCGGGATTGCGGATACGACGGCGCAGCGGAGATCCTGGAAACCGATGCCTCCGACGGCGTCAGACGGCTCTCCCGGAGGGGAGAACGCTTCCACTTGGTTTTTGCCGACCCCCCCTACGCCGGGAACCGGGTTGGTGAAATCCTGAAGGAAACGGCCGAGTGGCCGCTTCTGGACGGGGAAGGCCTGCTGGTGATTCAGCATTCGGCAAGGGAGGAACTGACGGAGCCGGCGGCGGAGATCTGGCGCTGCTCGGACAGAAGACGGTACGGGGACACCATGATCTCCTTCTATGAACTCACTGCGCGCGGAGAAAATTACGCATGAAAAAGATAGCGGTTTATCCTGGTTCTTTTGATCCCATCACGAACGGCCATATCGACATCATCGAAAGGGGCCTCCGGATTTTCGACGAACTCGTGGTCCTGGTCGCATACAACCCCAATAAGGCCTCCCTCTTCACCGTGCAGGAACGGATGGACCTGATCCATGAGGTACTCAAGGACACGGTGCACGACTGGGAGCGGGTCCGGGTTGACAGTTTTGCGGGACTGCTGGTGGATTACGCCCGCAATACCGGAGCCGGCGTGATCCTGAGGGGGCTCCGTGCCGTGTCCGACTTCGAGTACGAGTTCCAGATGGCCCTCATCAACCGCCGCCTCAACCGGGATGTGGAGACGGTTTTCCTCATGACGGGCTACAAGTGGTTCTATACCAGTTCCAACCTCATCAAGGAGGCGGCGAGCCTCGGCGGGTCCGTCCGGGGCCTGGTGCCGGATCTCATTCACAGGAAACTGCAGGAGAAATTTACCAAGAAATAGGAAACGAAAACCATGAAACTGTCACCTCGAGCAACACTCATCAAACCTTCTCCGACCCTGGCCGTGACGGCGAAAGCGGCGGCTCTCAAGGCGGCCGGACGGGATATCCTCGGGTTCGGGGCCGGGGAACCCGATTTCGACACACCGGAGCACATCAAGCAGGCCGCCGTGGAGGCCATCCGGGCCGGTTTCACGAAATACACCCCCGTGGGGGGGATCGATGACCTGAAAGATGCCGTCATCGCCAAGCTGAACCGCGACAACGGACTGACCTACAGCCGTCCCGAGATCCTGGTTTCCTGCGGGGCGAAGCACAGTCTCTACAATCTGGCCCAGGTCCTCTTCGGCGATGGGGACGAGGTGATCGTCCCGGCACCCTACTGGGTGTCCTACCCGGATCTCGTGGTCTTGGCCGGCGGCACGCCGGTGATCCTCCCGACGGAAGAGAAGGACGGCTTCAAGGTCGGGCCGGAGGCGCTCCGGAAGGCCCTTACGGGACGGACGAAGGCCCTCATTCTAAATAGTCCTTCCAACCCGACGGGGTCGGCCTATACGGAGACGGAACTGAAAGCCCTGGCGGAGGTCGTTCTGGAGACGGATATTCTTGTGATTACCGACGACATCTACGAGAAGATCCTCTACGACAGCCGGAAATTCGCCAACATCGTCAGCGTCGACGGGCGGCTGAAGGAACGCGCCTTCGTCGTGAACGGCGTTTCGAAGGCCTATGCCATGACAGGCTGGCGGATCGGTTATGCCGCGGGTCCACGGGAGGCCATTGCCGCGGCGACGGACCTCCAGAGTCAGAACACCTCCAATCCGACTTCCATCGCCCAGAAGGCCTCCGTGGCGGCCCTGAACGGCGAAGAATCCGTCGTAAGCGCCATGGTCGTGGAATTCCAGAAGCGGCGCGACGTCATCACGTCCGGGCTGAACGCGGTTCAGGGCATCTCCTGCCGCCTTCCTGAGGGTGCCTTCTACGTGTTTCCGAACGTGGAGGGGCTCTTCGGACGCCCGTGGCGCGGGAAAACCCTCGAAGGATCCACCGGTGTGACGGAATTCCTGCTGGAGGAGGCGAACGTGGCGGTGGTGCCCGGGATCGCCTTCGGCGACGACCGGTTCATCCGCCTCTCCTATGCCACCTCCATGAAAAACATCGAGGAAGGGCTGCGCCGGATCGCGAAAGCCGTCGCGAGCCTGGGCTGAACAAAAGTCGGGGGACAGGCGTTCGCCTGTCCTCCGCTACCTTTCCCCTCTTTTTTCTCCCTTCCAGACGCAGGCATTCGCCAGGAGCATTGTGTAACTCAGTTCTACTGTTCCCTTGTGTTTTTCCTTGCTTTGAGCGTCGTGTCACGGGGGCTGTCACGGGGGTTCCCGCCGTCGCGGCCATTTTTCCGCAATCCGCCGTTGACGACCACTCAGGCAGGAGGGATGGAAAAATGTCCTAATCGCTCCTCTGGGAACCCCCGGCCGCGCCCCCGCGGATGGCGGGGAGTGGGGCTTCCCGGAGCGCGAATAGAGGCTTTTTCGGGGCACCCTGCCGTCGCAGTGCAGCGCCCGCAAAGTCATCTGTCTGAGCGCCGCCAGGCGCGAGTTATGACTTTGCAGCGGAGCGAGACGCTGCAGGGTCGAAAAAACTCTTCTGAGCGCGAGGGAAGCCTCTCTCCAGAGTGACCGACAGAAGGCGATCCGGCTGGTGGGGGAGAAAAGGAATAAGGAAGGGGGCGGATTCGGAAATCCGCCCCCTCGGAAAAGGCAGGGAACAGGCTCCCGCCTGTCCCCTCAACGAGTTAGATGCCTGCGTCCTTCTTCAGCTTCTTCGCCAGGTCCGTCTTCTCCCAGCGGTAGTTGTCCATGAACAGGGTCACGGGAATCTTCCGGTAGACGTTCCCGTTGAGGAGGTCAAAGCGCTCGATCATCCCGGCAGGAGTGAGGTCGAAATTGGCCTCGACGAGTTTTTCCAGTTTCCTGGCCGGAACTTTTCCCGTTCCGAAGGTGTCGATGTAGATCGAGAAGGGCTTCGCGATGCCGATGGCGTAGGCGAGCTGGACGGAGCACTTCGCGGCCAGTCCGGCGGCTACGATGTTCTTGGCCACGTAGCGGGCGCCGAATGCGGCGGAGCAATCCACTTTCTCGGGCGACTTGTTCACTACGGAGCCGCCGCCCAGCTGGGCCCCCGGATATCCGCCGTAGCACTGAACCACGAGCTTGCGGCCCGTCACGCCCGAATCGGCGGCGCTGCAGGAGTTGATCGCCTGCCATTCCCCGGTGGGGTTGAAGAGAAATTCCGTCTTCTTGTCCACCCAGTCGGCGAGGCATTCGAAGGCGATCTTCTTCGCCCTGGTCTCCACGGCTGATCTCTTCCCCTTCACGAAGCGGTAGTCGATGGCGTTGGACATCAGGACCTTGGCAAGCCGCTTCGGCTTCCCCGTCTTGTCGTCGTATTCGACGGAGACCTGGCCCTTGCCGTCGGGAGCGAAAATGGGATCGTTCAGCGCCTCGAAGGTACGCATCATCCGGCTCACCAGGACATAGGGAAGGGGGAGCAGGTCCGGTGTCTCGTCGCAGGCGAAGCCGTACATGATCCCCTGGTCGCCGGCACCGATTTCCTTGTGTTTACCGAGGTCTCCCCGGGTGCCGATGTTGATGTCCGGAGACTGGGGAATGATGGCGTTCAGGATGCCCATCGAGTTTCCGTTCAGGCCGACGGCCGCGTCGTTGTATCCCAGGGCCAGGACGGTCTTGCGGACCACCTTATCGATATCGATGTACACGCGGGTGCTTACCTCGCCCCCGACGACGCAGAGCCCCTTGCCGATAAACACCTCCACCCCGCAGTGAGGCATGGTGTTGATGTCCATCTTCTTTCTCTCGTGTTCCGCGTCCAGGATTTCCGCGATGATGTGGGCGGCGATCATGTCCGCAACGATGTCGGGGTGTCCAACCTTGATGCTTTCCGATGAAATCTGCATGCTTTCTTTCCTTTCTTCTGTCAGGTTCCGTAGTTCCCAAACCAATGAGCCCGCGGGGCTTTTGTCCGATGGATAAAAAAACCCGCGCCGGAAGCGCGGGTTGAAACGGACGGATCGGTTCGGCGCTTTAGCACATTTGTATAGCGGAGCAATTTACCTTTTAAATTCCCGCTGTGGCGGATGCCGTATCGCACAAGGGTGGACGTGTCAAGGAAAAAGTGACATCCCTGGTGGAAAATGGCCGGTTGATCGCTGCACCCCTTCGTGTTATAAGAAAACCCTCCTTCATTTAGGCAGTTTCATTCCCGGAGTCCGTCCTTGGAGAGATCCGTCAGAAGAAGGCAAACCCGTCCCGTCGTGATCGGCGGTGTGCAGATCGGCGGCGGTGCGCCGGTGGCCGTTCAGTCCATGACCTCAACGGATACGCGGAACGTGGAAGCCACAGTCCGGCAGATCCACGCCCTCGAGGAAGCGGGGTGCGAGATTATCCGGGCGGCCGTCCCGGACGAGGAGGCCGCCCTGGCTCTGAAAGCGATCAAAGAGCGGATTTCCCTGCCCCTGGTCGCGGACATCCATTTCGATCACCGTCTTGCCCTTTTGTCTATCGAGAGAGGTGCCGACGCCATCCGGATCAACCCGGGCAACATGAAACGGGAGAAGCTCCCCGAGGTCGTGCGGGCCGCCGGGGAGCGGGGGATTCCCATCCGCGTCGGAATCAACGCCGGCTCCCTGGAAAAGGACCTGCTGGAGAGGTACGGCGGACCCGCGGCGGAGGCCCTCGTGGAAAGCGCCCTCCGGAATGTCCGCCTCCTGGAGGACCTGGGCTTTACAGCCATCAAGCTGTCCCTCAAGTCCTCCGATGTGCCGACCATGATCGAGGCCTACCGGGAGGTATCCCGCCGAACGGACTATCCGCTCCATCTGGGCGTCACCGAGGCGGGGACGCTGCTCAACGCCGCCGTCAAGTCCGCCGCCGGCATCGGGACACTGCTCTACGAGGGGATCGGCGATACGATCCGGGTGTCCGTCACCGGGAATCCCGTACCGGAGGTCGGCATCGCCTACGGAATCCTTCGGGCTCTGAATGTCCGGGCCGTGGGCCCCGATATCATCGCCTGCCCCACATGCGGACGCTGCGAGATCGACCTGCTTGCCGTTGTCGAAGAGGTGGAGCGCCGGCTCGCCGGCATGCGGGAACCGCTGAAGATCGCCATCATGGGATGCGTCGTCAACGGCCCCGGCGAGGCGGCGGAAGCGGACATCGGTATCGCCGGGGGAAAGCGGGCCGGGATGCTCTTCAAGAAGGGAAAACCCGTCCGGAAGGTCGCCGAGGGCGACCTGGTGAAAGCGCTGCTGGAGGAAGTGGACGCCATGACCGGCCGTCGGCCGCGCTGACCGCATACGTTCTTTCGTGCCGCGGCACAACCAACCATACGAGGAGGATTCATGCGTTATTCCGAGATGTTTCTGCCCACGGTCCGGGAGGTCCCGTCCGACGCGGAGGTGATCAGCCACCAGCTCATGATCCGGTCGGGAATGATCCGCAAGCTCACGAGCGGCGTTTACACGTATCTTCCCCTTGGTTATCGCGTTATCCGGAAGTTCGAGCAGATCGTCCGGGAGGAGATGAACCGTGCGGGGGCGCAGGAGGTCTTCATGCCCACGGTGCAGCCGGCGGAGCTCTGGCAGGAGTCGGGCCGCTGGGTCCATTACGGGAAGGAGCTTCTCCGTTTCCGGGACCGCCACGACCGGGAATGCTGCCTCGGGCCGACCCACGAAGAGGTCATCACCGACCTGGTGCGGAACGAGATCAAGACCTACCGCCAGCTTCCCCGGAATCTCTACCAGATCCAGACGAAGTTCCGGGACGAGATCCGTCCCCGCTTCGGCGTCATGCGCTGCCGGGAATTCGGCATGAAGGACGCCTACAGCTTCGACGTGGACAGCGAGACGGCCGAGACCAGCTACCAGAAGATGTTCGACGCCTACAACCGGATCTTCGCCCGCTGCGGCCTGAAATTCCGGCCCGTCGAGGCCGACTCGGGGAGCATCGGCGGAAGCTTTTCCCATGAGTTCCTCGTCGTCGCCGATACGGGCGAGGACGGAATGGTCTACTGCGAATCCTGCAACTATGCGGCGAACCTCGAGAAGGCGGAGATCGCGCGGCCGCCCGAACCGGCGCCTGCGGCCTCGACGAAGGCCGTCGAGGATGTCCACACGCCTGACGTCCGGACCATTGAGGAAGTCTGCGCGTTCCTGAAGGTGACCCCCCAGGAGGTCGTCAAGACCCTGATCTACAGCGCCGACGACAAACCCGTGGCGGTCCTGATCCGGGGCGACCACGAGGTGAACGAGATCAAGGTGAAGAATTTCCTGGGGTGTGACGTACTGGAAATGGCCCTGGAAGACGTGATCGTCGAGGTGGCGAATGCCCCCAGGGGCTTTGTCGGGGCCGTGGGCATCCGGTGTCCCGTCTACGCCGACTATTCCCTGATCGGGATGACCGACTTCGTCATGGGAGCCAACAAGGAGGATTACCACGTCCGGAACGTCAACATGGGGCGTGATTTCGCCGTGAAGGCCTTTGCGGACTTCCGGGCCATCCGAGAAGAGGATTCCTGCCCGCGGTGCGGAAAAAAGCTCCACTTTGCCCGGGGGATCGAGGTCGGACACGTCTTCAAGCTGGGCCTCAAGTACAGCAAAGCCATGCGGGCCGTCTACCTGGACCGGAACGGCAAGGAGCAGTACATGGTCATGGGCTGCTACGGCATCGGCATCGGCAGGACGGTGGCGGCCACGATCGAGCAGAACAACGACGCCGCGGGAATCGTATGGCCCATGCCGCTGGCGCCCTACCAGGTGATCATCACGCCGACGAACGTGAACGACAGCGCCCTCGCCGGGGCGGCGGAACGGCTCTACGAAGCCTGGAAGGACCGGGGGATCGAGGCGGTTCTGGACGACCGGGACGAGCGGGCGGGAGTCAAGTTCATGGACGCCGACCTCGTCGGCATTCCCCTCCGGGTTACGGTGGGGCCGAAACGCCTGGCCGAGGGAAAGGTGGAGGTCCGGATCCGCCGGACCGGCGAGGTTCACGTCCTGCCCCTGGACGAGGCGGTGGAGTTCGTCGACCGCACCGTCCGGGACGAAATGAAGGTTCCGGAGTGAGCCGCCGGGACGGGAACGCAAGAGACGAAAGGATCGGAGTGAGCGGTTCATGATCCGCATCACCGACATTCTCGACCGGGCCCAGGCCTACATGACGCCGGAAGAGCAGGAGCTCATCCAGAAGGCCTACGTCTTCTCCGCCAGCGTCCACCAGGGACAGGTCCGCCTTTCGGGAGAGCCTTACCTCATCCACCCGATGGAAGTGGCGGGGATGTTGACGGACATGCGGCTCGACTGCTCGACCGTCGTGACGGGACTGCTCCACGACACCGTGGAGGACACCCTGGCCACGCCCGAGCAGATCGGGGAGGCCTTCGGCAAGGACGTGGCTTTCCTGGTGGAGGGTCTGACGAAGATCAGCCGGATCACCCTGGGCAGCCGGGAGGCACTGCAGGCGGAAAACTTCCGCAAGATGATCCTGGCCATGTCGGCGGACATCCGGATCCTCATGGTGCGCCTGGCGGATCGGATCCACAACATGCGGACCCTCCAGTACCACCCCCCGGACAAGCAGAAGTACATCGCCCGGGAGACGCTCGATCTCTACGCCCCCCTGGCGAACCGCCTGGGGATCTACTGGATGAAAGTGGAGCTGGAGGACCTCGCCTTCCAGTACCTCGAGCCCCATGCCTTTAACGAGTTGGGCTTCCGTGTCTCGGAGAAGCGGGAGAAGCGGGAGCACTACACCGAGGAAGTCACCCGGATCATCCGGGAGGAGCTCAGGAAGGCCGACCTCGTGGCCGATGTGGAGGGGCGCGCCAAGCACCTCTGGAGCATCCACAAGAAGATGCAGGCCCAGCATATCGAGTTCGACGAGGTTTACGACCTGATCGCATTCCGGATCATCCTGGCGTCCGACACGGTGCGGGAGTGCTATGCGGCCCTCAGCATGATCCACTCCCTGTGGAAGCCGGTTCCGGGACGCTTCAAGGACTACATCGCCATCCCCAAGGCCAACAACTACAAGTCTCTTCACACGACCGTCATCGGCCCCTACGGGGAGCGCATGGAGGTCCAGATCCGGACCCGGGCCATGCACGAGTGGGCCGAAGAGGGGATCGCCGCCCACTGGCGGTACAAGGAGCGGCGCTCCACCGACGGCGGGGAGGACGAGCAGATCAAGAGGCTCCGGGAGCTCCTGGAAGTCCAGCAGGAGGTGGACAATCCCAGGGAGTACATGTCCACCCTGAAGATGGCCCTCTTCCCCGACGAGGTGTACGTCTTTACACCCAACGGCGACGTCCGGGCCTTCCCGAAGGGGGCCACGCCCATCGACTTCGCCTACAGCATTCATTCCGACGTCGGCCACACCTGCATCGGCGCCAAGGTGAACCGCAACATCGTCCCCCTCAAGTACCAGCTCCAGAACGGGGACCGGGTGGAGATCACCACGCAGGCAGGGCACCACCCCAGCAAGGACTGGCTCAAGTATGCCGTTACGTCCCGGGCCCGCTCCAAGATCAAGAACTGGGTCAACACGGAAGAGAGGAACCGGAGCATCGTTCTGGGCCGCGAGCTCCTGGAGAAGGAGTTCCGCAAGCACGGCCTGAAGTTCAGCCTTCTCGGCAAGCCGGAGGCGCTCAAGAAGATCTACGAGGAGAACCAGGTCCGTTCCCAGGACGACCTGATGGCGGCGGTGGGCTACGGGAAGCTCTCGCCGAAGCATGTCGTCCAGTATTTCGTGCCGGAAGAGCCGAAAGCGGAAGAGCCCGTTCCCGAGAAGGCGAAGAAAAAGATGCACGAGGTGTCCACCGTCGGCATCTCCCTGACGGGGATCGAGGACGTGATGGTGCGGTTCGCCAAGTGCTGCACGCCCATCCCCGGGGACGAGATCGTGGGCTACATATCCCGGGGACGGGGGATCGTCGTTCACACAAGCACCTGTCCGAACACCCGGGACATGGAGGCGGACCGCCTGGTGGACGTGGAATGGAACGTGAAGGAAAGGCACACCTATCCCGTTCATATCCGCGTTGTCTGCCGGGACCGCAAGGGAGTGCTGGCAGACGTGAGCAGCGCCATCTCCGCCCACGACGTCAACATCAGCAACGCCCAGGTGGACACGAACAACCCGGACATGCAGGCGGTCTGCGACTTCAAGATCGACGTCAACGACCTGAACGAACTCAACAAAGTGGTAACGGCCATCAAGAAGCTGGATTGCGTGATGTCGGTCGAGCGCCTCCGGCAGTTGTGAAAGATCGTTGAAACCTGCCCGTTCGCCGCGTTTCCCCCGCCGCCGCCATTCGAGGCATCTGGAAAACGGGAGATTTCGGGAGACGGTGCTCGAGCGTTTCCCGGTGGCCTTTCCGGCAGGCTCTTTCTGCAAACACGTTGCGGGACATCCGCGCGGTTGCCGGTTGACACGGATGTTCCCCCTGCGGTATGAACCCGCAGCCTGTTCCAAGGGTATTTCCAACAAGGGATGAATGATGAAGCGGCTGTTCCTGATGATGTTCGTTGCGATTCTTGCGGTGACGCTCCTTTCCGTTCCGATTTCCGCGGAGGCCCAGTCCGCCCGTCGGGTCGTTCTCATCGACCCGGGACACGGGGGATCGGATGCGGGCGTGCAGGTAGGGGAAAAGACCGCCGAAAAAGACGTCACCCTGGCGGTTGCGCTCCTGATGAAGAAGGCGCTGGCCGGCGGGGGAATCGACGTGCTCCTCACGAGAACCGCCGATACCTCCCTGTCCCAGGCAGACAGGGCGAAGGCAGCCGCGAGCGCGAAGCCGGACCTTGTCCTTTCGCTCCACGTCAATGCCGGCTTCGACAAGAAGGCCCACGGATTCGAGGTCTGGTTCCCCGGCTTCCAGGCTGCGGCCGGGAACGGCGGAGACTCGAAGGCGATCCTGAAAGACATGGCGAAGAACAGGTACCTGAACGAAAGCGTTCGCCTGGCGCGGGCCATCGAGAAGAATCTCTCCACGGTTTTCCCGAAGGCCAACCGGGGCCTCCGGGAGGCTCCCGTTCCCCTGCTGGAAGGCCTGACCGTGCCGGCCGTGGTGGTGGAGATCGGGTTTGCCACCCATCCCGAAGACAGCAAGCGGCTCCTCGAAGACGGCACCCAACAGGCCATAGCCGCCGCCCTCGCGAAGAGCATCCGCGAGGTCCTCTGAGAAGAGGGACGGCGTAATAAACTGATGGAAGCGAATTGAATATGCGAACAGACGGCAGAAAACTCCTTGAATTGCGTCCGGTCCGCATGACCGTCGGCTACCTGGACCACGCGGAGGGTTCCGTCCTCATCGAGATGGGGGCCACGAAGGTCCTCTGTACGGCCTCCCTGGAGGATGGCGTCCCGCCGTTTCTGAGGAACACCGGGAAGGGCTGGCTCACCGCCGAGTATGCGATGCTCCCCATGGCAGGGACCACAAGGACACCCCGTGAGTCGACCCGCGGCAAGGTCGGCGGGCGCACCCACGAGATCCAGCGGCTCATCGGCCGGTCGCTCCGGGCCGTGACCGACCTGAACGCCTTCGGCGAGCGCACGATCTACATCGACTGCGACGTTCTCCAGGCCGACGGCGGAACCCGTACGGCCTCCATCACGGGGAGCTTCGTGGCCCTGGTGGAGCTGTTCCGGAAGATGAAGGAGCGGGGCCTGGTGGACCGTATCCCAGTTGAAGATTCTGTCGCGGCGGTCAGCGTGGGCGTGCGGGACGGCGAGATCCTCCTGGACCTGAACTATCCCGAGGATTCCCGGGCGGACGTGGACATGAACGTGGTGATGACCGGAAGCGGGCGATTCATCGAGGTACAGGGAACGGCGGAGGAGTCTCCCTTCGAGCGGGAGCTTCTGGATCGCATGCTGGAGGCGGCCTCCGGCGGAATCCGGGCCCTCGTCGATGCGCAGCAGGCGGCCCTGGGGGACCGCCGTTGAAGACCGTTGTTTTCGCATCCCGCAACCGGGGGAAGATCCGGGAAATTCGGGCCCTCCTGGCAGGACTGCCGATTTCGCTCCTCTCGCTGGACGATTTCCCCGATGCCCCGGACGTAGAGGAAGACGGCGAAACCTTCCTGGCGAATGCACAGAAAAAGGCACTTGCCATTGCCCATTATACCGGCCATCCGGCCCTGGCCGACGATTCTGGCCTTACTGTGGACGCCCTGGACGGCGCCCCGGGAGTCCATTCGGCCCGGTATGCCGGGGAGAATGCCGACGATGCAAGGAACATCGAAAAGCTGCTCCGGGAGATGAAGAACGTTCCGAAGGAGGGAAGAAACGCCGCCTTCCGGTGCATCCTGGTCATCTGCGAGCCCGACGGATCCTGCGAATCCTATGAAGGCGCCTGGGAGGGGATAATCGCGGAGACACCCGATGGAGACGGAGGGTTCGGGTACGATCCGGTATTTTATGTTCCCGCCCTTGGGAAAACGGTGGCTCGCCTGTCTCTGGAGGAAAAGAACCGTCTCAGCCATCGAGCCCGGGCCTTCGGCAAATTCAGGGAGGCCCTTGAGAGGCGGCTTCAGAACCGCTAGCAAATGAATCGGGGCGTAGCGCAGCCTGGTAGCGCGCTTGCTTTGGGAGCAAGATGTCGCAGGTTCGAATCCTGCCGCCCCGACCATATGAACGAAGAAAGGCTGCAAGTCACCTTGCAGCCTTTCTTCGTATGGCCGATCCGTCCCGTCGGGTTTGCAATCATTATTGATTTGACGTTCCCGGCCCATAGGTTTAAAAAGTCAATATAGACGGCTGGTTTCACGGATCGACAATCTGATGGGGGAAACGAGCGCGCAGCGATGCACCGGCCGGCAACGTGGATCGCAAAGGGAGGACATCCAGTGACAGATCAGGGTCTGCTCAGAGAGAACGCCCTGCTGAGGCAGCGGATCAAGGAGCTGGAACAGTCGGAATCCATCCTCCGGCGGGCGGAGGAAGCACTCCGTGCATCGGAGATCAAATTCCGCATGCTGCACCGGAGCATGATCGACGCTTTTGCCGCCGTTGACATGCAAGGCCGTATTCTGGATTACAATCCCACCTTTCTTCGCATGCTCGGTTATGCACCCGACGAGATCAGAAGGATGACCTACGAGGACATCACGCCCGGGAAATGGCATGCGATGGAGAAGGCCATTATCGAGAGCGAGGTACTCACCAGGGGCTATTCCGGTATTTATGAAAAGGAGTACCGCAGGAAAGACGGGACGGTCTTCCCGGTGGAGCTGCGGACCACGCTCCTGAGGGATGCGGATGGCGACCTTTCCCTCATGTGGGCCATCGTCCGTGACATCTCGGAACGCAAGCGGACGGAAAAGGCCCTCCGGGAAAGCGAGGAGCGGTTCAAATCCTTTGTATCGACGAGCCAGGACTGGATCTGGGCCATCGATTCCGAGGGGCGCCATACCTTCAGCAACGATGCGCTGGATCAGATCCTGGGGTATCGCCCCGGCGAAATCGTGGGGCAGGACCTGCTCCATCTGCTTCACGAAGACGACTTTGCCCATGTCCGGGAAACCCTGGACCGGTGCCGTGCAGAGAACACCGGCTGGAAGAGTCTCGTTTTGCGCTGGAGGCATCGGGATGGAAGCTACCGCTACCTGGAAAGCAATGCGGTTCCGATCCTCGACGCCGCGGGAAGCCTGCAGGGCTTCCAGGGTTCCGACCGCGACATCACGGAATGGAAGCGGGCGGAGGCGACGCTCCTCGAGAGCGAGGAGAAGTTCTCCCGCGTGTTCCGCATGAGTCCCGACATCATGACCATCACCCGGCTCAGAGACAGCGTCTATGTCGATGTGAGCGACGAGTTCACCCGGCAGACCGGCTATGCAAGGGAAGAAGCCATCGGCAGGACCCCCTTTGACCTCGCCGTATGGATCGATCCGTCGGACCGCGAACGCGTATTGGAAAGCCTGCGTGCCGATGAGGAGATGCAGGCGCGGGAATACCGGTTTCGACGCAGAAACGGGACAATTTTCACCTGCGAGATGACGGCCCGCATCATCACGATCGGCGGTGAACGGTGCCTTCTCGGCATGTACCGGAATGTCACGGAAAAAATCGAGGCTGAGAGAGCCCGGCGGGAGAGCGAGGAAAAATTCCGGTCCGTGGTCGAAAAGTCCCTGGTCGGGATCGCCATCATCGACGACGCCTCCCGATATGCATACGTGAACGAGGAGTTCTGCCGTCTTTCCGGGTATTCGGAACAGGAGCTGCTGGGCAGGCACTCCGATTTTTCACTGACGGAAGAAAGCCGGAAAATGATGACCGAGCGTTTAGAGCGCCGTCTTCAGGGGGAGGACGTCCCTTCCCATTACGAATTTTCTTTCTTGCGGAAAGATGGTGCAAAGCGTACCGGCGAGGTGCGCAGTGCGTTGTATTTGGATTCATCGGGCCGTATGAAAGCGATCATTCAGGTCATCGACATCACGGACCGGAAGAACACGGAGGAGTCGCTTCTCCTGATGCAGTTCGCAATGGACAACGCCCCGGACAGCATCTTGCTGGTGGATCATGACGGCGGCATCGAATACGCGAACAATGCCGCCTGCACCTCCATGGGCTATTCCCGGGAAGAACTGCTGGGGATGACGGTGTTCGACATCGACCCGGATTTTCCCATCGAGGGGTGGGAGCAGCATAAGATGGATGTCCGGCGCCTGGGCAGGATGACCTTTACCAGCAACCATCGGAAGAAGGATGGACAGCTGTTCCCCGTCGAAGTGAACACGAATTATTTTGATTACAAAGGCAATTTTCTTTCCATCGCCTTTGACCGGGACATCACCGGGCGCAGGCAGGCGGAGGAGGAGAGGCGCCTGCTGGAGGAGCGGCTGAACCGTGCCGAAAAGATGGAGGCCCTGGGAAAGCTGGCGGGAGGCGTCGCCCACGACCTGAACAACACCCTGGGCGTCGTCATCGGGTACACGGAGCTGCTCCTGAACAGCCTCGACGCCGACAGCCCGGTCCGATCCCGCCTCACGAGCATCATGCAGGCCGGCGGCCGGGCCGCGGCGATCGTCCAGGATCTCCTGACCCTGGCGAGGAGAGGAGTGACCGGGAAGGAGGTCCTGAATCTGAATCGGATCGTGGGTGATTTTCAGAAATCCCCGGAGATCGAAAACCTGGCCTCCCATCATCCCGGCGTTCGTTTCCGCATCGACCTCGAACCGGACCTGCTGAACATTTCTGGATCATCGGTTCATCTCGCCAAGACGCTGTTCAACCTCGTCTCGAATGCCGTCGAGGCCATGCCGGGAGGCGGTCTGCTGACGGTCATGACGGCCAATCATTGTCTGGACAGGCCGCTTTTCGGATACGAGCAGGTCCGGGAAGGGGATTACGTGGTTCTTGCCGTCTCCGATGCCGGGGAGGGCATTTCAGCCGCCGACCTGCCGCACATTTTCGAGCCGTTCTATACAAAGAAGGTCATGGGGAGAAGCGGAACGGGCCTGGGGCTGTCAGTGGTCTGGGGCACGGTGAAAGATCACGACGGCTTCATCCATGTCCAAAGCGGGGAGGGGAAAGGCAGCACCTTCACCATCTACTTTCCCGTCACAAGAGAGGAACTGCCGGTCGCGGCCGTATCCACGCCCGTTTCCGAATACATGGGCCGGGAGGAGTCGATCCTGGTCGTGGATGATGTCAGGGAGCAGCGGGAGTTGGCGGCGGAGCTGCTCAGGAGCCTCCGCTACCACGTGGATATCGTCTCCAGCGGGGAGGAGGCTATGGATTACCTGCGGGAGAACAGAGCGGACCTGGTGCTCCTGGACATGATCATGGACCCGGGGATGGACGGGCTGGACACCTACCGGCACATCCTGGAGATCAACCCGAAGCAGAAGGCGATCATCGTGAGCGGCTTTTCGGAGACGGACCGCGTGAACGAAGCCCAGGCCCTCGGCGCGGGCGAATATGTCCGCAAGCCCTATGTCGTCGAGAAGCTCGGCCTGGCGGTCAGGAGAGAGCTGGACCGGACCGCGTGACGCCTGGAGTGCTTCTGTCCGATCCGGCTGCGTGCCATCCCTTGTGACGGCAGGCCCGCCCGGATCAGAGCGTGATCAGCAGGAACATGATGGTGTAGTAAAGAATCTTCATGGTGTTTAGAAAGGCAGTCCCCTCATCGATCCAGGTTTCGGCCCGCCATGATTGATCTCCACGAGCCTGCGGATCCAGCTGTTGGTTTTCCTGATATTCTGAAGAAGAGCCCACTTGAGGAGGTCGGATTCGGCCTGTAGCCCGCGGAGCAGAATCCCGTTCCCGTGCATGTCCTGGTACCGGACCGTCGCCCGGATGCAGTCACTGCCCCGCGCACTCTCCCTGATCCGGTCCATGCTGTTTTTCCAGATGGATGCCCTGTTGGCTAACGGTTTATCCGCCATGTACGTACGTTTCCCCTTGCCCGCTTCCTTGCCGTAACTCGCAGCGTTCGATTTTCCCCCTCGCCGGTCCTTTCCGGCGAAGGCTTTGCAGTGGTCCCGCTACTCTTTTCGGCTCGAAGACCCGATAACTTTAACGGGTATACGGGGATGGTCCGGTCTTTTCCACAACGAAGAGGAATCGGATGCCCAATCCCGGATGGCTCAAGCGAACATCCGGACCGTTCCCCCCATACAACTTCCATGGGAATTTCCTCCGAAGAGAATCAATCGGATATCATTGGGAATTATTAAATGCCGTGAAAAACCCCTTGACCGGGGGCGGATCTTTTTGTAGTTGGCAGGTGGTAATACCACAGCGTTGGCATGATGACCGGCCACAAGAAGGTCGCCGGCCATGCCGTCGTCGGAATCATGATGCTGCGGCCGCTTCGGGAGACGCGCTTCAAAGGCATGGGAACTTTCACAGGAGGCAATCAAATGGCGGATTACGATGTCATCGTCATCGGCGCCGGATGCGGCGGCCTGAGCGCGGGTGCGCTCCTGGCCAGACAGGGCCGCAAGGTGCTGGTGGTCGAACAGAGTGGTCTCATCGGGGGCTGCTGTTCGACCTTCGAGAAAGACGGCTTCAAGTTCGATCTGGGCGCATCCCTGATCGAGGACGCCGAGGTGATCAACTGGTGTTTCCAGCGCCTCGGCACGACCCTTCAGCAGGAGGTCGACCTGGTGTCCTGCGATCCCGTCTACGACGTCATCCTCAAGGACGGCACCAGGCTCAAATACCCCATCTCCAGCGAGGAATCGGCGAAGAACATCGGTGCCGTCGCCCCGGGGGACGTCAAGGGCTGGCATTCCTACGCCGAGTACATGCAGGGATTCCTCGACGCCGCCCTGAAGGGATTCTTCGTGGCGCCGGCAAACACCAATGCCGATCTCGTCCGGCTGTTCCGCAAGACCCCGCAGCTCCTGCGCTACGGCCCCATGTTCCTGAGCAGCTACCAGGGTGTGATCGAAAAGTACTTCAAGGATCCGCGCATCCGGGAGTCCATCGCGTTCCAGAGCTTCTACGGCGGCCTGCCGCCCAACACTTGCCCGGGCTACATTGCCATGGTTCCCTGGTCGGAGCATGCCGGGATCTACTACAGCAAAGGGGGCATGATCGGCATCCCCCGCGCCCTCGAGCGCTGCGGCGGGAAATTCGGCATGACCGTCCGCCTGAAGACGCGCGTGGACAGCGTGATCATCCGGAACCGGCGCGCCATGGGCGTGGTCCTGGCCGACGGCACCGAGATCACCTCCGATCTGGTCGTATCGGACATCAACGCCAAGCTGCTCTATCTCGAGATGATCGGTGAGGAGCACCTGCCCTGGCTGGCGCGCGTGGGAATCAAAAGCTACGAGTACTCCATGTCGACACCCATGCTGTACCTCGGCGTGGATTACAGGCCGCCCCTGGAGGGGCATCACACCCTGATCACCCGGCCGATGGACGAGCTGAACGACTACTGGTGGAACGTTTACAAAAAGGGCCGCTTCGGACAGGAGCATTTCGGCATCGTCAGCTGGACCTCGCATTCCGATCCCGGACTGGCCCCGGAGGGCCAACACGTCCTCGTCCTCACCCTCCAGCCCGGTCCCTACCGGCTTCGGGGAACCTCCTGGGACGAATGCAAGTCCGCCCTGATCGAGCAGGTTATCCGTTACATGTCGGACCGCTACATCCCGGGTCTGGCCGAACACGTCAAAGTGGCGGAGCTCTCCACTCCTCTCGACTTCGAGCGGCGCCTGCTGTCCCCCGAGGGGGCCATCTATGCCCTGCGGCAGGATCTCACCAGCGGCGTTACCTTCCGCCCCTCGGCGAAATCCAAGAGCATCAAGGGCCTTTACCTGGTCGGCGCCTCCACACATCCGGGCGGCGGCGTGCCGACGACCATCGCTTCGGGGATGATCGCGGCCGACCTGATCCAACAATACGAGTAGGAGGACGGCAATGAAGAAAAAGCTTCTGATCGCCGGAGCGGCCCTGGCCGTTATCATTTACCTGAAGCAGCCGGAGCGGAAAAAACGCTTCCTCAAGGAAATCCTTCGCCAGGTGCCTTTTCTCATCCCGCGCTACTTTGCGTAGGACGGGCCCGCCGCACGGCGCTGCGCGAGGGATATGGCGATTCGCCGGACGAACGCCGCACCCGGACGGCTGAAGCATTTTACAACATACGAGGTCGAAGACCCGTGCGAGACCTTATTGGAAAGGAGTTGCAGAGATTATGGCAGATTATGACGTAATTGTGATTGGTGCCGGACTGGGAGGCCTCTCCTCGGGGGCGCTTCTGGCCCACCATGGGCTGAAGGTCCTGGTCCTCGAACAGAGCGACCGCATCGGCGGATGCTGCTCGACCTTCGAGCGGAACGGCTATCGCCACGACGTCGGGGCCTCCATCGTGGAGATTACGCAGCCCATCGAAACGGTTTTCCGAAAGCTGGGAACCCACTTCGACAGGGAGGTGGAATTGCTCCCCTGCGATCCCATGTTCTCGGTCATGTATCGCAACGGCGAGCGCGTCACGATCGAGAAATCCATCGAGGCCACCGGCAGGATGATCGCCTCCATGTCGCCGGAAGACGGAAGGCGATGGTTTGAATTCTGCGATTACTGCAGTGACATGATGGATGTTCTCCTGGACACCATCCTGTGCAGTCCTGCCGACACGATGGGCGACATGGCCCGGATGATCAGGAAAAACCCGGCGCTGCTTCGCTACCTGCCCACGTTCATGACCACCTATCAGGACCTCATCCAGAAGTACTTCAAGAACGAGCGGGTCCTCGGGACCATGGCCTATCAGTCCCTTTACATGGGCATGCCCCCCGCCCTCTGTCCCGGGGCCTTCGGCATGATTCCGTACAGCGAGCATCGCGGCATCTGGTATCCCCGGGGCGGTATGATCCGCATCCCCGAGGCCCTGCTCCGGTGCGGCCGGAAGGACGGTCTCGAGATCCGGATGAACAGCACCGTGACGAGCGTGATGGTCCGCAACGGCCGCGCCCAGGGCGTCGTGCTCGCAGACGGCGGGGAGATCAGCTCGCGGATGGTGGTTTCCAACATCAACCCCAAAATGCTATACCTCGACCTCATCGGGGAGGAGAACCTGCCCTGGCTCACCCGCTCCGGTGTGAAAAGCCTCAAGTACGGAAAGGGGCTATGCATGATTTACGTGGGTGTGGACTGCAAGCCGCCGCTGGACGCGCATCACAGCTTCACGGCCGTTTCCATGCAGGAGGTCAACGATTTCTGGACCAACAACGTCGAGACGGGCGTGATGCTGCCGGCAAGCACGAATTACGGCCTGGTCTGCTGGCCTTCCCACTCCGACGACAGCCTGGCACCGGAAGGACACCATGTCATCAACGTGATCCCGGAATCCTTCTATCACCTGAAGGGGACGGACTGGGACTCCTTCAAGGACCAGTTCGTCGACGAGTATCTCGACTATATCTCCGAAAAGCTGGTGCCCGGGCTCCGGGGACACATCGTTCATGCGATCGCCGCCTCGCCCGTGGATTACGAGAGGAATCTGAACCTGCCGGAGGGATCGATCTACTGTTTCCACCAGGACGCCTCGCACCAGGCGGTCTTCCGTCCCTCCTCCAAGTCGAAATGCATCGAGGGCCTGTATCTGACGGGATCGGGGACCCATCCCGGCGGCGGCGTTCCCACGACGGTCGCCTCCGGTTACATCGCCTACAACCAGATCGTGAAATACGAGAGATTATAAGACGTCGAAAGGAGAGCACGAATGACCAAGAAAAAGAAGTTCGGCCTGATCATGACGGCGATTGTGGTGCTGGGAATCGTTTTCTATTGCGTCCTTCCCCCGCACAAGAAGCAGCAGTTGCGCTTCCTCCTCAAGCAGGCGCATTCGCTGCCCGGCCGTTACATGGTGTAGGATACGCACGGATTCTGAAACGGTACGCGGGCGCCGCGCCGGCGCAGGCAGGTCGCGGCGCCCTTTTCGGCAGACACAAGGAAGGTGGATTTATGGCGGAGCAGATATTGCCTTTTTTCTGGATGGGTGTGGCCTTGATGCTGATCGTCGCTCTGGCGGTGCTCACCATGACGCTGTGGGAGGTCCGCAAGACGGTCAAGTCCCTGTCGATCATCAGCGACCGTGTCGCATACCTGACGGACGTCAAGGCCTGGATCGGTCTCCTGACGAGCTGGAGAAGAAGGAAGGATCCGAAGAAGTGAGGAAGTGACTTTCCTTCGGGAAATCACGGTTGAATTGTGATAATTGACGGTTATCACGCTCACGCGAAGAAGAGCGGCCGCGTCCGAGCATGCCGCTTTTTTATTAACGTTGAAGAATCCTTCGTTAGCGGGTTGTTTTGTCCATGAAGACGCTGCTGTCGCCGATCCGGGCCAAAAGTCTGAAAGAGGTGTTCATCGAGCGATTCGAGTCGCTGATCCTGTCCGGCAAGCTCGAAGCGGGCCAGAAGCTGCTTTCCGAGCGCGAGTTGGCGGAAGCCCTCGGTGTCAGTCGGCCCGTCGTCCATGAAGGCCTGCTTGAACTTGAATCCCGCGGCCTCGTGACGATAAAACCCCGGGTGGGAACGGTGGTCAACGACTACCGGACCAACGGATCCCTGGCGATTCTCGACACCCTGATGAATTACTATTCGGGAGCGCTGGAGACGAAGCTGCTCGACAGCATGGTGGAAATGCGCATCCTCTTCGAGACGGAGACGGTCCGCCTGGCCGCGCTGAACCGGACGGAGGAGCAGCTCCTGGGCTTTCGTCAGTTCCTGGAAGAGTGGGAAAGCATCGACATGAACGACGTTGTCGCCACGACCAGCCTGTATTTCCGCTTTCATCACCATGTGGCCATGGCTTCGGGCAATCTCTTCTACCCGCTTCTCCTGAATTCGTTCAAGCATGTCTATGTCAACATCTCGCGACAATCCTTCATCGACGCCCCGTTCATGACCCAGGTGTCTTCCTTCCATCGCAGGATCGTCGAGGCCATCGCCGCGCAGGATTCACAAGCGGCGGTCGAGGCGATGAAAGACCTGATCGTCTTTGGCGCCGGGCACCTGAAGTCCCTGATGAATAAGGGTGAACGGGAAGAGGGGAAGTAAGGACCGCTCCTCCCGCCGGTCGATCCGTGCGTTTCCCCGGCCGTTGATTTGCCCGGCACGACAGCATAATTCCTGTTGACTGAAACGGCCGATATCCTTATATTCCCCCGCAGTAAAAAAAGTTCCTTCAAGAACCATTCTGTTATTGCTGGAAGCTCCATGATCCCCCCCTCGATTTTCCAGATGCCGCCCCGCTTTCGCGAAAACGAATCCACAAAGTGGCCGCCAAGCACAAGATTCCTGTGCTATCAGCCACTTGAATAAATAAAAAAGAGAGACGATGTGACCCATGCAAGAACTGAACAGAAAAAAGTACCGGGAAAAACTGAAAACCGCCGCGGAAGTGGCGGGAATGATCAACTCCGGGGATGAAATCTTCTTTGCGGAATTTACCCTCCGGCCGGAATCGCTCGACGAAGCCCTTGCCGCGCGCGTGGAGGAACTGACGAACGTCAGGCTCGACGGTGTCTGCATCACCAAGGTCCCCAAATTCATTGAGGCGGACCCCCATCGAAAACATTTCATCTATGACGACTGGCATATTTCCGGGGTCGGCCGGAAACTGTATCAACAGGGGCTCTGCAGCTACATCCCCCTGACCTACCATCAGGGGCCCCGGATCATCCGGAAGTACCGGGACTACGATTACGTCTTCGTCAGTGCCAGGCCCATGGATTCGCAGGGATACTTCAATTTCGGCATATGCAATTCCCTGACGTCGGCGGCCATTACAAAAGCGAAGAAGGTGATCGTGGAAGTAAACGAGAACATGCCCCACTGCCTGGGCGGAAACCAGGAGTCGGTCCACGTGTCGCGAGTCGATTACATCGTGGAGGGGAAGAATCCGCCGATTCTCGAGGTTCCTCCGGCCCCCCCGACGGAAACGGACATCCAGATCGCCCGGCACATCATGAAAGAGATCGAGGACGGTGCCTGCCTGCAGCTGGGCATCGGCGGACTGCCCAACGTCATCGGCGCCATGATTGCCGACAGCGATCTCTCCGACCTGGGCATTCATACGGAAATGCTCGTCGATTCCATGGTGGATCTCTACAACACCGGAAAGATCACCGGCAACCGGAAGACGACGGACCGCTTCAAGATGGTTTACACGTTTGCCATGGGGACGAAGAAGCTCTACGACTTTCTCCACAACAACCCGGCCTGCGCCTCCTATCCCGTGAATTACACCAATGAACCCCGGGTCATTGCCGTCAACGACAAGGTCGTCGCCATCAACAACGCCATCGAGGTCGACCTGTTCAGCCAGGTCTGTTCCGAGTCTTCGGGGACTACGCACATCTCCGGAACGGGCGGACAGTTCGATTTCATCTTCGGCGCGTTCAGTTCCCGGGGCGGGAAGGGGATCATCGCCCTGAGTTCGACGTTCACGGATAAGAAAGGCAGTGTTCACTCGCGTATCGTCCCCACGCTCAAACCGGGGTCGATCGTCACGGTTCCGCGTTCCTGCGTCCAATACATCGCCACGGAGTTCGGCATCGTACAGCTCAAGGGGAAATCTACATGGCAGAGGGCGGAGGCCCTGATCAGCATTGCCCATCCCATGTTCCGGGACGAGCTGACCAGGCAGGCGCGGGAGATGAAGATCTGGCTCGACCGGTAGCGGTGCGGCATTGAATTTCCGGGGCAGGCGACGATCCGCCCCGTTCGGTCAAAGAAGCGGGTTGAGCGGGCGACGCTCAATCCGCTTTTCTTATCTTCGGGAAAAGCGTAGATTCGCCTGGCGATCCATTGTGTCCATCCGTGTTTTTATGCATGCTTCAGAGGATATGCGGCGGATTCGGATTGCCGTTGAATCCCGGAAGTCGTCAGGCACAGAGCGTGGCGGCCGGGTGATCGTCCGGCGGGAAGGAAAGAGGTTTGAAATGAAGGGAATCCTCGATGTGCTTTTCGTCAGGGGCAAGCATGTATGTCCGTGGTGGCTGTGCCGCAGTTTCGACAACCCGCTCCGCCGGCTTTTCCAGGACCCGGAGAAAA